>JBDSDH010000286.1:0-14247 GCA_039920665.1 Ilumatobacteraceae bacterium
GAATGATGACAGGGGTCGGTCGACCGCAGTTCTCGGCGGTACTCGAGTGCGCTGCTGCGGCTGCACGCCACGGCAAGCACGTCTGGGCCGACGGCGGAGTTCGCTACCCGCGCGATGTCGCGCTCGCGCTCGCAGCCGGCGGTGCCAGCGTCATGCTCGGTTCGTGGTTCGCCGGCACGTACGAATCGGCAGCCGACACCTTGCGCTCACCCGACGGCCGCCTGTACAAGGAGAGCTTCGGGATGGCCTCCAACCGGGCAGTCAAGAACCGCACCCGGTTCGAAACCCCGTTCGAACGGGCCGCCAAGGAGTTGTTCGAGGAAGGCATCAGCACCTCGCGGATGTACCTCGACACCGAATGTCCTGGTGTCGAGGACATCATCGATCAGATCGTCGCCGGGGTGCGATCCGCCTGCACCTACGCGGGCGCAGCGACGATCCCCGAGTTCCACGAGCGAGCGGTCGTCGGGGTTCAGAGTGCGGCCGGCTACGAAGAGGGTCGCCCGCAGGGCACCAGCTGGTGAGCGAACGCCCGATGCACGTGATTGCGATCGATGGGCCGGCCGGCGCCGGCAAGTCCACCATTGCCAAGGCTCTCGCTCAGCGGCTGGGGCTTCAGTATCTGGACACCGGAGCGATGTATCGGGCCATTACGTTCGCAGCGATGCACCGTGGACTCGATGTCGATGACAAGGCTGCCGTTGGCGCATTGGCTCGTGAGGTCTCGCTCGACGTCGGTCGGGTGACCGTCACGGTCGACGGGATCGATGCAACGACTGCGATCCGCCGTCCGGATGTGACCGCGGCGGTCAGCTCGATTGCGTCCAACAGCGAGGTGCGGACCGAGCTACGCGGTCGTCAACGAGCGTGGGCCGAGGCTCGGGGTGGCGGTGTGATCGAAGGGCGTGACATCGGCTCGGTTGTGTTCCCCGACGCGACCCTCAAGCTCTACCTGACTGCCTCGCCACGAGTTCGCGCCGAGCGCCGCGTTGCCGAAGCCGGTGGCGATGTCGACGAGATCGAACGAGCGATTGCGATCCGCGATGGCAAGGACACCAGTCGCGCCGATAGCCCGCTGAAGGAAGCGAACAACTCCGTCACCGTCGACACCACGGGCATGACGATTGCCGAGGTGCTCGACGAGATCGAGCAATTGTTCGAGAACGTCGACGAACGCCGATGAGCAAGGTCGAGACCTTCCTCGCTGACCAGAGCCGGCTCAGCAAGGCCAACTACCAGATCTGGAAGACCCTGATCACCGGGACGACACGCCTTGTCACCCGGATCACTGTCGAGGGCAAAGAGCACGTCCCCACGACTGGCGGATTCATCCTCGCGCCGGTGCACCGCAGCTACATCGACACGCCGATCGCGGCGGTGGTCACCCGCCGCCGGTTGCGATACATGGCCAAGGACTCGATGTGGAACAACCGCGCATTCGGCTGGTGGATCTCGTCCGTCGGCGGATTCCCCGTCTCGCGCGGCACGACCGACATCGAGGCCCTCAAGCGCTGTTTCCAATTGCTCAAGGTGGGCGAGCCGATCGTGATGTTCCCCGAGGGTGAGCGCAAGTCGGGCCCGATCGTGCAACCACTGTTCGAAGGTGCCGCCTACGTGGCCGTGCGGGGCAACGTGGCGATCATTCCGGTCGGTATCGGTGGTTCCGAGCGGGTGCTGCCCAAGCACGCAAAGTTCATCCATCCTCACAAGGTTCGGGTGATCGTCGGCGAGCCGATCTATCCGATCGTCGGCGACAACGGGCGGGCGTCGCGCAGCGAGGTCAAGCGAGTCACTGCCGAGTTGCACGATGCGCTGCAGGGTCTGTTCGATCGCGCCGAGCGACGGCCGACGGTTGCACCGGATCCGAACCGCCCAATCACACCGGATCGCGAATCCTGACAACCCGTCGGGCGGTCAGCCGCTGAAGTAGGCCGCCAGGGCTCGGGTGAGGAACTGCGGATCGTTCACACCACACAGTTCGCGTGCACTGTGCATCGACAGTTGGGGAACCCCGATGTCCACCGTCGGGATGCCCAGCGCAGTGGCGGTGATCGGCCCGATCGTCGAACCGCAAGGCATGTTGTTGCGCGACACGAACACCTGCCACGGGACGTCTGCCCGCTCGCACGCCTGCTGGAACAGCACGGCCGTCTCGGCACTGGTGGCGTATCGCTGGTTGGCGTTGACCTTGATTGCCGGGCCGAGGTTGACCATTGGACGGTGCCCGGGATCGTGTCGCTCGGGGTAGTTGGGGTGGACAGCGTGGGCGTTGTCGGCCGAGATGCACGACGATCCAGCAAGCACGTGGTGGAATCCGTCGCGGTCAGCGCCGACACCGGTCGCGAGCCGCTCGAGCATGGTGGACAGCAGCGGACCGGCAGCTCCGGTGCTGCTCTCCGATCCGACTTCTTCGTGATCGAACAAGGCGATCACCGACGTGTGCCGGCGGCTCGGCACAGCTGTGATGATCGCATGTGTCGCGGCCCAACAGCTGAGCTGGTTGTCGAGCCGGGCGCTCGCGATCAGTGATCGGTCGGCGCCGATGATCGCTGCCGGCGTGATGTCGAACAAGCACAGTTCCCACCACGCGATTTCCGTCGGAGCGACCTCGATCCTGTCCCCGAGCCACGAGCCGAAGTCGCCGTCGGCGGCGACACCTGTGCCCCAAATGGGCGTCAGATGCTGTTGCTTGTCGAGCAGCAGACCCTTGTCGTTGACGTCGCGATCGAGGTGGATCGCGAGCTGTGGCACCCGCGCGATTGCTTCCCGAATCAAGACGTCGCGGATCGATCCGTCGCGCAGAACGACCCGGCCGGCAATCCCGAGATCGCGATCGAGCCACGAGTTGAGCAGGGCGCCGCCGTAGATCTCGACCGCGAGTTGGCGCCAACCGAGCAAACCCGTGTCCGGTCGCGGCTTGATCCGCAGACATGGCGAATCGGTGTGGGCGCCGACGATCCGGAAGGGCCATGCCGTGCGCGAGCCGCTCGGGTGGCTCCACGCAACGAGCGCACCGCCGCGAACCACATAACCGCGGTCGACCTGTCGCCACGTCGCGTTCTCGGCGATCTGCTCGAAACCGGCCGCCACGAGTCGGTCGACCGACGACGCGACGGCGTGCCACGGCGATGGGGAGGAGTCGAGATAGGCGAGGAGATCGTCGGTGCTCACGTCACTTACCGTAGAGCCCGATCGGTAGTCCCGTTCCGCGCAGGTGGCCGGTCTCGTTGATCGTCAACACCTGTCGCTGGCCGGCACTCGAAGCGACCACTCGATGGATCGAGGTGTAGTTGGGGTAGAAGAAGCTGGTGCTGTCGGGCGTGGCGAGCACACGTGCGAGGTACGCGTTGATCACGCCACCGTGGCAGACCACGGCGACGTTCTCGCCGCGATGATCGGCGATGATCCGTTCGATTGCATCGCTGATGCGGGTCGCGAACTCGACCTTGGTCTCCGGGCGATCGGTCCAGTCATCGGCCAGCATCTTCTGCCAACGGGCGTCGTTGCTGGCCCGTAGTTCTTCGATCGGGACGTACTCGCTCGACAGCCGGTCGTATTCGGCGATGGCGTCGACCTCGTGGACCGGCAGGCCGAAGCGAGTCGCGAGCGGTGCAGCCGTCTGAACCGCTCGTCGCAGCGGACTGGCATAGATTGCGTGCACGGTCTCGGTCGACAGGTACTCGGCCAGGTGGTGGGCCTGGGCGAAACCGGCCTCGCTCAACTCGGGATCTGCCGCACCCTCCAACAACTCACGTCGAACGGGCAGTGCATGACGAATCAACAACAACTCCATGGACGAATAGACAAGCACCTGTGAACGATGAATTGATCAACGGAGATCTCGACGGCGTGGCCGGCGATGGTGAATTGACCGACGACGGTCTCGCTCGGGTGCAGTCCACGGTCGGTCGGACCAAGATCGTCGCCACCGTCGGTCCCGCCAGTGAGTCGGCCGAGGTGCTGCAAGCAATGATGCTGGCCGGCGTCGATGTCGTTCGTCTCAACCTCAGCCACGGCCCGCTCGACGAGCACATTCAGCGTCTGCGAGTCGTCCGCGCGGCGTCGCTCGCAGTCGGCAGGCCGATCGCGATTCTCGCCGACCTGCCCGGCCCGAAGGTGCGCGCCGGTCGGTTCCCCGATGACGGCGTCGAACTCGTCGTCGGAAGCATCGTGCGGATGCGTCCAGGCAACGACGACAGCACGGTCGCAAACGTCTGCGTCGACTATCCGTCGTTGTTGCTCGACGTGCAGCCTGGCGACCGGATCGTGGTCGGTGACGGCGGAATCTCGCTGCGATGCACTTCGGTAGGAGTCGTCGACATGACCGCGCTGGTGGAATCGGGCGGGCGCGTGCAGGGTCGACCTGGGGTGCACCTGCCCAGCGAGCGCCTTCGACTCACCGCTCCGACGGATGAAGACCTGGTTCTCGCTGCAGCGATGGCTGCAGAAGGAACCGACTTCCTCGGCGTGTCGTTCGTGCGAACCGCAGCCGACATGGACAAGGTACGCGCCGCCATCGCACCACACGCGACGCGATTGATCGCCAAGATCGAGACCATTCCTGCGATCACCAATCTCGAATCGATCATCGCTGTGAGCGACGCCGTGATGGTGGCTCGCGGCGATCTCGGCATCGAGTGCCCCCTCGAAGACGTACCCCACTTCCAGAAGCAGATCATCCGCCATTGCGTCCAGGTGGGCGTGCCGGTGATCACGGCGACCCAGATGTTGGAGAGCATGATCGTGTCTCCGGCGCCGACTCGGGCCGAGGTCAGCGACGTCGCCAACGCCGTGTTCGACGGCACCGATGCCTTGATGCTGTCGGCCGAAACCGCGATCGGACACGACCCCGTGCTCGTCGTGCGGACGATGGCGCGAATCGCTGAGCGAGCCGAATCAGAAGCGTCGTATCGCCAGTGGAGCGCACGGCTCGGCCGGATGCAGCGCACCCAATGGACCGACTCCAGCGACCGGATCACGATGGCGATCACGCACGCCTGCGCCCAGGCGGCCGCTGACGCCGGGGCCGAGGCAATCCTGTGCTGCACCAGATCGGGTCGGACCGCGTCGGCGATGGCTCGGTTCCGGCCGAGCGCGAATTTGATCGGCATCAGCCCGGATCCGGCAACCGTTCGGGCGATGTCGCTGACGTGGGGCGTGCGTCCGATCCAGGTCGACAGCTACCGGTCCACTGACGAACTCGTCTGGTTCGCGATCGAGGCTGCAGTCCGCGAGCGGATGATCTCAGCCGGGTCGGTGGTCGCTGTGCTGGCCGGTGCGCCTGATCGGGCGAGTGGGGCTGCAACCGACGTGCTGCGTCTCGTGCGGATCGAATGAGCGTGGCGATCTGGTCCAACGAAGCGGGCGCAGTGGGCCACCCGATGATTGCGCTCATCCACGGAACGATGGACCGATCGTCCGGGATGTTGCGGCTGAGCCGTCGACTCGACGACCGGTTCCGGGTGTTGCGCTTCGACCGTCGCGGCTATGGCCGTTCGGTTCCTGGCGAAGGTGAACATCCCGGGCCATTCGACATGCGGTCCCAGGTCGAAGACCTCGTCGCGTTGCTCGCTGGACGACGAGCGCTGCTCGTCGGTCACAGCTACGGCGGCAACATCGCGATGGCGACGGCGATGTTGCATCCTGACGTGGTGGCCGGTGTGGCGATCTACGAGACCCCGCTGTCCTGGGAGCCGTGGTGGCCGGGCACCACCGCAGGAGCGGCCGCCCGCGCGACCGAGGGTTCCACCGCTGAAGCGGCAGAACGGTTCATGCGCCGCCTCGTCGGCGATGCGGTCTGGGACGGGCTTCCGGCCAAGACTCGCGAGACCCGCCGAGCGGAGGGCGCCGCCTTGGTCGGCGAGCTCCGTGATCTGCAGGCCAACGAACCGTGGCACGCCGACCGGATCACGTGTCCGCTGGTGCTCGGATTCGGTGCCAACGGCGCCGCCCATCACGCCCGGGGAATGCAGTTCCTGCACGAGCGATTTCCGGACAGTCAGCTGTTCGTGCTGGCTGCAGCTCGCCACGATGCGCCGAACAGCCACTCACAACTGTTCGCAGACACGATCGTCGATGCGTTGGCTGTCGCCGCGGGGGAACCGTGGGCGACGGCGAGTCGATCGGTCATGAAGCTGGTCGGTGATCAGGGCTGAGGTGCTCTGATCTCGATCTCCTGGCCGAAGAACTGACAGCTCGCGACTCGGCCGTCGGGGATCTCGCGGACGCTGTCGGCGCACCGCTGAAGCGCTTGGCGTTGGGTCCAGACTCCGAGCACGAGACCCGCGCAGATCAGCAGCGCGAGTGCCTTGCGACTGATGTTCGACATCACCTTGGCCATCAACAGTGCGACGGCCACCAGCGCGATCACGATCAGAATCGCGATGTTCTTGGCCGACCCGTAGGTGAGCGCGAGCGTGGCCGTGGCGTCCATCGGCGCAACCCTAGGAGTGAGGATTGCGGCAATGGGGGATACTGCCCGCCGCTCTCGACTGGTCTCGGGGTGCTCGCCGTAAGGTGACGGGATGAGCGACGACCGACCGATTCACCTCACGACTCAAGGCCCACCATCCACGGTGCTGCCCACCGCAGATGCTGCGGCTTCCAGCGCGCTCGCGGCAGCGATGGCCACTGATGCCGCAGATCGTCGCGACGCGGTCACTGCGGTCATCGCCAGATTCCCCCGCTACGTCGATGCGTGGGCGTTGCTCGGCGATCTCGGCCGCGACGACATCGAGCGCTATGCCGCTTACCGGGTCGGCTACCACCGCGGGCTCGACACCTTGCGGGCCAACGGCTGGCGTGGATCCGGCTATGTGCGCTGGACACACGAGACCAATCGCGGCTTTCTTCGTGCGTTGAGAGGGCTGGGCATGATGGCCGACCGGATCGGCGAAGTCGACGAGGCAGAGCGGATCAGCATGTTCATCCTCCAACTCGATCCGTCGGGCGTGCCGGCCCACGGCTGATGGCTCGGTCGGCGGCTGTCCTGGGCGCTGTTCTGGTCGGTGGTCAGAGCCGGCGGATGGGTCGTGACAAGGCGTTGATCGAGGTCGGGGGATCGACCATGGTCGATCGCACTGCGGCGATGCTGACGGCGTCCGGGTGCCGTCCGGTCGTCGCGATCGGTCCCGCACATCTCACCGGCAGCGCTGCCTCGATCCCGGACTCACATCCCGGTGAGGGCCCGCTCGGAGCGATCATCACCTCGCTCTCACACGCGATCAGCATCGGCGCCGATGCTGCGTTCGTGGTCGCCTGTGATCTGCCCGGTCTCGATGTCGCGACGCTCGTCGCGCTGCTCGACGCACGTGACCCAGACCGTCGAAAGCCATCGCTCACCATCGCCGTCACCAGCCGACGCGAGCCGTTGATCGCGATCTGGAACACGGCGTGCCTCGCTGCTCTGGATGCAGCGTTCGATGGTGGCGAACGGTCCGTGCACCGTGCGATCGATACGGCCGCTGAACTTCTGGTGGTGGGCGTTCCGGTTGACTCAGCCCGCGTTCGCAATGTGAACACCCCTGACCAGCTACTGAATGAGTAGCGTGCCCCGTATGGCAATCCAAGAGATCAGCGTCGATGAGCTGGCCACCAAGATCCAGATCGATCCGGCGTTGCGTCTGATCGATGTCCGCGAGATCGACGAATACAGCGACGGGCACGTCACTGGTGCACGGTTGGTGGTGCTCGGCACCGTTGCCGACAACGTCGATGCGTTCCGCGGCGACGGTCCCAGCTACGTCATCTGCAGATCCGGGGGCCGCAGCATGCGGGCCTGCGAGTTCCTCGATGGCCAGGGGCTCGATGTCATCAACATCGCCGGTGGCACGATGGACTGGATCACGAGTGGCCGCGAGGTCGTGACAGGCGATCAGCCTTCGTGACGAGCGCGGCCACGTCATGACATATCAGTGGATCGAGACGCAGGACGACCTCGTCGAACTCGTCGAAATGCTGCTGCGCCAGCCGCGCTACGCCTTCGACACCGAGTTCCATCGCGAGCGGACCTACTACCCTCGCCTGGCCCTGGCGCAGTTCGCCTGGGATGGTGGCATCGCCCTGGTCGACCCGTTGGCGGTCGATGTCACGGCCCTCAAGCCACTTCTGGAGAGCGATGTGGTCGCTGTCCTCCATGCCGCGCAGCAAGATCTCGATGTGCTGACGCACAGCTGTGGCGCGATTCCCCGCAGACTGTTCGACACCCAACTCGCAGCCGGTTTCGTCGGGTACGGCACGCCGTCACTGCTCAGCCTGCTCCAGGGTGAGCTGAAGATCAGCGTTCCCAAAGGTGACCGGCTCACCGATTGGCTGCGGCGACCGCTGACCGACGATCAGAAGTCATACGGCGCGAGTGACGTCGCCCACCTGCTCGAGTTGCAGGATCTGCTCGTCGCCCAACTCGAACGCAAGGGCCGTCTCGCCTGGGCTGAGGCGGCGTGCGAAGAGCTTCGCCTCAAGCCGGTCAGTGGCAATGATCCTGACGGCGCGTGGCTGAGACTCAAAGACGTCCGAACCCTCAAACCCAAGGCGCGAGGTGTCGCCCGGGCGCTGGCTGCGTGGCGCGAGCGTCGGGCGATGGCGGTCGATTCACCGGTCCGTCAGATTCTGCCCGACCTGGCCATTCTCGGTATTTCCCAGAAGCAGCCTCGTACGGTCGACGAACTCGCCCACTCGCGCGGCGTCGACGAGCGACACTGGCGGGGCAACCTCGGCAAGGAGATTATTGCTGCGGTCCACGATGGGCTGCAGCAAGAACTCCACCTGCCTGCAGCCGACGGGGACGAACTCGACCGCAATCTGCGCCCCGCGATCACCCTCGTCTCGGCTTGGGTCAGCGAACTCGCCCGCCAGGAAAAGATCGACACGGCGTTGCTCGCGACCCGTGGCGACATCATGTCGCTGCTTCGCAAGGATCCCGACGGGCGCCTCTCCACCGGTTGGCGCGCCGAGATGCTCGGCGACAACGTCACCCGTCTCGTCGAGGGACGAGCCGGACTCACATTCGATGGCCGTGGCGGCCTCAAACTGATCGACGTCCCGTAAACCGAGCGATCAATCCTTGGTGACCCTGCGCAGCTTCTTCCAGAGTTGGTCGAACGCCAGCGAGACGTCGGCCGAGCGGGCACCGTAGCTGTGGATCGGACGGCGTTCGCCGGTGGCCTGGTTGACGATCACTCGCTGTGGGATCGTCGGCTGCCAAATCGCCTTCTTGCCGACGATCCGGATCAGTTCGTCGTAGCGTCGATCGGCCTCTCCGGACACGCCGGGAACTTTGTTGACGATCACACCGGCGAGTTCGAGTTCGCCGTTGTGATCGTCCCAGACCTGATCGATCACGTCCGCGACAGCGGTGATGCCGCGCAGGCCGAGGGCTGACGGCTCGACCACGATGATCGCGTGATCGGCTGCGGTCAGTCCGCTGGTGGTGAGGTTGCCGAGGCTCGGAGGGCAATCGATCAGCACTGCGTCGTAACCCCGGGCGACCTGTTGCAACGCCTCGCGGAGTCGTTTCGGTTTGCCCTGTTCACGCGGTTGCAGCCGGTTCGAAGCTGGCATCACGTGGATGTAGGGGCTCCACTCGGACTCGTAGATCGCCTCGGTCGGGTTGGTCTTGCCGAGCACCTCGGCGGTCGACACCGGGACCTCGCCCGGCTCGATCCCGAGCACCCACGTGCTCGAGGCCTGTGGATCGAGATCGACCACCAGCACGTTCTGGCCGGCGTTGGCCGCCGCGGAAGCCAGACCAAGGGTGACGGTGGTCTTGCCCACGCCACCTTTTTGATTGAGTATCGCAACGATTCGACCCATACCCCATGTTGCCACGGAGGGCGCTGTTGCGGTACCCCGCGGCAACTGGTGGTCGGCTCACGCGGGGTGGGCAACGATCGCTGAGTTGGCGGGCACCACGCCATCGGACGGAGCGAACGGATCGCGGGGCACCGTGCTGACCAACACCGTCGCCTCGGCGAGCCCATCGATTGCATCTTGGCCTCGTCGAGCAGTCTGCCACCAGGGTCGGGTCTGGGTGCTGGTTGGTTCCGGTGCTCCGAAGTCGGCCGAGTCGTCCATGGGGTCCAACAGATGCCAGCGGCTGTCATGGAGCAGGTGTATGGTTCGCGTTGCGGTGAGCGGGGGCTCACCGCCGGGGCAATGGCGCCCCACAACTCAGGAGGTGCCCGATGACCGACACGGTCGAGCGGAAGTCGCCAGCAGAGTCCATCAGCCGAGTCGTCGTCCGGTTTGCGGGTGACTCCGGTGACGGGATGCAGCTCACGGGGGATCGATTCACTTCCTCGAGCGCAATTTTCGGCAACGATCTCAGCACCCTGCCGGACTATCCGGCCGAGATCCGCGCTCCGGCGGGCACCGTCAACGGTGTCTCCAGCTTTCAGGTCCACATCTCCGATCACGACATCACCACGCCTGGCGATGCGCCGAACGTGCTGATCGTGATGAACCCTGCGGCGTTGATGGCCGATATCGGTCGGCTCGAACAGGGCGGACTGCTGATCGTCAATCGTGATTCGTTCGTCGAGCGCGATCTGACCAAAGTCGGCTATCACACCAACCCGCTCGAGGATGGCTCGCTCAGCAACTATCGCGTGGTCGAAGTGCCGATGACGTCGCTGACGATCCAGGCCACGGTTCCGCTCGGCGTCAAGAACCGCGATGCCGAGCGATCGAAGAACTTCTTCGCGTTGGGGATGATTTCGTGGCTGTTCAGCCGCCCCCGCGAACCGACATGGGAGTGGATCGAGTCCAAGTTCAAGGACGAGTTGGTCCGCTCGGCGAACACCGCTGCATTCAACGCCGGATACCACTTCGGTGAGACGACCGAACTGTTCGATCACGCCTATCAGATCGAGTCCGCCCACATGCGGGCTGGCGAGTACACCAACATCTCCGGCAACATCGCCCTCGCATGGGGACTGATCGCCGCCGGCCAACTCGCCGAACTCCCGGTGTTCCTCGGTAGCTATCCGATCACGCCAGCCTCCGACATCCTCCACGAACTCTCCAAGAACAAGCACTTCGGCCTCCGCACCGTGCAAGCCGAGGACGAGATCGCAGCAGCCGGGATGGCACTCGGTGCCGCCTTCGCGGGCCACCTCGGCGTGACCACCACCAGCGGTCCCGGTGTCGCCTTGAAGAGCGAGACCATCAGTTTGGCCGTGTCGCTCGAGCTGCCGATGTTGTTGATCGACATCCAGCGAGGTGGACCATCGACCGGGTTGCCGACCAAGACCGAGGCCGCCGATCTCAACATCGCGATGTTCGGTCGCCATGCTGAGGCGCCGTTGCCGATCGTCGCGGCATACAGCCCGAGTCACTGCTTCCATGCTGCGATCGAGGCCGCTCGCATCGCGCTGAAGTACAGAACCCCGGTGATTCTGTTGTCCGATGGTTACATCGCCAATGGCTCCGAGCCGTGGTTGCTGCCCGATGTCGACACCCTGCCCGACATCCGGGTGCCGTTCGCGACCGAGTTCAATCACGTCGCTCCGGACGGGTCACCGGAATACTGGCCGTACATGCGCGACCCCGAAACGCTCGCTCGGCCGTGGGCGATCCCGGGCACGCCAGGGTTGATGCACCGCGTCGGCGGGCTCGAGAAGCGTGACGGAAGTGGCGACATCGACTACACGCCCGAGAACCACGAACGGATGGTGCGCCTCCGCGCGGCCAAGATCGCCGGGATCGCCAAGGACATCCCGCTTGTCGAGATCGTCGGCGACGACGACGCCGATATCTGCATCCTCGGCTGGGGTTCCACGTGGGCTGCGATCGATGCAGCAGTGCAACGCAGCCGACGGCGGGGGATGAAGGTCGCGTGGGTTCACCTGACCCACCTCAGTCCGCTGCCGAGCAACCTCGGCGAGGTGTTGCGCCGGTTCCCGAAGGTGATCGTGCCCGAACTCAACCTCGGGCAACTGTGCCGGATCGTGCGGGCCGAGTATCTGGTCGACGCTCGGCCCGTCACCAAGGTCCAGGGCCTTCCGTTCACGGCAACCGAACTCGAAACCGCACTCGACAACGCGACCGGCCCCGGGTGGGCCACCGACTTCACGATGGGAGCATCACGATGAGCATCAGCGAGCACGTCACCATCAGCATGAAGCCAGAGCCGACCGGACCGATCACGGCCAAGAAGGACTGGACCAGCGATCAAGAGGTGCGCTGGTGCCCGGGATGTGGCGACTACGGCATCTTGCTCGCGGTCCAGACCCTGATGCCCGAACTGGAGATCTCCCCAGAGAACACCGTCTTCGTCTCCGGTATTGGTTGTTCGAGCCGGTTCCCGTACTACATGGACACCTACGGCATCCACAGCATCCACGGCCGGGCACCGGCGATCGCGACCGGCATCGCGGTCGCTCGGCCCGATCTGGATGTCTGGGTCATCACGGGTGACGGCGACGCGCTGTCGATCGGCGGCAACCATCTGATCCACGCCCTGCGCCGCAACGTGAACCTCACGATCCTGCTGTTCAATAACCGGATCTACGGGCTCACCAAAGGCCAATACTCGCCGACTTCGGAAGTCGGCAAGGTCACCAAGTCGACCCCGATGGGCTCGATCGATCAGCCTTTCAACCCCCTGTCGGTTGCTCTCGGCGCCGAGGCCAGCTTCGTGGCCCGGACCCACGACCTCGACCGCAAGCACATGATGGAAATTTTCCGCGCCGCCCACGCCCACCGTGGTGCGTCGTTCGTCGAGATCTTCCAGAACTGCAACGTCTTCAATGATGACGCCTTCGATCCGGTCACCGGCCGCAAGAACCGGCCGGAGATGATGATCGACCTCCACCACGGCGAGCCGATTCGATTCGGTGACGAAGGTCACGCAGGCGTCGTGATGGGGAGCGACGGGCGGTTGCAAATCGTCGAGGTGGCCGATGTCGGGGTCGATGCGCTGTTGATCCACGACGCTCATCGCGAGGATTCGAGCCTCGCGTTCGCGCTCGCGAGACTGTCCAACGAGGCCGCCCAAGCAACCGGATCATGGGGTCCGACGCCGTTCGGAGTCTTCCGCGACGTGGACCGGCCGGATTACGGCTCGATGGTTGGGGCCCAGTTGGTTGCTGCAGCAACCAAGCAGCGGCGTCCGGAGTCGATGGACGAGACGAGCAGCGCACAGCATGGTCGCGACGACCTGCGCGCATTACTGCGTTCCGCGGGTACCTGGCAGGTAGGCTGAGGCCATACGTCGTTGAGCAGGGAAGTTGTCCGGGTTTCAGCGACGGACACTCCTGTGACCCGTGAGGTTGGCGCACCCAACCGCTAAGGTCTCTCCCGATGTTATTTCTCTAGATTCGGAGCCCTGCCGTGAAGAAGGGTCGTCATCGCCGCTTCGAAGAAGCGCGAAAGCTGAAACAAGCTGGTCCCAGCGCCTTGGATTTGGGATTCGGTGGCACCGACCATCGTCCTCCCAGCGAGGACGATGAGTACGCTGCATTGGCCGAAAAGTACGGCGTCACGTTCGACGAGGACGAAGACGACGACTCCGACTCAGACTCCGACTCCGACTCCGACGACTGACGACGCCGTCCTGGACGGACCTCGGCGTCGCCGGCGCCTCACACACCTCAACGCTCCACAGAATCTGTAACCCTCGCCGCCCGAGTTCGGTCCCCCCGAGCCCCTCGTGTCGGCACGACGAAACCCCGGATCATGACTGAACTACGAAACATCGCCCTTGTCGCGCACGTCGACCACGGCAAGACCACTCTCGTCGACGCCCTCTTGCGCGCGACCGGTACCTTCGCTGCCCACCAAGCGGTCGTCGACCGGGTGATGGACAACAACGACCAAGAACGAGAGCGTGGTATCACCATTCTCGCCAAGGCCGCCTCGATCACCTGGAAGGGCGTCAAGATCAACCTGGTCGACACGCCTGGCCACGCCGACTTCGGCGGCGAAGTGGAACGGGCGTTGACCATGGTCGACGGTGTGCTGTTGCTGGTCGATGCCGCCGAGGGTCCGCTGCCCCAGACGCGCTACGTACTCCAGAAGGCGCTGTCGCTCGACCTCCCGGCGATCGTCATCATCAACAAGGTCGACCGCCACGACGCTCGTCCCGACGAGGTCCTCGACGAGGTCTACCAGCTGTTCATCGACCTCGACGCCGGTGACCACCACATCGACTTCGAGATCATCTCTGCCGTGGCCCGTGAGGGCCGGTCGATGCGCGGCATCGGCATGCCCGGCTCCGACGAGGACCTCTCCTCGTTGCTCGACACCATC
>JBDSDH010000287.1:0-10393 GCA_039920665.1 Ilumatobacteraceae bacterium
GGGACGACGGGCGAAGCGCCGGTGTTATCCGACGACGAGCGGTTGGCACTGTTCGCTGCAGTCATCGAAGCCGTCACGATTCCGGTCATCGCCGGAACGGGCACCAACGACACGGCCCATTCGGTGATGCTCACCAAGGAGGCCAAGGCACTGGGCGCGGCAGGCGTGCTCGGTGTCTGCCCCTATTACAACCGGCCGTCGCAGGCTGGAATCGAAGCGCATCTGCGGGCGATGGCCGCTGCGAGCGACCTGCCCGTGATGTTGTACGACATTCCCGTCCGCACCGGCCGCAAGATCTCCACCTCGACGATGCTCAAACTGTTTCGCGAGGTTCCGAACATCGTTGCCCTGAAAGATGCTGCCGGCAACCCTGGCGAGACGGCAGGGTTGATCAGCATGGTTCCTGACGGTATCGAGGTCTACAGCGGCGACGATCCAATGACCTTGCCGTTGCTCGCAGCCGGCGCCGTGGGCACCGTTGGCGTGGCAACCCATTGGACCGGCGACGATCATCAACAGATGCTCGATCTCTGGCACAAGGGCGACACCGAGGGGGCACGAGTGGTCAACAGCCGGATGTTGGAGAGCTTTGCGTTCGAGACCGGCGACGACGCTCCGAATCCATTGCCGACCAAGGCAATGATGCGTCTGCTCGGCATACCGGTTGGTCAGGCTCGGCTGCCAATGGGCGACGCACCCGATTTTGTCGAGCGGCGGGCGCCGGAAGTACTGGCCAACCTGACACGATGGAGGGATGAATTTCCCCTTCGCCCCGTTCGCGCCTGATCGCGCGCCCGCTGTCGTCCTCCTCGACCTGAGCCAGTCACTGTGAGCTCTCCGGTCAAGATCATCTTCCTCGGCGGTCTCGGTGAGATCGGTCGCAACTGCATGGCTATCGATCAAGACGGCGAGGTGCTGCTGATCGACTGCGGGCTGATGTTCCCTGACGCCGACATGCATGGCATCGACCTCGTTCTGCCCGACTTCACCTGGTTGCGCGAGAACGCGAACCGTGTTGTCGGCTGTGTCGCCACCCACGGCCACGAAGACCACGTCGGAGCGTTGCAATACCTGCTTCGAGAGTTGAGCTTCCCGATCTTCGGCTCGGCCGTGACGCTCGGCCTGGCTCGCAACCGGATCGAGGAAGCCGGTCTGATGGGCCGCACCGAGCTGGTCGTCGTCAAAGATGGCGAGCGGCGGATGATCGGCGGCTTCGACGTCGAGTTCATCCCCGTCACCCACAGCGTGCCCCACGCCCATGCCGTCGTGTTGCACACCAAGCAGGGCGTCATCATCCACTCCGGCGACTTCAAACTCGACCTCACGCCGGTCGACGGTCGCCGCACGGATCTGGCCCGGCTGGGGGCAATCGCCTCCGCCGAGGGTGTGCGGTTGCTGCTCGCTGACAGCACCAACAGCGAAGAGCGCGGTTACGCGCCGAGCGAATCGTCCGTCGGCGCCGTTCTGCGCAGCATCTTCGCCGAGCAAAAGGGTCGGCGGATCATCACCGCCAGTTTCGCCAGTCACCTCCACCGGATCCAGCAGATCGCCGACGCCGCGATTGCCAACGGCCGAATCGTCGCGACACTCGGCCTGAGCATCAAGAAGAACGTGCGGATGGGTCGCGACCTGGGCATTCTCAACATCCCGGACAAGTCGCTGATCGACATCGAGGATGCCGACAAGTACCGCCCGGAGCAGCTGTGCATCGTCTCCACCGGCTCCCAGGGCGAGCCGATGTCAGCGCTCGGGCTGCTGGCCCGCGGTGAGAACCGCTGGATCAAGGTCGGCGACAACGACACCGTCATCCTGTCCAGCCACGCAATCCCGGGCAACGAGAGCAACGTCAACAAGGTCATCGACGGCCTGCTCCGGGCCGGGGTCGACGTGATCCACAGCGGCATTGCTGATGTGCATGCCACCGGCCACGCCCAAGCCGACGAATTGAAGACCTACCTGTCGATCGTCAAGCCCGAGTACTACGTGCCGATTCACGGCGAGTACCGTCACCTCGTCGCAAACTCCAAGCTCGGCGTGGTGATGGGCGTGGCGCCACAGAACGTCGTCCTGTGCGAGGACGGCGACGTGCTCACCCTCGACGACGACGGACTGGCCATCAGCGGCCGGGTGCCGTCGGGCTATCTCTACGTCGACGGCATCGTCGGCGATGTCGGCCAAGGCGTGCTGCGCGACCGCAAGGTGCTCGCCGAGGAAGGTGTGGTCGTGGTGGTCGTCACGGTCGACATCGTCACCGGCAAGGTCCTCACCGGCCCCGAAATCATCACCCGTGGTTGGGTGTATGCGCCCGAGGCCGAAGATCTGCTCGACGAGGCGTGTGACCAAGTCGCGGCTGCTGTCGAATCGGCCTTGGCCAAGGGTGAGCGCAACGTCGTTGCGCTCGAACGCGATGTTCGCAAGGCAGCCGGGAAGTTCGTCAGCGATCGGACCAAGCGCCGGCCGATGATCGTTCCTGTCGTCATGGAGGCCTGACATGGCGGGATCGGCCCGTCGTTTCGGCGCGGGTGCGATGACGTTGGTCGCTGCAGCAGGACTGATGTTCGGCGGATGCACGTCCAATGGTGAAGCCAACGATGGCGTTGGTGGCGTTGGTGCCGACAAGGGCTCGGCGGCGACCTCGATCGGTCCGATTGCATCGGGTGAGGCGCCTGTGAGGGTCGAGCAGATCAGTGCTGCGATCGCAATGCTCGAGACGAAATTGGGCGCGCCGCAGCAGTACTTCGAGATCAACGCAACGCCCTCCATCGTCAATTTGTTCGTGGCGATCGACGGTGCGACTCAAGCGGTTGCGTACGTGTATCTGTCCGGCGACATCGGCGAACCGGCCGCGCCTTTGGCGGCGAGCGGACCGACATTCGTGGCCGGAGATCTCGATTTCGACCCGGGCCTGGTGCTCGCCAAGGCCCGGGCCGAACTGCCCACGTCGGACTTCCGTCTGTTCTCGATCACGGGTGTTGCGGCAGGTGGCGCGCAGTATCGAGCGATCGTCCAGTCGACGAAGGGGACCGAGTTCGCCGTCTTTCTCTCCGGTAGCGGCTCGATCCTCGGCACGGATCAGAGCTTCGACGTCCCGACCACAACAGCCGGCTCCTGACGGCAATGCCATCGGGAGCGCGCACCCCCTTGGTACCGTTAGCCATCTATGGCCACGTGGGGGAGCAGACCCCGAAAGACGAAGTCGGCTCGATCGGCCGGTCAGACCGTCTCCGCCGCGTCCCGATCCGGTTCGAGCAAAGGCAGCAAGAGCACCCGCGACGACTCGTCGTCCAGCGGCTCTGGTCGCAGCGCCGGCACGAAGAGCCGATCCACCCCGGCTCGACGCGGTGATCGCACCCGAGCCGACTTGCGGACAGCGGTCGACGGCCGAGAGAACGAGTTCGTCGGAATTGCCTTCATCGCCGGGGGAGTGCTCACCGGCTTGGCCATCTACTTCAAGCTTGCAGGAATTCTCGGTCGGTTCGTCGACAGCGCCGTTGGGTGGTTCACCGGACTGGCCCGGTTCGGCATTCCCGTTGCGCTCATTGCTGTCGGTGTCGCCCTGGTTCGCCAGGGTCGCAGTGAGAACCGGGTGCGTCTGACCGTTGGACTGGGCGCTCTGGCCGTGTCCGTTCTCGGCCTGCTCCACATTGTCCGCGATGACGGCGGCATCTCGACCAACCTCGATCAGCTCAAGCGAGCCGGCGGCTGGTTGGGCGCCGTGATCGGCGTTCCGGCTCGGGCCCTGATCGGCGAGATCGGTGGCATCGTGCTGCTGCTCGCAATCGGTCTCGCCGGCCTGCTGCTCGTCACCGACCTGACGATTCGTTCGCTGGCCTCACAGACGTCGCGCTCGGTCAGCCTGCTCACCCGACCGATCAGCCGCGCGGCGCGGCGAACGCTGGGCGACATCTCCACCCTGAGCAGCGAACGCACGCTCGAACTCGGTAGCGGTGCGCCGGCGCCCCAGATCTACGACGCCGACGCAGAGGAAGAACTGCCCAAGGGCCCCCGCACCAAAAAGACCTCGGCGCTCGCTGCACCAGATCCGCTGTTGCCGGCGCCAACGCTGGGGGCGCCAGGTCCCAAGCTCACGGCGCCGGGCGCAGCCGAGCAGGCCGAACTCGACCTCGGCCCGGGTGCCAAGAAGGGGCAATGGGTCCTGCCCCCGGCCAGCTTCCTCGTTCGTTCCGGTGTCCAGACGGTCAACAAGGCCGAGGTGGAAGCTCGCGGCCGGACCCTCGTCGACTCGCTCAATTCCCACGGAGTCGAGACCAAGTTGGTGGGTATGACGGTCGGCCCGACGGTCACCCGCTACGAGCTCGAACTCGGTTCCGGTGTCAAGGTCGCCCGGGTCACCAGCCTCAACCGCGACATCGCCTACGCAATGGCTGCGATCGACGTGCGGATCCTGGCTCCGATCCCAGGTCGCTCGGCGATCGGGATCGAAGTTCCCAACCACACCCGTCAGCTCGTCGCGCTCGGCGACATCATGACCTCGGCCGAGGCCAAGACAGCGTCGCACCCGCTCGATGTCGCGGTCGGTAAGGACATCGCCGGTCGATCGGTGTTCCTCAACCTCGCCACCACGCCGCACCTGCTGATCGCCGGTGCGACCGGTGCTGGCAAGTCCAGCGGGATCAACTGCATCATCACGTCGTTGCTGATGCGATCGACCCCTGATCAGGTCAAGCTGATCCTGATCGACCCGAAACAGGTCGAGATGGGTCAGTACAACCGGTTGCCACACCTGCTCACCCAGCCGGTCACGAACCCCAAGAAGGCCGCCAACGCGCTCCAGTGGGCGTGCAAGGAAATGGACCGCCGCTACGACGTGCTGTTCGAGATCGGTTTCCGTGACATCGGCGGTTATAACGCTGCGTTCGACCGTGGCGAGTTGCAACCCGAACCCGGCAGCGAGATCGTGCCGCAACGGATGGAGTACATCGTCGTGGTGGTCGACGAGCTCAACGATTTGATGATGGTGGCAGCGCGTGACGTGGAAGAGAGCATCACCCGCATCGCCCAAAAAGCCCGTGCGGTCGGCATCCACCTGATCATCGCCACCCAGCGCCCCAGCGTCAACGTGATCACGGGCGTGATCAAGGCCAACGTCCCGGCCCGGATGGCGTTCGCGGTCAGCAGCCTCACCGACAGCCGGGTCATCCTCGACCAGCCGGGTGCCGAGAAGCTGGTCGGTAAGGGCGACATGCTGCTGTTGCCCGGCAACTCCAACGTTGCCCAGCGTATTCAAGGCTCGTTCGTCACCGAGGAAGAGGTTCGCAAAGTCGTCGGCTTCTGGCGTCGCCAAGCGCCAGAAGTCACCTACGTCTCCGGTGTCGAGGGCGACGACGACGGTGGAGGCAACAACGGCCTGCTCGGGTCGACCAGCGCGACCAGCAGTTCCGGCGGCAGCGGCAGCGGTGATGATGATGACAACGAGTTGACGCGCCAGGCCATGGAGCTCGTGGTGCGCAGCCAGCTCGGGTCGACGTCGATGTTGCAACGCAAGCTCAAGGTCGGATTCGCCCGAGCCGGTCGGATCATGGACCTGCTCGAAGAGGGCGGCATCGTCGGCCCCAGCGAAGGCAGCAAAGCACGTTCGGTGTTGATGACGGTCGAGGAGTTCGAACTGCTGCAAGAAGCCGAGCGCAACCGATCCTGAGATCGCCTGGTTGCCCCCTCGGGCTTCGGCTCGTCGTGGTCAGCGGCGGCTCTGGCAAGATGGCGCCACGTCTCGATCGGGGCGTCGAGCGTTGGGGGTTGCTGTGTCGGATGCCGTGTCGTTGCCATTGGAATTGACCGAAGTCACCTCGGGACTGCGGTTCCCAGAGGGCCCGATTGCGATGCCGGACGGTTCGGTCCTGGTGGTCGAGATGTTCGGCCCTCGGATCACTCGAGTGCAGCCCGATGGCACCAAGACCACGATTGCCGAGATCGAGGGTGGCCCCAACGGGATGGCGATCGGCCCGGATGGCGCGATCTACCTCTGCAACAACGGTGGGTGTTTCACCCCGGTCGAACTCGGCGAGTGGATCCTGCCGGGACCCTTCGACCCAGCGGCCTACATCGGTGGTCGGATCCAACGGGTCGACATCGACTCAGGTGAGGTCACCGACCTGTACACCGAGTGCGACGGTCGCCCGCTCAAGGCCCCCAACGACATCGTGTTCGACGCCGATGGCGGGATGTGGATCACCGATCACGGCATCCGCGACGGGGGAGCGCGCACCAGCGACATCACCAGCGTGTACTACGCCTTGACCGATGGATCATCGATCACCGAGGTCATCCACCCGGTCGACGGGCCGAACGGAATCGGTCTGTCGCCCGACGGCAAGCACCTGTACTTCGCCGAAACCCACACCGGGCGCGTGTTGCACCGCAACATCACCGCCCCTGGCCAGGTCGAAGCTGCTGGCCCGCTCGACACCTCGGTCTGCCTCGCCGGACTGCCCGGGATGCAGCTGCTCGACTCGCTCGGGGTCGACGGAGACGGCAACGTGTGCGTTGCGACCCTGGTCAACGGTGGCATCACCATCATTTCTCCCGACGGTCAGCGGATCGAACACGTGCCCACCGGCGACCCACTCACGACAAACATCTGCTTCGGTGACACCGACGGCAGCGGCGAGTACCGAACGGCCTTCATCACGCTGTCGGGCAGCGGCAAGCTGGTCTCCACTCGTTGGCCGTACAAGGGCCTCCGGTTGCACAACCTGTAGAGATCGCGCCGTCGGCTACCCGCGAGTAACGAACGGCCTGCGAACACGCTCGGTAGCATCGTTGATCGTGGCAAAACGGTTCTACATCGAGACATTGGGATGTCCCAAGAACCAGGTCGATTCCGACAAGCTGATCGGGACGCTGCTCGCGGATGGGATGGTGGCCACCGACGATGCCGGCGCCGCCGATCTCGTCGTGGTCAACACATGCGCATTCATCGGCGAAGCGCGTCAGGAATCGATCGACACGATCCTGTCGCTCGAAGATCAGCGCCGAGACGGATCTCGGCTCGTCGTCACCGGATGTATGGCCGAGCGCTACGGTGCCGAATTGGCCGAGGCCCTGCCCGAGGTCGATCAGGTCGCTGGGTTCGGTGTCTCGGTCAATGTGCTTGCAGGCCCCAAACGCAAGCTGATCCCGGTCGGTTCAGCGCCGGTGCCCACCCTCGATCTGCTCAACCTGCCACGACCCAAATCCACGTCGCCGTGGGCCTACGTCAAGATCGCTGAGGGCTGCGACCGCTCGTGCGGTTTCTGCGCGATCCCATCGTTCCGTGGTCCGCAGCGCAGCCGTGACGTCTCCCAGATTCTGACCGAGGTCGAACAACTCGGAGCTCGTGAGATCGTGCTCATCGCCCAGGATCTTGCCAGCTACGGCAAGGACCGTCCCGACGAACTCGGCGCCGGATCCATCGTCCCGCTGGTCACAGCCGTCACCGCCGTCACCGATTGGGTGCGGTTGCTGTATCTGTACCCGAGTGATCTCAGCGACGATCTGATCGACGCCATCTGCGCGACCGGTGTCCCGTACTTCGACCTGTCATTGCAGCACGTCAGCAAACCGCTGCTGCGGCGGATGCGTCGTTGGGGGGACGGAAGTCGGTTCCTGCGTCGTATCGAGGACATCCGTGGCCGCGAATCGCAGGCTGCGTTTCGAAGCAACTTCATTGTTGGTTACCCCGGTGAGACCGAGGACGATCATGACCAGCTGCTCGATTTCGTCGAATCAGCCCAACTCGACTGGTGCGGCTTCTTCGCCTACAGCCCAGAAGAGGGTACGTACGCGATGAACCTCGACGGTGCTGTCGACGAGTCGCTGATGCACGACCGCCTCGCCGAGCTACGCGAGCTGCAGGACTCGATCACGGCCAGCCGTCGCGACGCGCTGATCGGCGAGACACTCAGAGTCCTCGTCGACGAGCGCGGGGTTGCTCGGAGTCATCATGAAGCGCCCGAGATCGACGGTGTGATCCATGTCGCGGACGACCTTGCGGTGGGCCAGTTTCATGAGGTGACCATCGTCAACGCGCTCGGGCCGGATCTCGTGGCCGGCGGTGCGGCCGAGGTCGACTGATGCCGGTCGATCCCACCAAGATCGCGACGTGGGCCAATTTGGTCACGGTGGCACGGATGTTGATCGCTCCGGTGATGTTCATCGTGATCCCTGACGATGGCATGGGGAGCTGGATTGCTTTGTTGGCCTGGTTCTTGCTGTGCGTCAGCGACGGCATCGACGGCTACCTCGCCCGCCGTCATGGCATCACCAACTTCGGCACGTTCGTCGATCCACTGGCCGACAAACTGCTCGTCCTGCTGGCGATGATGACCCTCATCGACAACGGTCAGTTCTGGTGGCTTCCGGTCGCGATCATCTTCGCCCGAGAGCTGGCGATGAGTCTGTACCGAGTGTTTTGGGGCAGCAAGGGCGTCAACGTCCCGGCCAGCAAGCTGGCCAAGATCAAGACCACGACCCAGCAGTTCGCGGTCGCCTTTGCAATCGCCCCCTTGACCGCAGCCGATGCGACGTGGACGTGGCTGATTCTGCTGTGGACGTCGGTCGTGCTCACCGTCTACAGCTTCGGCCAATACATGTGGAAGGCCCACACCGCCAAGCTGCCCGAGCACATTGCGCCCGCGACCAACCGGGCCGACATCTGACATGCGCGTCGATGTCGTCGCCGTCGGGACGGAACTGCTGCTCGGCCAGATCGTCGACACGAACTCGTCGTGGATCGGCGAGCAACTCGCCGCGCATGGTTTCAACTCGTTGCTCCAGATCAAGGTCGGTGACAACTTGGGCCGGGTGGTTGCGGCATTCCGCCACGCCCTGTCAGCCGCTGACGCGATCATCGTCTGCGGTGGTCTCGGGCCGACCCACGACGATCTGACACGCGAGGCGATCGCGACCGTCATGGCTGTTCCGCTCACCATGCACGACGACATTGCCGACCGGATTCGGGAGATGTTCAGCGCCCGCGGCCGGCACATGGCCGACAACAACCTTCGCCAAGCCATGGTGCCCGAGGGCGCGTCGGTGATCGTCCAGACCCGAGGCACAGCTCCCGGTTTGATCTGCCCGGTCATCGTCGATGGCCTTGTCAAGGTGATTTACGCAGTGCCGGGCGTCCCGCACGAGATGAAGGACATGCTCGACCGGGCCATCCTGCCGGATCTGCATCGCCGTAGCGGCGAAGTTGCGGTGATCACCAGTCGCACTCTGCGAACGTGGGGTGAGAGCGAGAGTGGTCTCAACGAGCGCCTTGACTCGATCATTGCCGAACTCGACGAGATCGGCAATCCGACACTTGCGTTCCTCGCCAGTGGCTGGGAGGGGCTGAAGGTCCGGCTGACGGCCAAGGCCGAAACGCTCGATGACGTCGAATCTCTGCTCGACCAGTGGACGACGCGGGTCACCGCGGTCATCGGTGAGACCATTTTCGGTTTCAACGACGACACGATGGAATCAGTCGTGCTCGAGATGCTGCGCGAGCGCAGCCTCACCCTTGGCGTGGCCGAATCGGTGACCGGTGGATTGGTCGCCGGCCGGCTCACCGGTATTGCCGGTGCCAGCGATGTCTTTCGCGGTGGTGTCGTCTCGTATGCGAGCGAGGTCAAGTTCGGCCTGCTCGGCGTCACCCCAGGCCCAGTCGTCAGCGAGACGGCCGCTGGCGAAATGGCGGTCGGTGTTCGGCGCGCCCTCGACGCATCGGTCGGCCTCGCCCTCACCGGTGTCGCCGGCCCGACCATTCAGGACGGGATGCCAGTCGGGACGCTCTGCATCGGTGTCGCAATCGGTGACGTCGTCCACACAACATCGCTGCGACTGCCGGGACAGCGAGACCAGATGCGCCAGATGAGCGTGATCACCGCGCTCGACTACCTCCGTCACCTGCTCGGCGCCCAACGGGGCTGACCCAGCGCCGATCGCCGCCCAGGCGACTGATTGATGAGCGGTTCACGCGCCTGGCATACTGGCCGCTCCGCCTCCGTAGCTCAGCTGGATAGAGCATCGGGTTTCTACCCCGCCGGTCGGGAGTTCGAATCTCTCCGGGGGCGCCAACAACTCGCCAGCGCTGCCCGGCGCCGGCCGGGTACGAGCACAGCCGCTTCGACGGAACGAAATTTTCGAGCATTCGAGGAACGGGTTGTGTGCCTGGCCATCGAGGGGTATGGTTTCCACTCGCTTCGGGCGGTAGAAATACTCCCGGGACGTGACACCAACTTCAGACGCAGGGTGCCGGCAACGGACAAGCCCACCACATGAAGTGTGTTGCCGAGCTGAGGCTCTTTGAAAACGGAAGAGAAGACTGAACGATAGTGCGGGCAGCGCATCGCCTTTTTGGTGGTGGAGCTGCTTGTTAATTTTGGTTGATGGCGCCCTTTTGGGGGTGTTG
>JBDSDH010000288.1:0-33128 GCA_039920665.1 Ilumatobacteraceae bacterium
TATCGGTGATCTCCCTATCGGCGGGTCGAGTCGATCAGAACCGTCATCACACGACGATCCACACAGAACCCGGCCCCGACTGCCTGATCGAAGGCTGTCGACGCGCCGGCTCGCCTCGTCGCTCAGCCGTTCGTCCCGCTGATCGCCGCGACCGTCGTGTCGATCTCTGTGTTCGGCCTTGCTCGAATCGTCGACGATCTGGTGATGTTCCCCCTGCTCGTCTCGCCGCTGCTGGTGGGAGTACCGGCCATGACATGCGACAGACTGCCGACGGCCCGCTCGCCGTGCTCGCGCCGCGGGTCGGTGTCGCCGTCTTCGGAACCGGCATCGTGTGGTTCAATGGCGCCCGAGCGTCGGCCCGGAAGTGGATCGTGCTCGTGCTGGATGTCGCCTACTCGGGCCAGGTGATCGGTGGGCTGTTCTTCGGCGGAGCGCTCTCGGCCTTCTTCGGTGCGTTGGCGATGACGCCGGTCGCGCTCTTGGCCGCTCGGCAGCCGTCCGGACCCACACCGCTGGTCGCATTTCTTCCGGGATTCTGGATTCTCGTGCCCGGCGCATTGGGGCTCGAAGGTGTCACCCGACTGCTCGACGGCGGGCCGGGGGCCGGAGCGCTCGTCACGACGGTTACCTCGATGGTCGGGATCTCACTGGGCATCCGGCTCGGACTCACCCTGGCCGGCAGCGACCCCGAACACCCGTGGGCCGAGACCCGGGCGAGCCCAGGCCGGTCGTCGAGACGTTGATCGGGTACCGACGCTCCATGACTGCGAAGCAGGACATATGATCCGCTCCTTGCCATGATCGTCACACTCTTCATGTCACCTCGTCGATGACCACATCGTTCCGCTCCCTCGATCCGTCACCAGAAGGCCGGTCGGCGCTCGTCAACCGGTCCACCTTGCGGCGCGTGCTCGAATCCGCACAGTCAAAAGGACGTGGGGTCGGGGTCGTGTACCTCGACGTCGATCGTTTCCATCAGATCAACAGCCGCTGGGGACGAACTGCGGGTGATCGGGTGTTGGACGTGCTCGGGCCGCGCCTCGCTGCTCGTCTGCCCGATGGTGGGGTGATCACGGCGACCGAAGGTGACGCGTACCTGGCCGTTCTACCGGCGGCAGATCCGATCTCGACCCGGGCCGTCGCTGACCAATTACTCGAGGCGGTGCGCGAGGCAATCGAGTTCGCCGAGATCACGTTGTCCGTCGGGGCCAGCGCCGGGTTCAGCCACCATGCGGGCAACGACCGCACGGTCGATCTCGTCGAGCAGGCCTTTCTCGCCTGTCGTCGCGCAAAAGCAACGGCACGCGGCACAGCGATCGCGTACGAGTCGGCTTTGGGCGCCGATGTTGCGTGGCACCAACGCACCGAGGATGGATTGCGTCGGGCGATCGCCGACGGGCAGTTGCGGATGTACATCCAACCGGTGATCGACCTGCGCGATGGCCTGGTCAGCGGTGTCGAGGCGCTCGTTCGCTGGCACCACCCTGACGATGGGCTGCTGCTTCCGGGCGATTTCTTGCCGGTTGCCGAAGCGGCCGGCCTGATGAGCGGGATCGGTGACTGGGTGCTGAACGAAGCTCTCAGGGTCGCCGCCCGATGGCGCCGTGAACAGCCGGATCGGCAGGTTCGGATCTGGGTCAACCTCGCCGCCCAACAACTTGCCGAGGGCGATCGACTGAGCGCGATCGTCGGCGAACACCTTGACCGGGGCGATATCGGCCCGGGTGACATTGGATTCGAAGTCACCGAGAGCAGCCTGCTCGAAGACCTACCCGGAGCAGTCGACGTCTTGTCGGGACTTCGCGATCTCGGCGTCGAGATCGCCCTCGACGATTTCGGAACCGGCTACTCGTCGCTGTCGTACCTGCGTCGACTCCCGGTCACAGCGGTCAAGATCGACCGGGTCTTCGTCGCTGGGATCGGGGGATCCCTGGCGGACGAGGCGATCGTCGAGGCGGTGATCGACCTCGCCCACGCGCTCGGGTTGCGGGTGGTGGCCGAAGGCATCGAGGACGAGATCCAGGTCGATGCGCTCGTTCGGATGGGAGCCGACGAGGCGCAGGGATTCCACTTTGCCGAGCCGGGTTCGGTGGCCGACATCGAGCGCCTGCTCGACTCGTCGTGGGGCCATGCTGAACCGCCACACGAATCGACGATGTCGACCGTGGCCGACATCGATCGACGCGCCGATGGGTTGCCTGGATTCGGGTCACCCCGCGCCAGGCTCCTGCTCACTGCGCTCGACACCGCCCACGACTCGATCGTGGTCACCTCCGCTTCCAGACCGCCGGGTGACGGGCCGCCGATCGTCTACGTGAATGCCGCGTTCGAAGCCGAGACCGGCTGGTCCGCTCGGGACGTGATCGGAAAATCACTCGAGTTCCTGCTCGCCGATCCGTCGGCGGAGGTGCTGGCCGAGTTCGCCCAATTGCACGCCGCTGGACGGTCGACAACGGCCGAGTTCGCCCAGAGCCGAGCCAATGGCTCGACGTTTCTCTGCGAGGTCACTCTGAGTCCGATCGTCGACGGGCGAGGCGTGCACACGCACTGGCTGCATGTGCGGCGCGATCTCACGACTCGCCGCGCGGCTGAAGCCGACTTGACCCGCTTCCAGGGGCTGATCGACGACTCGGCCTCGCTCGTCATCCTCACCGAGTCCGGCGGTCAGTGGATCTACGTCAACGCTGCCCAGCGGCGAGTGCTGGGAATGACACCCGACGAGCCGCTCGACGGGATGTCGACATTCACGATGTACGACGCAGACCGGGTCGCCCAGATCGCCGAGGTCGTGTTGCCGGCGCTCGAACGCGATGGTCACTGGTCCGGGCCATCGTCGTATGTCAACAGAGTGACCGGCGAGGTCACCGAGGTCGAGAACGACGTGCGGGTGATGCCGGACCCACTACGTCCAGGAGTGCGGATCTTTGCGACCATCGGCCGTGACGTCACTGCACTCAATCGGTCGGCCGCGTCAGATCGGCGTCGACGAGAACTCGGCGAGTTCGCCGCCCGACTCGCCCAACGTGCGCTCGACGAAGAGCTCGACGAGATGTTCGCCAATGTGTTCAGCATCCTCGCTCCCTTCGCCGAACTGCTCGACGCCGACCTCGCCTACCTCGATGCAATCGATCTCGACGCAGGGCTGCTCCGACCGCTCGGCGACTGGACCAGTGACCGCTACTCGTTGCCACTCGAGCCGCCCCGACTGATCACGCTGTCCGAACTTCCACACTGGGTCGAGCATCTCCAGCGGCCGCGAGGCGCTCTCGGATCGACGACCGACGAGGTCAGCTCGGAATGGGCCGACGAGTTGCGAACGGTGTTCGGCGTGCATCCCGGTGGCTCGAATCTCTATGCGCCGCTGCACGTCGGGAACCGACTGGTCGGAGTGCTCGGACTGTCAGCCTTTCCTGACGCGCGTACATGGACAACCGACGAGATCGACATGGTGCGACAGGTCGCGGACACCTTGGCCAACCTGATCGCTCGGCAACAGTCACAAGACGCACTCCGCGCGAACGAAGTGCACCTCGAGGCAATGCTCGCCAATGTCAAAGACGTCCTCGTCGTGATCGACCCGACCGGTGTCATCCAGTTCGTCAACGACGCACTCGATCGTGTGCTCGGGCTGTTGCCCACTGATGCCATCGGTCATCACTTCCTGGACTTCGTCCACCCCGACGACCACGAACTCGCGCTCGAAAACTTCGCCGAAACCGTCCGTATCCGTGACGAGCGATCGCTGTTTGAACTTCGGCTTGCGGCGCCCGACGGGCGATCGGCGTGGTTCGAGGTGACGATGTCCGGCGAGTTCGATGATGTGCTCGAGGGCTTCGTGCTCACCCTTCGCGATGTCAACGTCCGCCGCCAGGCTGTCGAAGCGGCATTTCGCCGGGAATCGTACGAGCGGATCGTGCTCGGTGTCGCCCGGTGGGCGCTCGACACCGAATTCGACGAACCGTTGGCGGGCCTCGACGACCACCTCCGCCTGCTCGGCGAGGCGATCGGATGTGATGCCGTCACTGTCTCACTGCACGACCAGGGGTCGGTCGCTGCGGAAGCCTTCTGGCGCAACCCATTGCTGTTGGCCGATCCGGCCGCGAGCGAACTCGTCCCTCGGCCCGTTCGGTCACCGGCGCTGGTCGAGCGGTATCGGGAAGCAGGCCCGTTCGTCGTCAACGACATCGACCTGATCGACGAGCCGTGGGCCGCCGAGTGCCGCTCTGCGACGGTCACCTGGCGCAGCGCGGTCCACGTTCCGCTGGTGTCTGGTGATCGATGCCTCGGCGACATCGGTGTCGCGATGTTGACTGAACCGCGGGAGTGGACCAGCGAAGAAATCTCGCTGTTCCAGCGGATCTCGGAAACGCTCGCGTCGTTGCTCATCCGCCAGCGGATCGAGGTGTCGCTGCGTGCGAGCGAGGCCCAGATGGGTGCGTTGCTCAACGGGTCGCACGATCTGGTCGTGGTCGTCGATGGCGAGGGCATCTTGCGGTTCGCCAATGGTGCCGTCGAGCGTCGGCTGGGGTACCGACCTGAAGAACTCGTTGGTCGCAACGTGTCGGTCGTTGTGCATCCCGACGACTTCGCCGAAGCGCTGTTGCGACTCGGCACGCTCCACTCCTCGCAGCCGACGATGATGATCACCGTTCGGCTGATCACCGCCACCGGGTCGGTTGGTTGGTGGGAGATCACGAGCGGCGCCTCCAGCGATCAAATCATGGGTGGGTTGGTGTTGATCTGCCGCGAGGTGACCTCGCGGCGACGAGTTGAACAAGAACATGCCGCGCGTATCGAGCATCTCCGTTACGCATTCGGTCTCGCCCAATCCGCTCTCGACGTGGGCACTCAGCAATTTCTTGCCCAACTCGACTCTTTCTGCGGCGAAATTGCCGAACTGCTCGCAGTCGACACGGTGTACGTCGACCGGCTCGACGAGCGGCATCGGCGGCTGGTCAATCAGGGAATTTCCAACTCTCCCGGGGCCCTTCAGGTGCTCGCTGCCGGAGGCGACATCGACCTCGACCACGTCCCGGCGTGGGTTGCTGAGCTGCGCTCGCCGGAGCCGGTTGTCATCGATGACACGCGCGGTCGAGTCGATCCGTGGCTGCTCGAGAAGCAGCGATGGCTCGGCGACGAGGGTGCATTGATCGCCGTTGGAATGTCGACCGCCGGTGAACTCGTGGGCGTGCTCGGGGTGTCGATGGCCGCAGGCGCTCGCCACTGGACAGTCGACGAGATCACGTTCTTGCGGATCATCGGCGAGACGGTCGCCCACGTTTTCGAACGGGCACGGATCGATGCGGCGTTGCGGGCCAGCGAGACCAGATTCCGGCTGTTGTCCGAAACTGCCGCCGACGTGGTGATCCTGCTCGACGCCACGGGAACGATCAGCTACGCGTCGCCGTCGTGTCTCGGCCTGCTCGGCTTCACGGCCGAAGAGATGATCGGTCGCCGGACCTCATCGCTCGTGCACCCCGACCACAGTCATGTACTCCCGGCTGTTGGATCGTGGCTGGCATCCGGCCAGCCGTTGACATCGGAGGGTCAACTCGTTCGCTCCGACGGCAGCTTGGTCTGGGTCGCCAATTCGATCTCGGCCGTCATCGATCCCGACACCGGCTTACCGATCGAGTTCCGGACGAGCATGCGCGACGTCACCGAACGCAAACGGCTCGAAGCCGAACTCGAGCGACAAGCACTCCACGACCCGCTGACCGGCCTCGCCAACCGGATCCTGCTCCAGACCCGACTCGCCGAAGCGACCAAGACCACGTCACCTGACATGGATGTCGCTGTCTTGCTGCTCGACCTCGATGGTTTCAAACAGGTCAACGACACCTACGGCCACGCGGTCGGCGACGAGGTGCTGCGCATCGTCGGGGCACGGTTGACTGCTCTGACCCGACCTTCGGACACCCTGGCCCGCACCGGCGGTGACGAGTTCGTCGTGCTCTGCCCCGACACCGATGTCATCGGGGCGACGCTGGTCGGCGAGCGGATCGTCGAGGCGGTCGGCAAACCGATCGATGTCGCCGGCGTCACGGTTCACCTGGGAGCGAGCGTCGGTGTCGCTCATCACGCTGGACCCGGTGCGAACACCGACGCACTGTTGCTCGAGGCCGACAAGGCAATGTATTCAGCGAAGCGATCAGGCCGTGGACGGGTTGCGGTGGCCGGCCCCGGTCCCCGAACGTTCGTCCGTTCACCGTTCGGTCATAGCCTGGACCCATGACAGCGAGAGACGACCGCAGCATCAACCCCGACGACCTCGGAGCGCTCGACGTCCACTGGGATCTCGCGCCGTTGCTCGACGGCGCTGCCGATGTCGATGCCTTGCTCGATGCGGCGGACGTCATCACCGACGAACTGGTGTCGTCGGGCCGTGGACGCATCGCGCACATGTCGGCAGCCGAGCTGGCGTCGTTCCACCGCCGGTACGCCGAGATGATCGAGCGCAGCGGTCGAGCGGGGAACTATGCGGGCCTCGTGTTCGCCGTCGATACAGCCGACCCACGCAACGGTGCGCTTGTCGCCAAGGTGCAGGAGCGGACCACCGCAATGAGTACCAAGCTGCTGTTCATCGACCTCGAATGGGCCGAGGCCGACGACGACCACGTCGACGCTGTGCTTGCCGATCCGAACCCAGATCTCGACTTCGTTCGCCACCATCTGCGATCGGCTCGCCGATACCGCCAACACCTGCTGTCCGAGGCAGAGGAGCGGATCCTGACCGAGAAGAGCGTCACCGGCGAGAGCGCTTGGACCCGGCTATTCGACGAACTGACGTCGGCGATCGAGGTCGATGTCAACGGCCCGGATGGCACTGTGCAGAAGGCACCCTTGATGCAGGGACTGGCGATGCTGCAGCACCCGGATCGCTCGATTCGACAAGCCGCCCACGCAGCCGTCACCGAAGGACTCCAGCCCGGGCTTCGGACTCGAGTGTTCGTGTTCAACACGCTGCTCAACGACAAATCGGTCGACGATCGCCTGCGCAGCTACCCCTCGTGGATCAGCAGCCGCAACCTGGCCAATGAGGCCAGCGACGAGAGCGTCGAGGCCCTGATCGAATCGGTCGTCGCCCGCTATGACATCCCGCAGCGGTGGTATTCGCTCAAGGCCAAGATGCTCGGCGTCGAACGGATCGCCGACTACGACCGGATGGCATCGGTCGCAACCGCCGAGTCATCGATTTCGTGGTCCGCGGCCACCGAGGTCGTGATGGATGCGTATTCGTCCTTCAGCGGCGAGATGGCCGGCATCGTCCAGCGTTTCCTACGCGAGGACTGGATCGATGCGCCGGCTACTCCAGGCAAGCGTGGAGGAGCGTTCTGCGCCTACACCGTGCCGTCCCACCATCCGTACGTGATGCTCAACTGGACCAGCCGCACTCGCGACGTGGCGACGCTCGCCCATGAACTCGGACACGGAGTGCACGGGTATTTGTCGCGCGATCAGGGCGTGTTCCAGATGAGCACACCACTCACGGTTGCCGAGACGGCGTCGGTGTTCGGTGAAACGGTCACCAGCAAGCGCCTGCTCAGCTCGCTCACCGATCCGAACGAGCGGCTGGCGTTGCTTGCGTCCACGCTCGAGGACTCGATTGCGACGGTGTTCCGGCAGGTTTCGATGAACCGGTTCGAGCACGCGGTGCACACCGCCAGGCGTCGCGACGGCGAACTCGCAGTCGAGCAGTTCAACGAACTGTGGGCCGAAGCGCAGTCGGCGATGTTCGGGCCTTCGGTCGAGATCACCGACGGTTACCGCACGTGGTGGAGCTACATCCCGCACTTCATGCACACCCCCGGCTACGTGTACGCCTATGCATACGGGCAGTTGCTCGCACTCAGTGTGTACAAGCGATACGAGGAGGTCGGTGACGAGTTCGTGCCGCGTTACCTCGACATGTTGCGCGCCGGCGGCTCGATGAGCCCCGAAGATCTCGGACGCATCGTCGATTGCGACCTGTCCGATCCGGAGTTCTGGAACGGTGGACTGGCCATTGTGGACGAACAACTCGTCGCTGCCGAACAAGCCGCTGCAGCGGCCGGGCGCGGCTGAGTTCGACAGCTCCGGCTGGTCTCGCTGCACGCCGCTCGCTCTCTGTCGGCCGTCAACGGGTGCGTTGAGGGCTCCGCGTTCGCGGCTGCGTGACCTGTCAGAATCGTCGGCGTGAGCTCGAGTCCGGGTGGATTGCTGGCAGTGGGTGGGCTGCTGTTGATCCTGGCTTCCGGCTGTGCGGGCAGCGATGCCGGTGCAGGCCGGCTTGCCTTCGGCGTTCCTGACACCGTCGCGGTCGATCAGGTGCTGCCAGTGTTCTCGGGATCGGCATCGGCATCGGCATCGGCGACCGGCGACGGTGCATTCGCCCAGATCGTCGCCTCGGAACCGCCGATGCCGCTGATCGAGGGCGGTGTCATCGTTCGCCCGTTGGTGGCAGCAGCGGACGCGCCGGACGCGCCGGCCCCGGTCCTACGCCGGGCGACGTTCGTGTTCAGCGGCGACACATTGCCGCACTCGCCGGTCGTTCGTGCCGCGAACACGTTTGCGGGTGGTGCAGGGTTCGACTTCGCCCCGATGTTCGCTCGGATCGCTTCCGTCATCAGCGCCGCTGATCTCGCTGTCTGTCATCTCGAGACTCCGATCGCTCCGCCAGGTAGCGCCCTGTCGACGTACCCTCAATATGGGGTGCCGGCCGAGGTCACGGTCGGCCTCGCCAGCGCTGGCTACGACCGGTGCAGCACAGCCAGCAACCACACCATCGACCGCGGCGTGGCCGGGATCGATGCAACCGTCGATGCGCTCGCGGCTGTCGCTGTCAGCCAGGCCGGCATGGCCCGAAATCCTGCCGAGGCGACGGTGGCGCTGCTCGACGTCAACGGCATCAACGTTGCCCACCTCAGCTTCACGATGGACCTCAACGGGGGGCACCTTCCCATCTCCGAGCCATGGCGATCCAACATCATCTCTGCAGACGCAGTCATCGCCGCCGCCCAGGACGCGCGAGCGCGAGGAGCCGACGTCGTGATTGTCAGTCTCCATTGGGGAACCGAACGGCGCAACACCCCGAACGACTTCCAGATCCGGATCGCCGACGCGGTGACGGCCTCTGGGGCGGTCGATCTGATCGTCGGACACCATGCCCACGTGATCCAACCAATCCAACAGATCAACGACCGTTGGGTGGTCTTCGGACTCGGCAACTTCCTCTCCAACATGCCAACGGGGGACACCTGGCCGGCGAGCACGCAGGACGGGATGATGGTCACCACCGCGATCACCGAACAGGCCGACGGCACCTTTGTCGTCGACCGACCAGTGGTCGTGCCGACGTGGGTCGACCGCTCGAACGGCTTCGTCATCCGACCGGTCATCGCCGATCTCGCCGACCCATCGGTGTCCGACGCTGTGAAGGCCCAGTTGAGCGCATCGCTCGCACGGACGTCGGCGGTGGTTGGAGAATTCGTCACAGGCTCGGGCTGACGTCATCGGCTACCGTCGCCGTCCATGGCGACGCTCCGGTTCAGTTTCGGCACGATGGGCTCGGGCAAGAGCACGCTGGCGCTCCAGATCCATCACAACCTGACGTCGCGCAACCTGCGCGGGTTGCTGCTGACCAAGCTCGACCGGGATGGTACCCAAATCACGAGTCGGCTCGGCGTCTCAGCCCCGGCGTGGGAGGTATCGGCCGATCTCGACATCTACGCGCTGGCCGTCGACCGTGGCCCGCTGTCGTTCGTCGTCTGTGACGAAGCCCAGTTCTACACCGTCGAACAATGCGACCAGCTGGCCCGGCTGGTCGACGAACTCGGTGTCGACGTATTCGCTTTCGGCCTGATCACCGATTTCCGGGGGCTGCTCTTCGACGGCACCAAGCGACTGCTCGAGATCGCCGACGAACGGGTCGCCCTCCAAGTCGAGGCTCGCTGCTGGTGCGGCCAGCGGGCCACCCACAATGCTCGGCTCGTCAACGGCCAGGTGGTGTACGAAGGCGAGACGGTCGTGGTCGGCGACACCGAGGACGAGCCCGAACAACCGCTGTTCGGCGACGTCGTCCGCTACGAACTCCTGTGCCGCCGCCACTACTCGCTCGGTCAACTCGGCTGATGCGTCGCCCGGCTGCCGGGCGGGAAGCGCCGCGTCAGTTCCAGGCGCAGGGAAGCCGTTTGATACCGTTGATGAAGAAACTCTGCAGGTATTCGGGCTCACCGGTGATCCGCAAATTGGGCAGTCGGCGCCGGATCTCGTCGAACATCACGCTGATCTCGCGACGGGCCAGGTTGGCACCGAGACAGAAGTGCGGACCGCCGGCACCGAACCCGGCTTGGACCGGCTGGAGCGGACGCAACACGTCGAACGAATGGGGGTTGTCGAACACCCGCTCGTCGCGGTTGGCCGAGTTGTACCAGAGCACCACCTTGTCGCCTTCTGACAGCGGAACCCCGGCGAGCACCGTGTCCTGGGTGGCGGTGCGGCGGAAGTGGATGACCGGGGTCGCGAACCGCACGATCTCTTCGACTGCGGTCTTGGTGTTGGCCTCGTATTCGTCGAACCACACTGCCCGCTGTTCGGGGAAGTCGGTGAGGGCGCGCATGCCGTGGCTGATCGCGTTGCGGGTGGTCTCGTTGCCGGCGACCACCAGCAAGATGAAAAAGCTGCCGAATTCCTGGGCGGTCAGTCGCTCGCCGTCGACCACGGCGTTCATCATCGCGCTCGTCATGTCCTCACGAGGATTGGCGACTCGGTCCTCGCCGAGCGTCTGGGCGTAGGAGAACATCCCGAGCGCAGCGGTCATCAGCGCCTCCATGCTGCCGCCGTACTCGGGATCGCCGGCGCCGAGAATCACGTTGGTCCAGTTGAAGATCTGCTTCACGTCGCTGTCGGGGATGCCCATCATCTCGCAGATGATCTGCAGCGGCAGGGGAGCAGCGACCTCCTCGACGAAGTCACACTCGCCGTTGGGATACTTCTCGAGCAGTCCATCGACGATTTCCTTGGCCTTGTCGGTGACGTAGTCGTTGACCCGAGCGACCTCTTTGGGGGTGAAGCCCTTGGAGACGATGCTGCGAAGCCGGAAGTGCTTGGGGTCGTCCATGTTGATCATCGACCCGAAGAACTCGTTCATCTCCTGCGGCATGTCGCCGATGTTGCTGCCCTTGCCGCTGCAGAACAATTGGGCGTTTCGACTCGCGGCCCACACATCCTCGTAGCGGGTGAGCGCGTAGTAGCCGGGGCCGATCGGGAAGGGTGAACCCTCCAGAGCACGCTCTTCGAAAAACTGCAGTCCGGGCGTGTCGCGAAGGGTCTTGAACGCACCCTCGCGATAGTCGCGAGGAGCGTTCCAGAATTCGAAATCGGAGAGGTCGAACGAACCGAGCGGGACAACAGGCAGATCCATGAGCGGCAATCTAGAACCCACATTGTCGGCAACCGATGTCGGAGCGCTCCCGTGTCAGTGGCCAGCAAGAAACTGCCCATTGGCGTCCACCCGGCTCGCGCCAGCGTGTGGCGAACTGAGCGGCTCTGGGCCTGTCTGTCTCACACCGTCCAGAAACCGGCGTTGATGGACACTTGCGATTGCTCTTGCAGAGCGCACCCCGAACGGCCATTACGCGCCGGTGGGAACTGATCGCCAGTTGCAGCCGTCATATCACGCGTGAACAACAACTGGTACCGGCGACTTGCTGTCGCGGTCGGAATGGTCGTCATCGGCGTTGGGTGGCGGGTCAGCTCGTGAAGCTGAATCCTCCATCACCGTCGAAACCGGAAGTAGTCCACCCGGCAGCACAATTCCGGTGGGACCGTTGGCGGCAGATCAAGTGCTTCCCTCGCCCACCGACAACATCTTCAGCACGGCTGCCCGTCAAGTCATTCCATCCCCGGACATCGGCACGGTGGCTGACGGACCATCTCTCGTTGCAGCGTTATTGGCGTCTGGCCCACTCGACAACCAGACGGCAGCGACCGGGGAGCCTCCGCCAGACCTGTCGATCTGCGCGGTGATTGTCGTCACCAAGGAACCCACGGCCGGGACGGTCGTCCACCAAGCCGTCGCGATGAGCGACGGTCGCTCTGGCGTTGTGCTCGTGCTCGAGCGCTTTGACGGCTCACGGCAGGCCCGCATGTACGGGGTCGATGACGCGGATCCCGTGTCCGGCGGATGCCCGTTGTGGATCACAGCTGACATGTAGATGCCAATGCGAATCTGCCGATCGGTACGCATGGGTAGAGCCTTGAGCGCGTCCTCGATCGGGCGAGCCTGGATCTGGGGTTCAGTTCGCCGATGCCCGATGCCCGATGCCCGATGGCCGTTGGTGGGGAGGGACTGGGAGCAGAACGGCGGCAGGCTGCCGTGGATTTGCTCCCGGTGACGTTGGTGGGCTCCAACCGTCATCGAACGAAGCGTCCTCGATCCGGCGGGTCTTGCCGAGCACAACCGTCCGCCTCGACCGCCGTCCGTGACGAAACGGCCATCAGTGGGCATTCCGGGATGGCCATCTGTGGGCAGATTCGATTGGCCGCCCACACTCGCGACGTCGAAGCGAGGCGACCAGCCGTCTTCATGTCCACTCGCGTCGCTTTCATGTCGTGGTCAAGTCGTCGTCAAGTCGTGGTCGAGTCGACTTTGCGTCGAGTGATCAACCACCGTGGCGACGGGATCGCTGGGTCGCTGACCTGCTGGATCTCTCGCCAGAGGTGACCTGTCAGTAGGATTCCGGGAGTTCACACGTGATCACCGGTCCTGCGACCGGTCACCTTCAATCAAGGGGAATCCCATGCCCGAAGCCATCATTGTCGCCACCGCCCGCAGCCCGATCGGCCGGGCCAACAAGGGCACTCTCACCACGCTTCGCCCCGACGACATGTCGGCCCAGATTGTCCGCGCGCTGATGGCCAAGGTGCCGTCGGTACAGGCCAGCGACATCGAGGACCTGATGATGGGCATCGGTCAGCCAGCGGGCGAAGGTGGGTTCAACATCGGCCGGATGACCGCGATTCTGGCCGGTCTCGACAACGTCCCCGGCGTTACCGTCAACCGCTACTGCTCGTCGAGCCTGCAGACCATCCGGATGGCTGCCCACGCAATCAAAGCCGGCGAGGGCGACTGCTTCATCGCTGCCGGGGTCGAGACCGTCAGCCGCTATTTCGCCGGTGCCAGTGACACCGCCCCCAATCCGATCTTCAAAGGACCCGGCACTCGCACCCGGGACCGGTCGGCCGGCGGTCAACCGACCTGGACCCCAGCCGAAGGACTGCCCGACGCGTACATCGCCATGGGTCAGACCGCCGAGAACGTGCGCGAGATCGAGAACGTCAGCCGCGAGGACATGGATGCGTTCGCCAAGCGGTCCCAGGACCTGGCCAGTGAGAATATCGCCAACGGTTGGTTCGCCGAGGAGATCACGCCGCTGACATTGGAGGACGGAACCGTCGTCGACAAGGACGACTGCCCGCGAGCCGGCACGACGCTCGAAGGCCTCGCCGCGCTGAAGCCGGCGTTCCGCCCCGACGGTCAGGTCACGGCCGGCAACGCATGCCCGCTCAACGACGGTGCTGCGGCCGTGATGGTGATGAGCGCCGAGAAGGCCAAGGCTCTCGGTCTGACTCCGCTCGCGCGGATCGTTTCGTCCGGTGTGTCCGGGCTCAACCCCGAGATCATGGGCCTCGGCCCGGTCGATGCTGTCCGCCAGGCGCTCAAGCGGGCTGGGATGACCATCGATCAGATCGACCTGGTCGAGATCAACGAAGCCTTCGCGGCCCAGGTGCTGCCGTCGGCGCGCAGCCTCGGCATCCCGATGGAGAAGCTGAATGTGCACGGAGGGGGCATCGCCCTTGGACACCCGTTCGGCATGACAGGTGCAAGAATCATGACAACGCTCATCCACGGGCTGCAATCGGCAGATAAGACATTCGGACTCGAGACGATGTGTGTCGGCGGCGGCCAGGGCATGGCCATGATCGTCGAGCGTCTGAGCTGATATTCCGGTACTGAACACGAGGGGACCAACATGAGCACGAGGGGGCGGGCACTGATCGCCGGCATCGTGGCATTCGCGTGCCTCGGTATCGACGCAGCCCCCTCTGCTCATGCCTCTCAACCGTCGTCCACGGGTTGTGTCGCCGATGCCGAACTCAAAGTCGGTGACAGCGGCTCCAGCGTGATCTGTCTCCAGTACGCGCTTGGCATGCTCGGCTTGTCACAGATGCCGATCAGCGGCGTCTACGACGACGCGACGGCCAACCTCGTCACCTGGTTTCAGGCCACCCATCCGCCGCTCCGGGTCGATGGACGAGCAGGGCCGCAGACGCTGACCGCAATGGGCATCTACTCCGGGCAGACCACCGGCGTCGAATTGGTCAATGCAGTGGTGTGCTCTGCCGACGCCACGATCCGGCCGGGTGAAACCAGTCAGAGCGTCCGTTGCCTGCAGGACTCGCTGCGTGAACTCGGGTTGTTCGACGGTGCCAGCAACGGAACAGCTGACGTTGCGACTGTCGGGGCCTTGCAGCGATTCCAAGCGCTCACTCCGCCGCTCGACGTCGACGGATGGGCCGGCCCACGAACGCTTGCGGCGCTTGGCATCTGGTCAGGACGAACCGGCATTGTTTCCAGCGACGGCACCGTGTCGTTTCCCATCATCGGCACCCCGTCGAGCAGTGGCGGCCGTGGTGGCAGCGGCGTGGTCGGGAACCCGCCTGCCGGTCCATGGCCGGCTTCTGTCCAGCCGGAGAAGAACTGGAGCTTGACGGCCGACGGCATACCGAACTACGGCAATCGGGTCCCGTGTACCCGAGTCGAGGCTGACACGATCGCATACCAGTTCGCCCGCGACGGTGCCGACGTCGCGACCCAGCAGTGGGCGGTGTACATCGCGTCACGCGAGGGTGGATGCCACTTCGACGCTGTCAATCAGAACCTCGCGACGCAAGACGACTCGCATTGTACGTTCCAGCTCAACGTGTTGTCCGGTGCATTCGGTCCGACCGGCGAGCTCGGTCGTCACGGCTGGACCGCCGAGAACGTCAAGGCGTCGCTCGACAACTGCGCCGACGCGGCCAGCGACCTGTGGGTCTACTGCGGCCGCGGGCCGTGGCAGCCGCCGTACTCGTGCCGCCCTCCGTGGAAAGACATATCGACCGCTGCGAAAGTGCCGGCAACACCGATCAATCCAACGACCATCGTGCCAGTGACGGCGCCGCTCGTGACAACGGCTCCGGCCACCACCGACGCACCCCCCACGTCCACCACGTTGCCACCCGACGCGCTGACGTCGGTCACGGTGACAGTGGCCAATCCGAATCCCGAAGGCTGAACTGCTCGAGCACCGAGTCGCTGAGAGCTGACCACAACGGCACGGCCTCGGCTGCCCATTCGTCGAAGTTGCGGTCCGTGAGTGCGATCAAGGAGACGTCTGAGTCCGGGTCGTACCACAGCATCGTGCCGGAGCCACCGAAATGGCCGAAGGTATCGGCGCTGTTGGTGGCGCCCATCCAGTGTGGATGCTTGGCACCGTGCAGTTCGCCGCCGAGGCCCCACGGGCACGGCCGGAACGTCCCGATCCCAGGCACCAGACCTCCCAGGTCTGCGTACTGAACCGACAGTGCATCGACGACGGTCGGAATCGCCAACAACGTCGGGCGAGCAATCTCGTTGACCAGAGCGACCAGATCGTCGACGCTCGCGTGGACACCATGGGCGGGCGAGCCGCGTAATGCAGCGGTGCCCATCGCCAACGGTTCGAACACCGCTTCGTCGACGTACTCGGCAAAGGCGATGCCAGTGGCCTGTTCGACCGCAGCCGCCGCCAGTTCGATCCCGGTGTTGGAATAGATCCGCCGTCGTTCGGGCCGACTGATCGGCTCCTGCCCATCGAACTCGTAGCCGCCGGCGTGACTGAGCAGATGCCGCAACGTGCAGCCCGGCTGGCCGACTGGTGTGTCCAGCGCGATCGAGCCCTCCTCGACAGCGATGAGTGCGGCCCAGGACGTGATGATCTTGGACACCGACGCGAGCCGCACGACTCGATCGGTCGCGCCATGACGGGTGACGGAGCCATCGGCCGCGACGACTGCGGCCGCCGCGAACGTGACCGGCCATCGGTCGATCGCCACGAGTGGACTCGTCATTGGTGGCGCTGGCTCGGTTCGGTTCGCTCGACCGTGGTGATCAGACGGGGCCGTTGGTGCGGATCAGGTCGGCGACCCGGAATGCGAGATCGAGACTCTGACGGCCGTTGAGTCGCGGATCGCACACCGTTTGGTAGCGGTCGTCGAGTTGCGAGTCGAGGATTTTGTCAGCCCCGCCGATGCACTCGGTGACATCATCACCGGTCAGTTCGACATGGATTCCGCCCGGCCAGGTGCCCTCTGCGGTGTGGGCTCGAACGAAGCCGCCGATCTCGGCGCAGATGTCGTCGAACGCGCGGGTCTTGCGACCGCTGACTGCGGTGTAGGTGTTGCCGTGCATGGGATCGCAGGCCCACACCACGGGATGGCCGGCATCGTTGACTGCCCGCAGGAGTGGCCGGAGCTTGTCTTCGACATGATTGGCGCCCATCCGGCTGATCAGCGTCATCCGTCCGGGAATCTGCGCCGGGTTGAGGGCCTGGCACAGGTCGAGTACGAATTCGGGCGTCGTGCTCGGCCCGACCTTGCACCCGATCGGGTTGCCGACACCGCGAAGGAACTCGACGTGAGCTCCGTCGAGTTCGCGCGTCCGCTCGCCGATCCACAGCATGTGCGCAGAGCAGTCGTACCAATTCCCGGTCGTGGTGTCCTGTCGGGTCAGGGCTTCCTCGTATCCGAGCAACAACGCCTCGTGACTGGTGAAGACATCGACCTCGTTGAGGCGGGTGTTGGTCTCGGTGTCGATACCGCATGCATGCATGAACCGAAGCGCCCGGTCGATTTCGGCCGCGAGTTGCTCGTACTTCTGGCCCTCGGGACTGCTGGCGACGAACTCTTGGGTCCAGGCGTGGACCCGGTTGAGATCGGCGTAGCCGCCCTTGGTGAACGCCCGGACCAGGTTCAGCGTCGATGCGCTCTGGTGGTACGCCTGAACCAGCCGATCTGGGTCCGGAATTCGGGCTGCTTGGGTCGGGGCTGCGCCGTTGACGATGTGTCCACGGAAGCTCGGCAGTTCGAGGTCACCGATCTTTTCGAACGGTGCCGAACGGGGTTTGGCAAACTGTCCGGCCATCCGCCCGACCTTCACGACCGGCACCCCGAGCGAATAGGTCAACACGACCGCCATTTGGAGGATGACTCGCAGCTTCTCGCGGATGTTGTTCGCTGAAAACTCCTCGAAGCTTTCCGCGCAGTCGCCTGCCTGCAGCAGAAAAGCGTTGCCGGTTGCAACCTTGGCGAGCGACGACTGCAGATTGCGGGCTTCGCCGGCGAAGACGAGGGGAGGGAACTGCGAGATCTGCTTCTGGGCACGGTCGAGCGCACCTGAATCGGGCCAGTCAGGCTGCTGCGAGACCGGAAACGACTGCCATGAGGAGGGGGTCCACGACCGAGCCATCAGAAACCCCTCACTGTTCTGACGGCCATGAGATCAGGCTGCCAGAATTCGAACTGCGTCTTCACGCAGACCAGCGACGGCGCGACTGACGAGGCGGCGCGCTGCTTCGGCGGTGACGCCCAGATTCTCGCCCACTTCGCGAAAGCTCTTGCGCTCGCCATCGAGCAGCCCGAAGCGGGCTTCGACCGCATACCGGGCGCGCTTGTCGAGGGTGCCGAGCAGTTCGTCGAGCAATTCGCTGTCGACCATGGCCATGACAGCGTCTTCCGGGGTGCCGTCGCCGTTGGCCATGAGGTCACCGAGGGTTGCGTCGCCATCGTCGCCGATGGTCTTGTCGAGCGAGACCGGGGTGGTGAGACGGTGCAGTTCGGCATTGCCGAGATCGAGCGTCTCGCCGTCCCCGCTGGCCTGGCGCAGCGCGGCGCGCAAGCTTGCGGAGCGATCACCGGGGATCCGGATCAGGCTGGCCTTCTGGTCGAGGGCACGGCCGATCGCCTGGCGGATCCAGAACGTGGCGTAGGTGCTGAACTTGAAGCCACGGCGCCAGTCGAACTTGTCGACGGCGTGCTCGAGGCCGAGGTTGCCCTCCTGGATCAGGTCGAGGAGATCCATGCCCTGGGGCAACGGATAGCGACGGGCGATGCTGACCACCAAGCGAAGGTTGGAGCGGATGAACCGGTCCTTGGCCTTGGCCGCGCCGTTGACGGCTGCCTTCAGTGCTGCACCCTTCTCGCCGTTCGCGATCTTCTCTGCGGCCTCACGGCCGGCCTCGATGGCCCGGGACAATTCGCGCTCTTCCTCGGCGTTGAGGAGGGCGACCTTGCCGATGTCGTTCAGGTACAGACCAATGGAGTCGTTCATGTTGGTGTCAACCGTTCTTGTGATGTGAATCGCATTCGCAAGTGCTGCAGGCGGCGCAGGACATCGAGCGGGGAGTGTCGACGTTCCTGGGACGGGTCGTGCGACAAGCTCGAATTGCTGGCCACGTGCTGCACCAGTACAGAGTTCTCGAAACAACGCCGGTGACGCAACATTTCGAAAGATTCTGTCCGCCGGAGGGGTATCAGGCGGAAACGAGAGGTAGCTATGTGGGGGGAGAGTCCAGAGTACACCATTGGTCAAGTCCTGTCGTGTCAGAACTGCGCGCCTGAGACGAAGGCCACACCTGGCTGAGAACTTGCTGGGAACCTGGCCCGGCACGAAATGGCGACTGCGGTCTTCTAGACTGCCCCCTCGTGCCTCCCCGTATCGGTCTGTTCGGTGGCACGTTCGACCCTCCGCACGTCGGTCACCTCGTCACAGCGGTGAACGTGCGCCATGCCTTGCGACTCGATGTGGTGGTGTTAATGGTGGCCAACGTCCCCTGGCAAAAAGAGCGAAGCCGGCAGATCACCCCGGCGGCGGACCGTTTTGCGCTGGTCGAAGCAGCCGTCGCCGACGTGCCGGGCCTCGTCGCCGGACGCGACGAGATCGACCGTGGCGGTTCCAGCTATACCGCTGACACGCTCGCGTCGATGCAGCTCCGTGAGCCCGAGGCGGAGTTGTTCACCATTGTCGGTGACGATGCGGCGGCCGGCATCACCACATGGGAACGCTACGCCGAGGTTGCCAACCGTTCGTCGCTGGTCGTCGTCGACCGACCTGGTGAGCCGGTCGAACTGTCGCCGGACTTTCGATGGTTGCGCGTCGAAGTGCCCCGACTCGAGGTCTCGAGCACAGATCTGCGGGCTCGGTTCAGCGATGGCCGCCCGCTCGACTACCTGCTCACCCAGCCGGTACTCGACATGATCTCGGCCCGCCAGTTGTACGGGACCGCATCGTGACGGCCTCTCGCAAACGTCGTCGCAATCGCACGATCGCCGCATTCCTGGCCGGCATCCTCGTACTCGTCGCCGCTCCCACGATGGGATACGCCGGCTGGCAGGTCCTCAAGGACTCCAAGGCAGGCAAGCAGATCGAGGTGGTACCCGAGGTGCAGTTCCCTTCGACCGAGACCTCGATGCTCGCAATCGTCGACGACCAGAATCTTGTCGTGTCGCTGGCGGTGCTAGTGATGACACCGAGCCCAGCGACGGGTGTTCCGGCAACGGGCGGAACGATCGTGTCGATTCCGACCAACTCGACGAGTGCCCAATCGTTCGGTGATGCCAATGTGCCGATCGCCGACAGCGTCATCAATGGCGGAGAAGAGGGACTGCGGTCGGATCTCGAATCGCTGACACGAGTCAGCCTCACCTATTCGTCGGTGATGAACAGCGCCCAACTCGTGGGTCTGCTGACTCGAATCGGGTCGATCTCGGTCACGCTGCCCAACGACGTCGTCACCACGACCGCTGGTGGTTCCAGCGAGACCCTGTTCCCGGCCGGTGGACACACCTTGACCCCCGAGCAGGCTGCGAGCATCCTGCTCGCCCGCGATACATCCCAACCAGAATCCCGTCGGCGCCCGAACGTGCACGCCGTCTGGAACGGAATCTCGACGGCCGTTGCGGCCGGCATCGCCCCGGTGACGCCTCTCACCGACACCACCGTCACCGCCGACGACTTCCTCGACCACTTCCTGGGTGGTCCGGTGCAGGTGTTCAACGACCTCGACACCACCCCGATCAGCGGCACCAACAACCCCGACAATCTCGATGTCGGCTCGCTCGACCCCACGTCCGTCGTGCTGTTGATGGCGAGCCTGGCGCCGTCGGCGATGCTCACGCCTTACGGCACGCTCAGTTTCCGGATCGAGAACGGCCTGACCCAGGCCGATATCGACGCCGCTGGTCTGGTCGGTGCCACTCCGGCTGACATCACCCGCGATGTGGTCGCGAAAGTGTTGTTCCTCCACGGCGACATCGTTTCGGTTTCGGCCTCGGTGTTCACGATCGAGTCGCATGAGGTGCCGGACACGACGATCATGTTCACGCCGGTCGATCTCCAGCCGACCGAGATCGAGGCGTTCATCACCTCGCTCGGGCGACTGAAGTTCGAGAAGCCGAGATTCGTGTTTCCGCTCGTCGGTGCGGTCATCGTCATCGGGCGGACATATCTGGCCGACATGGCTGCGCTGCGGTCCCAACAGGCCAACGAGGACTCGACCGTTCCGGCCGCGGACACCGTGGTACCACTCGATGGCGGCGTCTCCGGTACCGACTCGTCGAATGTCGTCGGCACACCGGCAGTCGACCCAACCGATACCGTGTCGTCCTGAATGACGACCGACCTGACCACGCACGACCTCGATCCGAAGGATCTGGCGATCCTTGCCGCCCGGACCGCCGACGACAAGAAGGCGACGGACACGCTGATCATCGAGGTCGGACCGATCCTCGCGGTCACCGAATACTTCGTGATCACCAGCGCCTCCAACCGGAGGCTGGTCCGATCGCTGACTGACGAAATCGAAGCCAAGGTGCGCGAGGTGACGGGTCGTTCACCGTTGCGTATCGAGGGTGCTCGCGAACAGCAATGGGTCTTGATCGACTTCGGCGACATCGTGGTCCACGTCTTCAGCGACGAGACCCGATCGTTCTACGAAATCGAACGCCTCTACCGTGACGCCACCTTCGTCGATTGGTCGGTTGATGCGATTGCTGGAGCGCACGACGCAGCTGACCAGGACTGACCAGGACAGTTCAGAGGATCGCCTGCGGTCGAGGTGACGACAGGATGCGGCTGAGGGGGGAAAGTCATTCGGCATCGTTGTATGGGTTGGGGCGAGTAGAGCGCGCTGGTATCTTCATCTGCGCCGAACGCGGGGCTGTAGCTCAGTTGGTAGAGCATCTCCATGGCATGGAGAGGGTCTGGGGTTCGATTCCCCACAGCTCCACAAAGTCCGAAAGACAATCAGAGGCACCTTCCACCCCGGTGGGAGGTGCCTCTGACGCGTCGCCCCCACGACGACCCCGACCAGCCCGACGGCTGGCTGGGCGCATCGGCCGCTAGGGTCTCGCCCGATCGGGCTGTCTCCGTCGTGTCGTCTTGCTGTCGTGTCGCTTTCCTGGAGTTGTTTTGTTTCGTCGTCTTGTCGTGGCTGCGCTCGTCGTGGCCAGCTGTTCCATCGCCGCCACTGGTTCCGAGCCGGTCCATGCTGAAGCAGCGCCGAAGTCCGTCGATACGTGGGCGTGGTGCGGCGTGCACCCCGACGACCCAGCGGCACTGACCGCGGCCCGGTCGATGGCCGTGTACAGCGGCGTCGACGCGACGTTCGGGCCCTGCAAGGAGGGAGATCCCGGCTACACCGCGGCGTTCCCCCTCGACCGCTACGTGTCACCCGAGCTGTATCGGCGACTGGTCGTGATCAACCGCGACGTCGGGATGCAGACGGTGGTCTACGACAGCAGGATCTGGTCCGCCGACCCAGCGGTTCGGACCGCGGCGAAAGTCTTCTGGCGGTCGTACTACGAAGACATCGCGGCGTGGGACATGGGCGACGAGTTCGATCCGCGGTACTCAGAGTGGAGCATCTTGATCGAGCGGACGAACATCGTCCTCGACGACGTCACCCTCGATTCCGACGTGCAGCCGTACACGAACCACCTGGGCTTCGCGGTCGAGGACGCGATTGCCGACGTTCCCGGAAGTACTCGGATGCTGTCGTTCGACTCCTATGGCGACGATGGTGGCGAGTCCATCGCCAGATCGATCGATTCGCGGGTCCAGACCCTGATGTGCGCGGTCAACACCTACGACATCTCACCCTTGTCACCTTCGCCGGAGATTCCCACGCCTGCCTCCATTCGCGACACCACCACGCGGTTGGTCGATGCCGGTTGCGACATGATCCTCACGTTCGGTGGGACGCAGGTGTACGGCCAGACCTTCCTCGGTCCGAAATCCACCGGGTTCGGGCCGCTCTCCATCGTCGACGGCAACGGTGAGCCGACCCAACGGGCGACCGCCTCGCTCGAATCCACTGGTTACTCCAGCTATCGCCCTGTCCGGCCTGCCCGACTGCTCGAGACCCGGCCGGGGTTGGCCACCATCGATGGCCTCTCCAATTCGATCGGGGTCCTGCTGGCCGGGTCGACCACCGTCTTGCAGGTCGCGGGGCGTGCCGGGATCCGCACCGATGCATCGTCGGTAGTCCTCAACCTCACTGCGACCAACTCCGGTCTGTCGGGTTTCGTCACGGCGTATCCGTGCAGCGCAGCTCGCCCGAACGTCGCCCAGCTCAACTATGCCGCCGGCGCGACGGTCGCGACGACAGCGGTCGTCAAACTCGCGGCCAACGGCTCGGTGTGTCTGTACAACCTGACCGGCACCGATCTGATCGTCGATGTCGCTGGGTTCTACCCGAGCGCAGCGACGACGTTCGTCGCCCTCCAACCGGCACGGTTGTTGGAGACCCGGCGCGGGGCAGGGTTGACCACGGTGGACGGGTCGTTCGTCGGTATCGGCTTGCGGGGAGCGAACTCGATCAGCCAGCTCACCGTCGCCGGTCGCGCAGGTGTGCCGTACGGCGCAACATCGGCGACGATGAGCGTCACCGTGACCAATGCCAGCCAACCTGGTTTCGTCACGGCCTATCCCTGCGGGCAGAGTATTCCGCCGACGGCGTCGGTCAACTTTCCGGCCGGCGCCGCAGTCACCACAAACGCCGTCGTCAGCGGGATCGCGGCGAATGGTTGGGTGTGCTTCTTCACGTCGGCCGACGTCGATCTGATCGTCGACGTCAACGGATTCAGCCCCTCCGGCGCGAGCTTCGTCGCACTGTCGCCACAACGCGTCCTCGACTCCCGCACCGAGCCGAAACCGAAGCCGAGACCTGCCACCAACGTCTTCCAGGCGATCCGCGAGCTGCAAGTGGCCGGTGTGGGTGGCGTGCCGATCGACGCCACGGCCGTCGTGATCAACGTCACGGTCACCGATTCGACCACGGCTGGATACCTCACCGTGTTCCCGTGCGGCACCGCCCGACCGAATACCTCGAGCCTCAACTTCAATGCCGGCGAAACAGTGTCGAACCTCGCCGTCGCCACCGTCGGTGCCCGTGGATCGGTCTGTTTCTTCAGCCCCGCCGATCCCAACTACGTGATCGACATCACGGCTGTACACCCCTGAGCCTGGCGGATATGTCGGTGGCGAACCGCCGGCGAGATGCGATGCTGGGGGTCGTTCGCACCCTGCGCGATCACTGCTGCCATGAACATCGCCGACACCGAACACCCATCGTCGCCATCGACCAGAACCGAAGCCGTGGAACAGGCGCGTATCGAAGCCCGTCGGGCTGGCGTGCCGGTGATCACGTACCCGGACTCGCTCCCGATCACCGCCCGACGTGACGATCTGCTCGAAACCATCCGCGACAACCAAGTCGTGATCATCGCCGGTGAGACCGGCTCCGGCAAGAGCACCCAGTTGCCGAAAATGTGTCTCGAACTCGGCAGAGGCGTCGTCGGGCTGATCGGTCACACCCAGCCTCGTCGGGTCGCGGCGCGCACCATCGCCGAGCGGATCGCCGATGAACTGGGGACACAGCTCGGGACAGCCGTTGGCTATACGGTGCGCTTCACCGATCGGGTCAGCGATGCGACGTACATCAAAGTGATGACGGATGGCATCCTGCTCGCCGAAATCCAGCGCGATCGGCTGCTGTCGCGGTACGACACGCTGATCATCGACGAGGCTCACGAACGCAGCCTCAACATCGACTTCCTGCTGGGCTACATCCGCGAGTTGTTGCCACGTCGGCCGGATCTCAAGGTCATCGTCACGTCTGCCACGATCGACACCCAACGTTTCTCGGCTCACTTCGGTGACGCACCGATCATCGAGGTGACCGGTCGCACCTATCCGGTCGAAGTGCGCTACCGACCGTTCGGCACCGGCTTCTCCGACGACGCAGAAACCGCCGATGATGCCGAAGCCGCTGACGATGCAGACACCCCCGCCGACGCAGATGACAGCGTTGGCACCGCTACCGGTGCAATCGGCGGTGCAATCGGCGGTGCAATCGGCGGTGCACAGACGACCGTGCGACGTCGCCCGGCGTCTCCTCGCCGCGTCGACGACCGCGATCAGGTCCAAGCCATCATCGACGCGGTCGACGAACTCGGCGAAGCAGGCAACGGCGATGTCCTGGTGTTCCTGAGTGGCGAGCGAGAGATCCACGACACGGCCGATGCCCTGCGTCGTCGCGACGACCGACCCTCGGCGACGGGGCTGGTCGAAGTTCTGCCGTTGTACGCCAGGTTGTCCGCCGCCGAGCAACAGCGGATCTTCCGCCCGCACACCGGACGTCGCATCGTCCTGGCGACCAACGTCGCCGAGACCTCCTTGACGGTCCCAGGGGTGCGCTATGTGATCGATGCAGGATCGGCGCGGATGTCGCGGTACAGCGTCCGGCTGAAGGTGCAGCGACTGCCGATCGAGCCTGTTTCGCGGGCGTCGGCCAATCAGCGTGCCGGCCGTTGCGGCCGAGTTGCTCCCGGTATCTGCATCCGGCTCTACAGCGAGGACGATTTCGAATCCCGCCCCGAGTTCACCGAACCCGAGATCCTGCGCACCAATCTTGCGTCGGTCATCCTCCAGATGACTGCGATCGGACTCGGTGATGTCGCCGGATTTCCGTTCATCGATCCGCCTGACAACCGGGCGATCCGAGACGGTGTTGCGCTGCTCGAGGAACTCGGAGCGATCGACCCCGACCAGCCCGACGACCGTCGGCAGCTGACGCCGCTCGGTCGGCGCCTCGCCCGACTTCCGATCGATCCTCGTCTCGCACGGATGGTGCTCGAGGCGGATCGTCACGGTTGCACGCGCGAAGTGATGGTGGTCGCCGCCGCGTTGTCGATCCAAGATCCGCGGGAGCGGCCGAGCGACAAACAACAGATCGCCGACGAGTTCCATCGCCGATTCGCAGTCGACGGTTCGGATTTCTTGACGCTGGTCAAACTCTGGGATCACCTCCGCGAGCAGCAGCGGGTGTTGTCGTCGAGCGCGTTCCGTCGGATGTGCCGGGCCGAGTTCCTCAACTACCTGCGTGTCCGCGAGTGGCAGGACCTCTACCGCCAGCTCCGCCAGGCGGCGGCCGGCGTCGGTGTCACCGTCGGCACGGTCACGGGACATCCCGATCGGGTCCATCAGGCGGTGATGAGCGGATTGCTGTCGCATCTCGGCATGCGTGACGGCGAGAGCCGTGAGTTCCGCGGGGCTCGCAACTCGCGATTTGTCGTCACCCACAGCTCGGTCGTCGGCAAACGGCCACCGAAGTGGGTGATGGCGGCCGAGCTGGTCGAGACCAACCGTCTCTGGGCGCGAACGGTGGCTTCGGTGCAACCGGAGTGGGCGGAAGCGCTTGCGCCGCATCTCGTCAAACGCTCGTTCGGTGAGCCGCGGTGGGACGAACGCAGCGGACGGGCAGTGACGAGTGAACGGGTGACGCTGTACGGCCTGCCACTGGTCACGGCTCGAACCATTGGATACGACCGGGTCGACCCGCGCATCGCGAGGGAAATGTTCGTGCGCCATGCATTGGTCCACGGAGAATGGAGTTCCCGACATCGCGTCATCGAACGCAACCGAACGTTCGTCGACGATGTCCGTCGACTCGGCGAGCGGGTTCGCCGCTGGGACCTCGTCGGCGACGAGGCCGTGTTTGCGTTCTACGACCGCACCGTCGGTTCCGCTGTCGTCTCTGCCCGCCATTTCGACCGATGGTGGAAGATCACCAAGGCCACAGAACCGCACCGGCTGACGATCGGAATCAGCGACCTCACGGGTGGCGGAACGCTGCGGACCGACGACTACCCCGACTCGTGGCACCAGGGTGACCTGGCGTTCCCGATCACCTACCGATTCGAGCCGGGACAGCCAGGTGACGGCGTCACCGTGCACATCCCGCTCGCCGTGCTCAACCGGGTCGAGGCGACCGGGTTCGACTGGCAGGTTCCGGGGTTCCGTGAAGAGCTCGTGCTCGCGCTCGTCAAGGCGCTCCCCAAAGAGGTGCGCCGCGATCTCAGCCCGCTTGCCGCGACTGCCCAGCAGGTTGTCGAGCAGGTCCGTTCGAGGGCGGCGACGCGACCGCTGGCCGACGAGCTCACCGAGGTGGTGTCCGCGATCGGAGGTCAGCCGATACGGCGCTCGGCCTTCGATGTACGCAGTGTTGCGGACCACCTGCGGATCACGTTCTCGATCGAGGACGATGACGGCGTGGTGGTCGCCACGGGTAAGGATCTCGACGCTGTCCGCTCCCTCGTCGGGGGACGAGTCCGGGCCGCGATCGCGAACGTCGCCCCGGCAATCGAACGCACCGGCATCGTCAGCTGGGACTTCGGCGACCTGCCCGAGGTGATTGAGACCGAGCGCAGCGGTCACCACGTGATGGGCTATCCGGCGCTGCTCGACGACGGCGACAGCGTGTCGATCCGGGTCTTCAGCACCGCCGCGATCCAGCAGCGGATCATGCCGAGTGGTGTACGGCGTTTGCTGCTCTTGTCGGTGCCGGTCGGGCTGCGCGGCTTGGAGAAGGAAGTACCCAACGCGGTGAGGCTCGCGATTGGCCGAACACCTGACACCACCCTCGGCAGTTTGATGCGTGACTGCATCACGGCCGCGGCCGATGAGATTCTCGCTCGTGACGGCGGGCCGACGTGGTCCGCAGACGGATTCTCCCGGCTGCTCGACACCGTGCGGCGCGAGCTCACCATCGCCAGCGCCGCCACGTTGCGCGCTGCGGGTCGGATCCTGGCCGTTGCTGCTGACGCCGACAACAAGCTGGCACGGCTGGTGACACCGATGGTTCGGCCATCGGCCGATGATGCGACCGTGCATCTGCGCCGGTTGGTTCGTCCGGGGTTCGTCGCCGCAGCAGGCACCGAGCGGCTGGCTGATGTGCTCCGTTACGTGCGCGGGGTCGAGCGTCGAATTGCCAAGCTGCCCCAGGATCCTGCACGCGACCGTCGTTCGATGGTCGAAGTACTCGATGTCGAGCGTCGTTATCGCGAGACGCTCGCGCGCATCCAGCCGAGCCGGATCACGCCGGATGTCATCGCGACCGGCTGGTTGGTCGAAGAACTGCGGGTCAGCCTGTTTGCCCAAACCCTCGGAACACCTGTGCCTGTCAGCGTCAAGCGGATCAACCGCGAGATCGACCGGATCGCAGCACTCTCCACCGCCGGTTCGTCGGGCTGAGCAGACCTTTCAGCAGCGCGGGTGATGCACGAGTTCAGATGTCGGCGAGCGCGAGCTTGAGATCCTCGGCCAGTTCCTTGTGGGCGCCAGCGGGAATCTGGCTGGCTGCCCCGATGTGGCCGGAGCGCTGCACGTAGAAGACATCGACGACTTCGTGACCGAGCGTTGCGACCTTGGCCGAGCGAATGTCGAGGTGACGTTCCGACAGCCGCGCGGCGAGGCGGTAGAGCACGGCGATTGCGTCTGGGGCGCGGACGTCGATCATCGTCGTCGATGCCGATGCGTCGTTGCTGATCAAGACGTCGAGGCGGGGTGGTGCCGCAGCGACGGCTCGACGGTGGGCTCGGCTGTAGGTACGGATCCGGTGCGCGATGCGGCTGCCGACATCGACGGTTCCCGCGACGACGGCGCGAATGTCGTGATCGAGTTTGGCCGGATCCACCCGCGCGCTGCTGGATCGTGGCACTCGGAATTGGTCGACGGCGATGCCGTCCGAACTGGTCCACACATCAGCGCTGACGACGTCGATGCCGTGCATCGCAAAGGCACCGGCGACCTTGGCGAACAGGCCCGGCTGGTCATGAGCGGCCACCGTCCACAGATCGAAGTCGTCGGTGGAGGACCTGGAGGTGTGGGCTCGGTCGGTGGCTCTGACCTGGTCGAGCACTGCCGCGAATTGTTGGTCGAGGTCGGTCTCCTCGGCGGGCGTGGTCCGTCCGGCGAGCACCGCCTCCACCGCGAACGTGAGTTCGTTGATCAGCGACGCCTTCCACGCCGACCAGGCCGACGGCCCGGTGGCGAGGCTGTCCGCCTCGGTGAGCGCCCGCAGCAACTGCAACCGCAACGGGTCACCGATCTGGCCGGCGACGTTTTCGGCAGTGCGGGGATCGCTGAGATCACGCCGCATCGCCGTTTCCGACAACAGCAGATGATGCTCGACCAGCGATCTGATCACAGCGACATCATCGGGCTCGAACCCCATCCGTGGCGCGATGCGATCGACGAGCTCCATCCCGACCGCGGTGTGATCGCCGGGGTAGCCCTTGCCGATGTCGTGCAGCAGGGCGCCGATCAGCAACAGGTCAGGTCGAGTGACCGAGCGAACGAACTCGCCCGCATTGGCGACGGTCTGGAGCAGGTGTCGGTCCACGGTGTAGGTGTGGAAGGCGTTGCGCTGGGGGAGCGACCGGACACGACGCCACTCGGGCAACATTCGGCTGAACAGTTCGTATCGTTCGAGTGCTTCGACCGAATCGATCAGGTGCGGACCGGCACCGAGCAGGCTGACCATTGCTCGCTTGGTGGGTTCGGACCACACATCGCCCTCGTCGGCGATCGTGGCCGACAGCTTGATCAGCGTTCGGCGGCTGATTGGATAGCGGGCATGAGCGGCCGCAGCGGCGACGCGGAGCACGAGCGATTGATCGACATCAGCGACGTCGAGATCGACTTCGACCTCGTCGTCGACCACGGTCACTCCGGGCCGCAACGTCGCGGACGCACGGGCGGGGCCACCTCGTCCGGAGTGTGTTGCGTTGCGTCCTTTTCGACGAGCGCGCTCCACCCGCCACCAAAATCGCTCGCTGGCCCAGTCGATCGACCGGGCCGCATCAGAGACCCGGGCCATCAACACATCGGCGTCAGCGAAGCCCATTGCGGCAGCGACGGCGTCTTGGTCCTGCAGGAGCAGGACGTTGTTGGCCTTGCCGGTTTGGCGGTGCAGGGCGCAGCGGATTGCGAGCAACGACTCGGCGGGGGCGGCGAGGTCTTCGAGCGGGGACTCCAGCGCTGCGGAGATCTCCGGACGGTCGACGGCGAGCGCCCAGCGGATGCTGTCGTAGTCACGCAGACCGCCCTGGCCATCTTTGAGGTCGGGCTCGAGCAGCGAGGCAACGTCGCCGCTGCGTGACCAGCGATGTTCGTTGACCTCGCTCAGCTGGACCAGCCAGTGTTGCGACTTTCGCCGCCACTGATCGAGTGCGCCGGCGCGAATGGCGTCGGTGTCGACTGGGTCACCCGCCAAGATGCGCAGGCGGAGCAGCGCCGTGGCCGTGTGCAGATCAGTGCCGGCAAGGGCCAACAACGACTTGACCGAATGTGCGGCGGGGCTCAGTTTGACGCCGGCGTCCCACAGTGGATACCAGACGCTTTCGGCGATGCTGCCGACCTCGTCACTGCTCGCCCGAGGCGGATGGACGAGCACGACGTCGATGTCGCTTCCCGGGCACAACAAGCCGTTGGCATACCCACCGGTGGCGATGATCGACCAGCCAGATTGCAGATGGCGGCCGAGCGCGTCGAACCATCCGTCCATCTGGTCGGACAGTCGGCGGGCCAGACTGCGGCCGAACAAATCGTCGCGGGCGACGAGTTCGTTGCGGGCGCGCCGAATGAAGGCGCCGTCGATCGATTGGGCTGACATCAGCCGACGCTCCCGCTGGCCCGAATGGTCAGCTGGCCGGTTGGGCTGGGGTGACGGGTTTGAGATCCTGGCTGCGGAGTTCGGCCAGCCGTTCGCTGAGGAATGAAAACGCCGTGCGTCCGTCGGCCAGAACGACGTCGTCGGCCGGATGGAGGAACAGCGGCAGACTCAACCGTGACCGGAGCGCACCGTCGCCGGTGGGATTGAGCACTCGATGTGGGGTGGACGGGAAGTAACCACCGCTCGCCAACGCGAGCATGTCGCCGCAATTGATCGCCAAGCTGCCGAAATCGCAGGGAACGTCGTGCCAATTGCCGGTGGTGTCCTTGACCTGCAGGCCGGGCTCGTTGGCAGCCGGCAGCACGGTGAGCAGGTTGATGTCTTCGTGTGACGCCGCTCGCACCGCGCCGTCGGGCTCGTTGCCGCTGAGCGGCGGATAGCGCAGGATGCGCAACAGGGTGCGGGTACTGCCGGCCATCATTTCGTCGAGCGGCCGACTGAACCGCTCGGCGACTTCGGGCGGGGTCTCGTCCTGGAGCCAGCCGAGCAACGTGTTGGCGATTTCCTTGGCCTGCGTCGCGTACTGCAGTGCGGCGTCGCTGACCTCGCTCGGATAGCGCCCCCACGGATACACGTGGAAGAACTCCTTGAGGTCGCGAATGCTGTTGCCCTTGGCCGTCTCGGAAACGTCGGGACCGAAGTAGCCGTCCTGGTTGTCGTCGCTGTACCGGTAGGGGTACTTGGCGTCGGTGTCGAAAAATGCCAGCCACTCATCGTAGATCGCCTGCACCAGCGACTGCGGGAGCGGATGGTTGACGAGCACTGCAAAGCCGGTCTCGTGCAACGACCGGGCAAACCTGCGGGGCGCATCGGGCGCCTGGTAGTCGACGACTTCCACGTTCGATTCGGCGTTCATCCAATCACGCTACTTGGGGTGGCTCCACTTGGGGAGAACGCTCAGGACGAGCTGCGGACCAGGACAACCGGGCACGGACTGTGATGGGCGCAGTAGTTCGAAACCGATCCGAGGAACAATTCCTTGATCACCCCGGACCCGTGCGAACCAACGACCAACAGGTCGGCGTCGGCGGCCATCTCGATCAGTGTTTCACCCGGCCGTCCTTCGGGTGTGAAAATCTGATAGGTCACACCGGATTCGGCCAAGCCGGACTGGGCGACCATTGCCTCGGCGGTGGTTTCTGCTCCGGATTCCAGCACCTCCCTGTCCGGGGTTGGCATGAAGATCGGCTCGGATGCCGCCATCACCGGATAGTCCCAACTAACGACCACGTCGAGCTTCGCACCGCGCAGTTTCGCTTCCTCGATCGCCCATGCCAGCGCCGTACTGGACGGAGCGGAACCATCGACACCGACAACAATTTTGGACATGATCGATCCACTTTCCTTCGTGGGCGGATTCGAGACGTCAACCGGCTGCGCGGATGACGTGCTCGAGTACTTCGATTTCGATGTTGCCATCGCAAACACCCTCGACAAAATCGCCGAAGTGTTCCTGATGGAAATCGACGAACGACACGACTTCCGCGATCAGGTCATCGTCGATCATCGTGTGGGCGCGAGCGGCGAGGACGTACCGGAAATACACCGATCCGTCCTGGTCGACCCCGAACCGACCGAGCGCGACATGCTCATTGACGATCGCCGTGGCGAGACGAACCGCGTCAACTCGATCTGCGGCCACCTCGAACGGCAAGGTCACCCAGAGCTGCACGAATTTGGTGCTCTCGACCTCGTCGCCGACCGGGATGAAACTGATCCGGAGCGAGCGCGCTCGGGAATCCTCGTCCGGGTCGAGCGCGACGATCAGTTCGGGTTCGACAGAAAGATCGTCGGATCCTGTCTGCGCGCTCTGATACCCGGCCGCCTGAACCGCCGTTTCGATGAACGCAAGCTCGGCGATGTGTCCAGACCGTTCGATTGCGTCACTCACGTTTCTGCATCGCTTCGATCATCTTGGCCCGGAGGTTCTCGCCGGTGGTGTCCTGATCGGCTTCACGCTTCATCGCAACCATCGAGAATCCCATCGCGACCACATAGCCCTCGACCTTTTTCATCTTCGCTGTTTCCGGCGCCGTGGGTGTCGCTGCAGCCGGAGCGGCGGCGATGATCATGTCGAACACATTGTCGAGCATCCGGTTGTATTCGGACAGCTTCTTGGTAGAGCTCTTGTCGGTGTTGAAGATCTTTCCGAGAAAGCCTTGCTTGCCGGTTGTCTGCTCGTCGGCTGCGACCTTGTCACGAGCCCACTGCTTGAACTTGCGGAACACCGTGGCACCGAGGTCGAGGACAACCGCGCCGACCTTGAGACCGATGCCGACCGGCGCCGACACTCCGCCGAGTGTCGTGGCATCGCCGGCGATCTTGGCCATCGCCACGGTCATCTTGAGCAGAGCCCGGCGAGTGCGTTTGTCGTTGACGTACTGCAAACCCTTGGCCGTGAGGTATTCGGCAGCCGCGGCTTTCTCGTCGTCGGTGCCGGTGGTGAGCTTGAGTGTCGCCTCGTCCTTCAACGACGTGCCCTTCTTGCCGCCGAGCACGGTCTTGGCAGCCTGTTTCGACTTGCGCATGTCGGACGAGCGGACCAGCGAGACAACCAGATCGACGGAGCGCACGATCATCTCGGCACAGCCGATCGCGATGCCGAGGCCCGGGATCGCGTTGACCATCGCCACACTGACGCCGCTGTTGGCGAGGTCGAGGAACGACTTGACAGCGGACAGGCCACCCTTGACCGCTTCGAGCGAGGTCTTGATGATGTCCATCGAGGCCTTGAACTTCTCCTCGTCGCTCATTCCAGCGGCTTCCGAGGCGAGGTCGACGATCTTCTTGACGGCGAAGAACGTGTCCTTGATCGCTCCGAACGAGTCGGCGATGCCGCCGAGCGCGCCGGCGGCCTCCTTGGACGATCAGATGCCATCCTTGTGACCGTCCAGTTCCGAGCCGGATTTGATCATGTTGCCGAGACCCTTGGCGCCGCTGGTCGTGGCGGCGACGCCCTCGAGCACAGCCCCGAACTTGTCGCCGCCGGACTTGCTC
>JBDSDH010000289.1:0-18748 GCA_039920665.1 Ilumatobacteraceae bacterium
CTGCACGACTGGGAGGCTGACGAGCATCCGAATCTTGGTGATCGGGCCAATCCGTCGCGCGGGAACGGAGTCGTGTTGTGGTTCTTCACTGATGCCTTCGACGCGCTCGTCGAACGAGTGGTCGCCCACGACGCAACGGTGCTCGAAGGCCCGCTGGACAACCCGAACTCGCGTCTGCGAGAGGTGTGGCTGCGCGGTCCCGAGGGCTATGTGGTCGTCGTCGCTGGTGCGTGACAGCGGCGAGCCCAGCGGCTTCGCCGACAGTGCGATAACCAGCGCGATGACCAGCGCGACAACTACCTACGTGCCTCGTGGGGCGATCTCGGTGCCGTCAGGTCTGAAGTGGTGCCAGCCGTGTTGGTCGTGGGTGACGGTGAATCCGAGTCGGTGTTTGTCACGGTTGTGGAGGGGACACATCGGCCCGCCGTTGGAGGCGGTCGTGCAACCGTGACAGTCCCACGACTGCAGGTGATCGACCTGGACGCTCGCCCCACGGACATGGCAGCCGTGCCGGTTGCACATGTGACCATCGAGCAACAGGATCATCTCGCGTAGCTTGCCGGTGAAGAGTCGCTGCGGCCTGCCGGCTGACACGTACCGTCCGTCTTCGGTCACCACCACTCGCCGGATCTTGCCCAACAGGGCGGCGACGACCATCTCGGCGGGGTCGACCGGAGAGCCGGATTCGGTCTCGCTGAACCGCACCCCACCTGACCGCTGCGGCGACCGCACCGGTTGGCCGAAGTATTCGGCGATCGCGGCTGCGAGTTCGGCCTCGGTGGTGAAGATGTTGACCGTTGGTTCAGACACTCCAGCGACGGGTGTACCAGCCGCCTTGCGGAAGATCTCTTGGAACGCATCGAACATCCGCTGCCCATGCGTACGCCGGAGCGGATACTGCGCCGCGTCCTCGCCATAGCGGGCCGCGCGTTCTTCGCAGTCCTTCGAGAACTCCGAATCGGCATGCGCTCGTAGGATCTCGACCATCTCCTCGATCGAGGCTGCGTCACCCTCGGCGTGGATCACGCCCTCGTGACCAGTGACGCCCGAACGGACGTGGCGCTTCTCACGGGACACTTCGTGGTCACGGTGGGTGCCATCCGGATCGACGTGGGCCTTCCAACGAATCAGCACCTTGCGAAAATTGGCGAACGTCAACGACTTGGCATGGCCGACCAAGCGATACCCGTGCGTCTGCAGTTCTTGCCGGCATCGTTGATTTGCGTGCAGCCTGCGCAGCTCGTCGACCTGATCCAATCCCACCGATCCGGCCCGCACCGCATTTGCCAGCATCGGCACTTCCGCCAGCAGTGCAGCCGATCTGACCAAGTTCGCAGCCGTTGCAGGTGAGGCGTTCAGCACCGCTTCGACCCATGCTTTCGGTGTGTGGTGGGCGTCATCCGTGAACGTGGCCGATGTTGCGACGACGTGGATCATCTCGGCTCGGAGAACCGTCAGGCCGCGGATCAGCTGGTCGACGTGCAACAACGACGCATCGCGCTCCACGCCGCGCATGAGGGCGAACGCTTCGGGGTCGAACCCGGGCTGATCAAAAGACGCCGGAACGAACCCAACGTCGACATCGCTGAGCGGTCGTATCAACTCGTCGACGGACATGACGTACTCCCCTTCACTTCAGATACTCGAGCAAACGGACTGGAGGACCACACTCGATCCAGACCGCACAGGTCTGTCACAAGCTTCGTCGAAGATGATCGGGGAAGATCGTCGAGACGACGTTATCACACATTTGTTCGATCTGCAAACATTTGTTCGTCAAGCTTCCAATCAGATTTCCAGGCCGTCACGCGGCCATCTGTCCGGAGGCATTCGCCGACGGACATCCGTGGGACCAATACGCGTGGCTGCGCACCCACGATCCGGTGCACTTCCACCCTCAGCCGGACGGGCCCGTTTCTGGGCGGTCACACGGTACGACGACGTTCGCACCGTGAATCGCCAGCCGAAGACGTTCAGCTCGTACGAGTCCGGGGTGATGTTGGCCGAGCCGGACCCTGCCGGCCTCGCTGCTCAGCAACTGATGATGCTCAATATGGATCCGCCGCAGCACGACCGATTCAAGCTGCTGGTGTCACGCGGCTTCACGTCACGCAACGCTCCGTCGCTGACACCACGGATCGAAGAATCGGCGAAGGAGATCATGCACACCCACGACGACTCTCCCGACTTCGCGATGAAGCAGATGATGGCCATCGGCGAGATGCTCGGCTACGACATCTCAACCACGCTTGTGCAGGCGGAGGTCGATGGAGGCCGGCTCGCCGACGACGACTTCGCCTGGTTCTTGCTGTTACTCGTCAACGCCGGCCGCGACACGACCCGCAATCTCGTCGCTGCCGGCATGCAGCGACTGTTCGAGCATTCCGACGAGCACCGCCGGCTACTCGCCGATGTGGACCGGCTTACTGCCACAGCGGTCGCGGAGATGCTGCGATTCACGAGTCCGGTCACCCACTTCAAACGAACGGTGATGCACGACGTCGAGCTCGGCGGCAAACAGTCGACCACCGGCGACCGGCCCGATCGAGCGCATGCATTCCAGCTTCATCGCCGGCATCACCAAGATGCCGGTCGCGTGGGGAATCAGTTGATCTTGAGGCTCGCGCTGAAGACCTTCTTCGGCTTCAGTTCGGTCGCGATCCGAGTGGCCATTGCGTGGAAGGCCTGGCCAGCGACGCTGGTGGGGTCGACGGCTGCGATCGGCTTGCCGTCGTCGCCACCTTCGCGCAGCGCGGGAAGCAGCGGCAACTTGGCGAGCAGTGGAACACCGAGTTCGTCGGCGAGCTCCTGACCGCCACCACTGCCGAAGATCTCGTACTGCTTGCCGTCGTCGCCGGTGAAGAAGCTCATGTTCTCGATCACGCCCTTGACGGGCAGGTTGACCTTGGCGGCCATCGCCGCGGAGAGACGGGCGACCTTCTGAGCGGCCGGCTGCGGGGTCGTCACGACGTAGACCTCACCGCGGGGCAGGTACTGGCTGAGCGACAGTGCGATGTCGCCGGTGCCGGGCGGCATGTCGATCAGCAAAAAGTCGGGCTCGTCCCAGAACACGTCGGTGAGGAACTGCTCGAGCGCCTTGTGCAGCATCGGGCCACGCCAGATGACCGCCTGGCCCTCCGGCACGAAGTAGCCGATCGAGATGCAGCGCACGCCATACGCCTCCGGCGGGATCAGCATCGAGTCGATCGCGACGGGGTCACGATCGGTGCCGAGCATCCGCGGGATCGAATAGCCGTAGATGTCGGCATCGACGATGCCGACCTTGTAACCCTGGGCGGCGAGCGCAACGGCGAGGTTGACCGTGACGGTGGACTTCCCGACGCCGCCCTTGCCCGATGCGATCAGCAGCGGACGGGTCTTGGAACCGGTCTCAGCGAAGGAAATCTTGCGGCCTTCGGCATGGCCGTGGGCTTGGCCTTGACCAGCGGTCGCACCCGGGTTGCCGTGCAGCTTGACCCGCAGGTCTTCGCGCTCCTGGTCGGTCATCACCGTGAAGTCGAGCGCGACCGTGGTGACGCCGAGCGGGATCAGGGCGTCGGTGACGCGGTTCTGAATCTCGTTACGGAGCGGGCAGCCCGCGACAGTTAGCGCGATCAGCACACCCACCGAGCCGTCGTCGCGGATGTCGATGTTGCGGACCATGCCGATGTCGACGATCGATCGATGCAGTTCCGGATCTTCGACCGGTCGCAGGGCGTCGATGATTTGCTCGTTCGTCAGCATGCAGAAACTCCGTTGCGTGGGGGCCGACCCTTGGTCGGGTGCGTGCGGTAATTACCACTACGTACATAGGTAGAATACCGCCGTGGCTTCCAGCGCACCCGTCCGCGGTGATCAAGGTCGCAGTGACTCCGGTTCTGCGCTCACCCCTGGAGCCTTCAACGCGCAGGTCACGGCGATCACGTCGGCGTTCGGCGATCCCACTCGCCGCAGCATCTATCTGTTCGCTCGTGAGCTCACCGGCGGCGTCACCGCCGCGCAGGTCGCAGAACACTTCGGGCTGCACCCCAACGTCGCTCGTCACCATCTCGACAAGCTCGCGTCCGGGGGCTACGTGGAGGTTGCAGTCGAACGGACCCAAGGTGGCGGTGCCGGTCGTCCGTCGAAGCACTATCGCGCTGCCGCCGATGCAGCCCCGCTCGAGTTCCCGGTGCGCAGCGACGATCTTGTCCTGACATTGCTCGGTCGCTCGTTGTCGATGCTGCCACCAGCCCAGGCCGAGGCGATGGCCGAAGAGGTCGGCGCCGAGTACGGCCGCACGATGGCACTCGGGCTGCGCGACACGAACGCTGCCGGCGAAACCGCTCAACTATCGTTCCGCTCAGCACTCCACACTGTTGCCGACGCATTGACAGCGCACGGCTTCGCCGCTCATGCCGATCAGCGCAACAACCAATTGCGCATCGTGAACAACCACTGCCCGTTCGGCGACATCGCGATCGACAATCCAGTGATCTGCGCGGTCGACCGGGGGATGGTCAAAGGAATGCTCAAAGCCCTGTACGGCGAGACCGATCCATCGATCGAGTCATCGCTGCCGCAGGGCGATCGCTATTGCGTCACCAGTTTCTGATCACCCTGCGGCCACACTTTCGCGTCGCCCCGGTTGTCAGATCTCATCGCTGGCGAGCATCGCGTCGATCTTCCTGCGCGCCTCGTCGAGCAATTCGGTGGTGCGCTGACGTTGGGCATCGGTGCCGGCCACACCGATCCGGCGGGTGGCCTGCGTCAGTTGGAACACCGACTGGCGGAGCGTGTCGACCTTGTCGCTAGCACCGGATGATGCGTCATCCCAGGGGTCGATTTGGTGGCTGCCAGTGCCTCGGCCGCGCTGCGACCTGTCTTGGTCAGGCTCGACACCTGCTTGCCATCGGCATCGCTGGTGGTGATCAGACCTTCGTCGCTCAGGAGTTGGATGGTGGGGTAGATCGCTCCCGGGCTCGGGCTCCACGCTTCGTTGCTGCGCTCGCGGATCTGCTGAATCATCTCGTAGCCGTGCATCGGCCGCTCGAGCAGCAACAGGAGAACCGCTGTGCGCACATCGCCGCGACCGCGGCGTGGTCCGCGTCCCATGGGTGCATCGAAGTCGATGTCGCGTCTGCAACAGCGGAGATGTCGCCACCGCCGAACTTGCGGTAGCCACCGAACAGGCGCTTCATCGCCAGGTCGAATTCTCGATGCCCACCGTGACAGGCCGGATCGATCAACCAACTCCGTCCGTCGACGCCGACGATGCGGTTGCCCGCCCACAGGTCTCGGTGCAGTCGGGCCGGTGCCGAGCGTGTCCTTGCTCGATCCGCTCCAGGGCCAGGAACGCATCCATTCCAGGCCGGCCGCCTCGGACGTGAAGAAGCCGACCGGTGGTGTCGGATGGGTCTCGGCAAACAGCGACGGTCCGTCGACGAACTCGACCCGGTACGCGGTCGGCGTATCACCCCCGCGCACCGATCTCATCGAGCGGACTCGACGGCCCACGGCCGACTCGATCGCAGTTGCGAATCAGCTGTCGCCAGTATGGCGCTGCTCCTTGAACGGGTCGCCACACGCGAGGACACCAATTCCGCACATCGTGAGAGCGCGGGTCCGCGCAGTGTCAGCACTGGCTGGCTTCCTGGTCGCTGGCGCTGGTCCCTCACCGCTGTGTTGGCAGCAGAATCTGGCCAGACTCAGCTCCGCCACTTGACGACCGAGGACATGCTCTTCGACGGAGTACTCCTGAAGGAGTTTGCGTCCGATGACGGAGCGGTAGTTTTCGTAGCCTTCCGACGACTGTTCAGACGGAATCACCTGATGGAGGGCTCTACGAATTCCACTTCGACGTGATCGACCCCCATGCTGAGGATCATGTCCTCGAGCAAGTCCTCGACGTGCACTTCCGCCTTCTCCACCACGCCACTCTGTGCGGCTGCATCGAGCATCTTGTCGGAAGCCGCATCGTACAAGGCGGCCTCCCCGGTCGGGCTGTCGCTGAAAAACCCCGATAGGCGGTCGAACAGCCCGCGATCGCGGTTCATCACGTGACTCAGGTCGTGATCGAGCACTGGGGCGGACAGCGTCGGGGCCGGCAAGGTGACGACTACGGAATTGGTTTCGGGGTCGAACTCGATCGCGTCCTCGCCCAAGCCGGAGAGATCGACGACGGCGTCGACGGATCCGACGGCCACGAATTGAACCCGTTCGCCGGCCAAGATCGCCGGCATGTACTGAACGTCCTTCTCGTGGTCGATCACGACCTCGAAGTCCGCCCGGGCCGAGTGCAGCTCACTCATCTCCTTCAGTTCCAACAGGATCGGTGGCGCTGAGTAGTCCTTCTCCTTCGTCGTGAAGGGCAGGTCGAAGTCGAAGCGGTCGAGCAAGAACACGGCACCAACCACGACGAGAACGCCGAGAAGAAGAGTGCGGAAGAAACCGCCACCAGATTTGCGCATGCGACATCCGCCTTGGGAGTATTCGGAGCAAGCTGAACAATGCTGAACCCACCATTCCTGCGAAACACGGAAATGAAACGTTGGGTCCGAAGTTCTCGCAGACGGCTGATGACGGCTGGGCGCTTGCTGGACGTCGCCGCGTGGAGCCAGAGGTGGACGGAAAGAATCGGTGAACTTGGCGGACCCGTGCCGGTTGCAACGACAGCCTGGATGACTCGGCGCTCGATCTTGTCAGCATTGCTGCATACAGTCGTCGGCCTGCGGCTTTTGGGACTGCGATTACGTCGGGGAAACGTCAGCCGTCGCCAGTATGGCGCTGCTCCCGGAACGGGTCGCCGTACATGTTGTAGCCGTTGTGCTCCCAGAAACCAGGGCTGTCCTTGGCTTTCAACTCCAGACCGCGCACCCATTTGGCACTCTTCCAGAAGTAGAGATGCGGGACCACGACCCGGACCGGTCCACCGTGGATCGGCTCGATGTCCTCGCCTTCGAAGGCGTAGGCGACGATCGCTTGATCGGTCGTGATGTCGGCCAACGGGATGTTGGTGGTGTAGCCGAACTCGGCGTGCTCCATCACGAACTTTGCTTGCTCCTGCACGCCCGCCCGGGCAAGCAGGTCGCTGACCCGGACGCCTGTCCAGGTGGTGTCGAACTTCGACCATTTGGTGACGCAATGGATGTCGAACGTGGGCGTGATCGGAGGCATCGCCCGCAACTCGTCGATCGTGATCGTGTACGGGTTGTCGACCAAGCCGAAGATCGACAGCGACCACTCGCCCGGCTCGTAGGCCGGCACGTCACCGACATGGAGCACGGGAAACCGGTCGGTGAGATACTGCCCCGGCGGCAGGCGATTCGGGTTGATCCCCTTCTCCTCGAGTTCTTTGCGGTTCCGTTCGAAGAAGCCCATGCGACATTCTTATCTGACTAACTTGGGTGGATGAGCTTCAGCGGCGAGTCCGGATTTCCTGCTCCTCCTCCACCACCCGGCAACTTCACGCCCCCACCGGGATATGTGTCCTACGGCGGCAACAACAACGGCGCCTTCGGCAACTTCCGACCGGTCGGAGGACTCGGCAAGGCGATCCGGGTGTTGCTGATCATCCTGATTCCGATCCTCGCGATCGCCGCCTTCCTGCTGACCAGCGTGAAGAGCAAGGCCGACGACTACGTCAACGGCAGCGGATCGTTGTCCGCCTACGAGGACGCGCTCGGACCGTACGGTCTGCTCAGCCTGCTCTCGGGTGTTCTGACCTTGAGCTTGTTCGTGCTGACGATCCTCTGGATGTTCCGGATGGCCAAGAATCAGATCGCGATGAACCGCAACGGAACATGGGGCCCAGCGTGGGCGATCGCAGGGTGGTTCCTGCCGCCCTGCATTCTCTACGTCATCCCGTACCTGATGATGCGCGACCTGTGGAAGGCGTCGGACCCCAACTCTGGGCCGGACTGGAAGAAGAATCCGATCGGTCCGATCGTTCACATCTGGTGGGTGCTGTGGGGTCTGGTGCCGATTGCATTCATCGGGGTCACCGTCGGCAACTTCAAGTTCAACGCAAACGCCGACAATGCCGAAACAGCCAAGGACATCGTCGACGGCTTCACGGTCACCATCGCATCATCGGTCGTCCAATTCGGTGCTGCGATCGCCTTCCTGTTGCTCGTCACCCAACTCACGGCGCGGCACAAGCAGACGACCAACGAGGGCTGACGCGGATGGTGTTTCTCGTCCGTCATGCCAAGGCTGGTCACCGCAACGACGACCATCCCGACGACAGTTTGCGTCCCCTCACGGAATCGGGTTGGGATCAGTCTCGTGCGATCGTCGACACGTTGATCGCAGCCGGGGCGACCGGTCCGTTGTTCGCCAGTCCGTTCACGCGGTGCCAGCAGACTCTGCAGCCACTCGGCCAGCAACTTGATCTACCGGTGACGCCGGATCACCGTCTGGCCGAGGCCCAGCCATTTCTCCCGGTGCTGGAAATGATCGCCGACCTGCCCGACGGCGCAGTGCTCTGCAGCCACGGCGACTTGATCCCCGATGTGATCGATGCGCTGCACCGGCGGGGCTGCCGGATCATCACCGAACCCAACTGGAAGAAGGCATCCGTGTGGTCGCTCGGTCGGGACGACGATGGACGGGTGACCACGGCGTCGGCATGGCCGCCCCCGGCGAACTGAGCCCGGCGAACTGAGCCCGGTGCCGCCAGAGCGGCAACACCGGGCTCTTTGTTCAACGACGGGTCAGACGCACCGGAACGTGCTGCCGTCGCGGTAGCAGTTGTCACTGGTGCTGACGTACACCCAGAAGATCACGGCGATCACGAGGAACACGAGGCCGATGATCAGGCCGGCCGTCGCCAGACCCTTGCCCTTGGCCTGCGGGTTGTTGGAGATCTGCTTGCGACCGACAAACCCGAAGATGACACCGAGCAGGGCCGGGATCGGGAATGCCCAGAAACACGGGATGATGTTCACCAAGCTCAAGACGAGACTGGCGATGCTCAACCCGTTGGTCTTCTGCGGTCCCGCCGGCACACCGCCGAATTGCTGGTATCCAGGAGGCGCCTGGTAGCTGGGCGGCGGCTGGTAGCCGCCCTGCTGGAATCCTGCGGGCTGACCGGGTTGGAACGGAGGCGGATTCTGACCTGGCGGCGGAGGAGGTGGTGTGCTCATAGTGCGGCAACATTAGCCGTCCGCATTCGTCCCGCTGACGATCACCTCTGGGCAGCCCTCACGAGCGACCGGCTTTCAGAACCACAACCGGCCACTTCCCGCCGCGAGCAGGAACGCCAACAGCGCCACCCCGACCAGACCGGTGACCAACCCGGAGATCGCCATGCCACGACCGGTGTATTTGGGGTCCTTCTTGATTTGACCGAGCGCGACCCCGCCGAAGATCACGGCCAGGATCGATGGAATCGCATAGAAGCAGAACAGAAAGATGCCGACGATGCCGAGCACCATGCTGGCGACGGCCATGCCGTTGGTCTGGCTGCGCTGCGACTGCACAGTGCCGAACTGCTGGTAGCCGTACGGGACCGGTTGTCCGGAGGCATTCTGCTGCGGATACTGAGACTGCAGCGGATATTGCGGTTGCTGCCCGTACTGCGGATATTGCGGATATTGCGACTGCTGTCCGTATTGGCCCTGCTGGTAGGGAGCCGCTGGGCCCGGCTGGGAGAACGGAGCCGGCTGCGGTGGGGCCGCTTGTTGCGGTGGCAGGAACGGGGCCTGCGACGCGTTGCCGAATGCCGACTCGACAGGACGCTCACCTCGGGACGACCAGTCGTCCCCCGTGAAATCAGGCGGGAACGGTGGCGGTGTGCTCATAGTGGTGGAGACGTTAGCCGGTCGGCCCGAATGGCCGATCGACCATCACGAGTCGAGGTTCACGGGGCCGAGCTGACCGGATCGCTCGTGACCGGATCGCTCGCAACCGGATCGCTCGTTGCTGGTCCATTGGCAGATGCGATGACCTTGGTTGCGAACTCGGTGACGAGTTGATCCATCTCCGATGACGGATTGTGGGTTCGGCATTCCTGCTCGCGAGTGGTGGCAGTGGGGATGTCATTGTCGAACTGCGCGGCGATGATGGCGAGAAAACAGTAGGAATCGGCATACGTGGAATCGATCTCGGTCGCGTCCACGAGGGCCTGTTTGCCGGCTTCGAGCGTGTTTGCCTTGGTGGTCGGGTCGATCACGTTCTGGGCCGAGTTGGCCAACACCCAACCGAGGTAGGCCTTGGCTTCGACGTTGCGCGAGTCGGCCTCCAACACCTGCTGGTAGGCATTGGACGCGGTGGCGTAGTCAGCCGTGTTGAGTGCTGAACGGCCCTCGCTGAGCAGTGCGGCCACCCGGTCGCTGTCGGTACCACCGGTGATCGTGTCGTTCGAGCCGCGAGGAGCAGCGAACCGCAGGACGAGCACGATCAACAGAGCGGCGACGCCGAGCGACGCACCGGTCATGACGGCCAGACGGCGAAGATCGCGCGGCTTCTTTGGGGCGAGTCGCGACTTGCCGGCCTCGATCGCACGGAGCACCGCTGCCGCGCGGCTGGTGTAGCCGTCGCTGAGCGCCTCGTAGTCGGGCTCGTCGACGTCACCGGCTTGCCGCTCACGTTCGAGATCGGCCAGCGAGCGCAGCAGAAACCGGCGCTCTTCCTCCATCTCGGCCAACTGATCCGCGTTGGCGCGTGGAGCGGCAATCAGCCGCTCAGTGGCGTCAGTCGTTTCAGTCCTCTCGACGGGTTCAGCCATCGTCGTCGTCTGACTGGTTGCGCATTGCTTCGGCGACGATCGCTCGATCGTCATCGGTCGGCACGGTGTCGGCGGCCATCTTCCACCGTCGGAAGGCAATCGTCAGCCCGACGACGGCTGCGACGAGACCGACCACGGGCAGGATCCACACCAACGATTCGAGTCCGGTGCCCTTCGGCACGAGTTGGGTCTTGGTCTCGAATCGATCTTCGAGGTAGGTCTTGATCTCGTCGTCGCTGTATGTGCCCTGCTGGATCAGCGCCTTGATCTGATTGCGGATGTTCTGCGCCGCCCCCGACTGGGATTCGTACACGCTCTCGCCCGCACAGACCGGGCACGCCAGGTTCTGGGCGATTTCGTCAGCGCGGTCGTCATCGGTGAGTGGACCGGTCGATCGCAGCGATCCGATCGCAAGCGCAGCGATGACGACCAGCAACAGCACAGCCCATCCCCTGCGGCTCTTGACACGTTGGTTCCACGAAGTGGTCGCGGCGGTCATCCCGCCTCGACTCCGAGATATCCGGCCTTGAGGACTCCCAGTTCGCGGGTGAGCGAATCGGCCGTCACCTGTTGGATCGTCCGGTAGACGACCACGCCATCGGGGTCGATGATCCACGTTTCGGGAACTTTGGTGACCCCGAACTTGACCTGGATGTTCGCATCCGAGTCGGTGAGAACCGGCCACGTCCCGCCATTGGAGGCGAAGAACGCTCGAACGGATTCGTCGCTGCGCCCGATGGAGATCACCGAGTAGAGCTCAGCCCCGATTGCGGAGGGCAGCGCTTGCTGTTCGGCGAAATCGATCAGGTCTGGATGTTCGCGGACGCACGGAACGCACGTGGGGTCGAAGAAGTTGAGGACCACCCAACTGCCTTTGCGCCGCTGCAGGTCGAACGGCTTGCCGTCGAGCGTCGTCGTCTGGACGGCTGGCGCGGCCTTGCCGATCAACGGGGTGTACGCGCTGTCGGCATTGTCGCCGGACTTGGCACCGATCAGGATCCAGAACAAGCCCGCCATCACGACTGCAACGGTGAGCACGATGAAAGGAGCGACCTTGCTTTTCGACTTGGACGACTGCGGTTCGTCAGACACGAGCGGGCTCGTCATCGTGACTGACGATCACGTCGTCACCGGGGACGGCCGACGGAGAGTCACCATCGGAGTCACCGTCTGGGCCGCCGTCGAGCGCAATCGGCGCCGAGGTCGGGTCGGTCGGGCGCCGGTGTCGCTTGCCGGGGAACGCGGACAACAGGGTGCCGATCACCATCATCGCTCCGCCGATCCACAGCCAGATGATCAACGGCTTGATGAACACCTTGATCGCGGTGGTCGGGGCCCCCACGGCCGCGCCGGATTCGAGGGTGAGGTAGATGTCATTGAACGGGCCGGACTTGACCGACGGCGTCGGCACGGTCATGCCCTGGTTGGAGAAGGTCGTGATTGCCGGGGCGTAGGCCTGGCCACCATCGACGATGATCTGGGCCTTGAGCCCGGTGCTGCGCGCATCTTTGAACTCCTGCACCGCGACCAGTTCGAACGTGTGCCCGCCGTACGACACCTCTTCGCCCGGCTTCATCAACAGCCGCGACGAATGGGTGTAGGTCGTGGACGCGACGAGCGCGACGGCAACGACAATGACGCCCAAGTGCACGATCATGCCGCCGTTTGCCCGACCGACAAGACCGCGCCAGCCCTGGCGTCGAGTCGCGAGGACCAACTGTCGAAGCGCCGAGCCGGACGCGAACCCGGCGAGCCCGAATGCGAGCAACGCTGCCAATCCGGTGGCGCCACCGATCAGCGGCACGAGGATCGAAATGGCGCCGCCGCAGGCCGGCCAGAACAGTCGCACCCGCAACAGTTCGGTACTCGCCTTGCGCCACGGCAGCACCGGGGCAACGGCCATCAGGAACAGCAGGATGATGCCGAACGGGATCGCCAAGCTCTGGAAGTACGGCGAACCGACCTTGATCGTGCGGTTCTGGAATGCTTCGACGATCAGCGGGAAGACCGTGCCCAGCAGTACGACGAATGCGAACACGGTGAACAACACGTTGTTGGCCAGGAACGCACCCTCACGCGACATCGGCGAATCGATTGCGCCGGGAGAACGCAGTCGGTCGCCACGCCAAGCGATCAGGCCGAGCGAGACCACCATGATGAGTCCGAAGAACGCCAGTAGATACGGCCCGATGCTGCCGTTGCTGAATGCATGCACGCTCTTGATCACACCCGACCGGGTCAGGAACGTGCCGAGGATGGTGAGTGCGAACGTCGAAACCAACAGGGTGAGGTTCCACACCCGCAACATGCCACGGCGTTCCTGAACGAGCACCGAGTGGATGTATGCGGTACCGGTCAACCACGGCAGCAGGCTCGCGTTCTCGACCGGATCCCAGCCCCATACGCCGCTCCAGCCGAGCACTTCGTAGCTCCACCAGCCGCCGAGCAGGATGCCGATCGTGAGGAAACCCCAGGCGAACAAGGCATAGCGACGGGTCTCGCCGAGCCAGCGCTCGCCAACCCGACCGGTGATCAGAGCCGCAATCGCGAACGCGAACGGCACCGTCATCCCGACGTAACCGAGGTAGAGGATCGGCGGGTGGAACAGCACCAGGATGTGGTTCTGGAGCAACGGGTTGGGTCCCGGCCCACTGGTCACACCGACCGCTCCCGCCCGGAACGCATCGGCGGGACCGAGGGTCAGGATGAAGAAGAAGATGCAGACCACGAACATCACGACCAGTGCCCAGGCCACGAGCGGATCGTCGAGCCGCTTACGGAATCGGCGGGCGATCGCGACGGTGTAGAGCACGAGTACCAGCAGCCAGAGCAGGATGCTGCCCTCGAGCGCACTCCAGATCGCGGTGATGTTGTAGATGAACGGGGTGTCCGCCGAGCCCACCTGCTGGACGAACTTGAGCGAGAAGTCGCGCTGGACCAGTGCTCGTTCCATCACCGCGAATGCAGCGACTCCTGCGACGGCAACACCGAACGCGTACCGCTGGGTGCTGCGCAGCAGCCGGGAGTCGCCGACGCGAATGCCGTACACGGTGGCCAGCGCACCGAAGGTCGCGCAGACCAGACCGAACAGCAAGACCGTGCGTCCGAGGGTTCCGTTGATGGACGCGGCGAGCACTACTGGTTGCTTCCCGACGACGCTGCCTGGCACGCCTGCGATTTGGCTTCGGCCTCGTTGAGGCGATCTGCGTGCTTGGCCTCGTAGTCGTTGCCGTGCTTGACCTCGACCTCGTCGCCGTCGAAGACGCCGTTGTCCTGCATCACGCCGTGGACCACGACCGGGATGCACTCTTGGAACGCTCCACCGGGATCACCGTCGTAGACGACCTCTTTGGTGACCCCGTTGAACGAGATGTCGAAGGTGGTCACGCCGTCGACCGCGTTGACGCTGCCCTCGTCGACGGTGCCCTGGATGCGCAACCGGCGACCGGTCTCGCAACCGTTCTTGGCTCCGACTTCGTCGACGTTGCAGTAGTAGTCGAGCGAACTGGTGAGGAACTTGGTGACCACCACACCGCCGATCGCGAGCACCGTGATCAGGAGACCGATCGACACCCATTTACGGCGGTTGTGAACCCGAGGCGCCGGCGGAACGAACTCCGCACCGCTGCCGTCGGGATCGACACCGGTGTCTCGGGTACGCGGGGTCAGATCCACGGTTTGTCTTCCGGCGGGAGCTGCTCGGCGAGTCGATTGCCGCGGCGCAGGTAGTAGGCGGCCAGAAAGAACGAGCCGACGAAGGTCGCAATGTAGGTGGCAAGGATGAATCCGATGTTCTCCATCAGGCTGTGCCCTCCTGTGATGCATGGGTCGTGACGCGTTCGGTCGCGGGCATCGACTCTGCCTGGCGGGCCGCGAGGGCGTAATCGAGACCCTTGTCCTCGAGCGCGTCCTGCATTGCCAGCACCCGCTGGCGATGGATCACCAGCCAGACGAACAGCAGGGTGAACGCGATCAGGGCGAGGAACAGTGAGAACAGCATCAGGTTCTCGAGCTGGACCTTGGTGCTGCCGGCGACGCTGGCTTCTTGGTGCAGACCGCGCCACAGTTCGACACTGAAGTGGACGAGTGGGATTTCGAGCACCGCCAGCAGAGCAACGACGGCCGACCGGCGACCGCGCTGTTGGTGGCTGCCACCGAGACCGCGCACGGCGAGGTAGCCGATGTAGGTGATGAACAGGAACGCGGTGGTCGTGACCCGAGCGTCCCAGACCCAGAACTTGCCCCACGAGAGCCGGCCCCAGAGCGATCCGGCGAACAGTGTGAGGGCCATGAACAGCACCCCGACCTCGGCACTGGCGCCGGCGATGCGGTCCCAGGTCAGCGAGGTCGTGCGCTTCCACAAGAACAGCGCCGAGGCGATCGCCGTGACACCGAACGCAACGTACGCGACCCACACCGTGCCGACGTGGATGTAGAGGATCCGGACACTCTCACCCTGCGTGACATCAGGAGGCGACAGGAGCAGTCCGAACAACACCAGCAGTGCCATCGACACGATGGTGGCAACCCCGAGCGCAAACGTGAACGGGGTGCCCGTCGCACTGCGCCGACGTCGGCGGGCCGGTTCGATCGCCGCACCCTGGTCAGCGGAGTTCGCTGACAGGTTGGCTGACGGGTTCGCTGTGCCGGTGATGTGGTTCTGCGTGACTGCCATCTGTCTTTCCTCGATCTCTTAGTCCTCGATGAGGGGGCCGAATGCCAAGGTGCCGCCGACGCCGAACAATGCAACGAAGACAGCGAGCAGGCCCAACCAGGACCAACCGTCTGCTACCACCGCGCCGCGGGTGCCGAACGCAGCTTCCGTTGCGCGGGTGGCACCAATCAGCACGGGCGCCACCACTGGCAACAGCAGAAGTGGAAGCAACGTTTCCCGTCCGCGGACACCGGCAGCGAGGCCACCGTAGAGCGTACCGACGAGGGCGAGCCCACAGGTCGCGGCAACGAAGGTGGTGACCAAGAGCACCAGGCTGCCGAGGTGGACTTCGGCCCGGTAGAGCACGATTGCGGTGGCCAGCAGCAGTACTTCGAGGACCAACAACTGCACGGCCAGGGCAAACGCCTTACCGAGGAAGATCCCGGCGGGATCCACACCAGCGGCCTTGAGCGCATCGGTCGCGCCATCGGCGGACTCGATCGCAAACGACCGCTGGACCAGGATCAACAAGCTGAACAGGGTGGCCAACCAGATCAGACCGGGCGCAACCTGGACAACGATCTCATCGGTGTTCAACGCGAATGCGAACATCACCATCACGATCGCCGCGAACGGCAGGACCTGATTGGTCACGATCCGGCTGCGCATTTCGATTCGCAGATCCTTGGCAGCGATGAAACGAGCGACGCGGAACATCAGCGACCTGCCGCCTGGGTCGGTGCATCGCTGTCGACCCTGTGTTCACGGATCCGACCTCCGACCACTTCGACCAGTCGGGTTGCGAGCGCACCGGCGCGCTCGAGTTCGTGGCTGGCGACGATGATCGTGGCGCCGGCCCGGGTGGCTTCGCGCAGTGTCGCGTCGAGTTCGTCGCGGCCAGCAGCGTCGAGACCCGAGTGAGGCTCGTCGAGCAGCCACAATTCAGCCCGACGAGCAACGAGGCATGCGAGCGCCGTTCGACGTTTCTGACCAGCGGACAACTTGCTGACAGCAACGTCGGCCAGCCGTTCACCGACACCCATCCGCAGCATCGCCGCATCGACCTCGGACGTGCTCGCCCCGACCGTTGCTCCCCAGAACCGGACGTTCTCGGCGACGGTCAAATCGATGTAGAGGCCATTGGCGTGGCCAAGCATGCCGACCCGCTTGCGGACCGAATCTCGATCGACCGCCAAGTCGCAACCGAGCACCACCGCTTCACCCCTGGCCAGTGGCAACAAACCCCCGCACAAACGGAGCAGCGACGTCTTGCCGGCACCGTTGGGTCCCTGGAGCAGCACGATCTCGCCGCGCTGCACGTCGAGGTCGGCTCCGGCCAGCACCGGGAACTGACCCAGCACTGCCACCGCATTCGAGAGGTGCACAACGGTTTCCATGGAGCGCATTCACGCTAGCCAAGCCGGGCCGCTTCGACCCAGCGGGTGGCGACCATTTCGTGGGCTCGGAAGGTAACGTCGCAGCCCATGGCGGACGAGCACGACCAACCGGATCACCAACCGGCCGAGCGAGCGGACGACCGACCAGCGGTTGTATCGACCGACGCAGATGCGGGCCCGGACTCGTTTGCTGCGGCGGTGGCTGCCGAGCCGCCACCGACCACCAAGGCCCCGGCTCCGGCTCCGACCCCGATCTGGACCCCTCCCCCGGCGCTGCGTCGCAACGGCGCGCCGAAGCGCAAACGGATCTCGCGGTGGGATCGCCCGCCGGAGCCACACGACTGGCGATGGGTGGTGGGCCACATCGGCCGAGCCCTGATCACTCTCGGCCTGTTGATGTTCGGCTTCGTCGCCTATCAGTTGTGGGGCACCGGCATCCAGACCGCCCGAGCCCAGAATCAACTCGACACCCAGTTCGACAACCTGTTCGAAGAAAACGGCATCGTGCCGGACACGCTCGGGCCGCCGACCTCGACCACGGTCGTCGAAACTGCTGAAAGCGCGCCTGGCACCACGTCCGTCACCGATCCGCCGACGACCAGCGGAACAACTGGTCCGACTTCTCCGACCGACACCGCCGCCGCCACAACGGAGCCACCGACGACCGCTGCGCCGGTCGAACAGAACTACGGCAACATCGATCCCGGCGAGGCGCTGCTGAAGCTCGTCATCCCCCGAATCGACTTCAACTGGAAGGTCGTTGCAGGAGTCAGCTCGAAGGACCTCGCCAAGGGTCCGGGTCACTTTGCCGACACTCCCTTGCCCGGCCAACTCGGGAACTCCGCGATCGCCGGTCACCGCACGGGCCACGGCGGACCGTTTCTCGATCTCGACCGCCTCCAGCCCGGCGACGAGATCCAGGTGTACACCAAGCTCGGTGATGCCTACGTCTACATCGTCACCGACTCCGTCGTCGTCGATCCGAGCGACTATCACGTCATCACCGACTCCGATCCGAACGCCGCGACCCTGACCCTCGTCACCTGCGACCCGAAGTACACCTCCAAACGGCGGCTGGTGGTGCATGCAACGTTGGATCCAACTCGCGGCTCACCGGTCGGTCTGCCGCTGATCTACTACGGCCAGGACGAGCCGATCCCGGTCGAACCGATCCTGCCGTCGGACGACACCACGCTCGACACCAGCGTCAACACATCCCCCTCGACGACAGCCTCAATAGCCTCGACCGCCTCGACCGCCACGACAACTGCGGTGACCGCGCCTGGAGCGACCACAGGGTCGAGCGTCGACAGCACCACACCGATCGAAACCGACCCTGCGGCCGACACGTCGACCGTTTCCGGTGGCGACGACGGCTCTGACTCGACCCCTGCGGCCTCGGCATTCGCCGGCGAGGATGCGTTCAGCCAGGGCTGGTTCGACGACGTGGCGGCGTGGCCGCACGTGATTGGCTGGGCGGTACTGCTCGCCGCAGTTGCGTATGGGGCGTTCCGGCTGGCCAAGCGATATCGGCGGCTGTACCTGGCGTTGCTGGTCGGGTGCGTGCCGTTCGTGGTCGTGTTGTACTTCTTCTACGAGAACGTCAACCGCCTGCTCCCCGCCGCCATCTGACGGGTCACCAGGGGCTGTCGACAGCCGCTCGGTGCCCACCTGGGACTCCTGCGGCTGTCGACAGCCGCTCGGGTCCCATCCCACCGCTCGGGACTTACCAGCCCGGCTATTCGCCGCGAAAGTTCGGGGTGCGTTTGGCGAGGAAAGCCTGTCGGCCCTCCTCGGCATCGTCACTGGCCCACGTCGCGGCTCGGGCAATTTCGACCGCTTCGTGCGCTTCGGGGGCGGAGCCGGATGTCTCCAGAGCGAGTTTGTGGGTGGCCATCGTCAGCGGGGCGAGCGTGGCCAGATCTGCGGCCCAGGCCAGCGCATCCTGCAACGTGCCGAGGCGGTGGATACCTCCCGATGCCACGAGCT
>JBDSDH010000290.1:0-12296 GCA_039920665.1 Ilumatobacteraceae bacterium
GATGCCATCCTTGTGACCGTCCAGTTCCGAGCCGGATTTGATCATGTTGCCGAGACCCTTGGCGCCGCTGGTCGTGGCGGCGACGCCCTCGAGCACAGCCCCGAACTTGTCGCCGCCGGACTTGCTCTCGCGGAAGCTTTTGACCGCCTTGGAGAGGCCCACGAACATGTTCGCGAAGTCTGCAGTGCCGCCGACGACCCCGAGTTGTTGACTCTGACGATCGGTGGCACCGCTCTTGCCGGAGCCGACGGCGTCCTTGTCGCCCGTGGTCGCTTTGGCCAGATCGTCCTTGTACGAATCGATGTCGGACACCTGGGTGCCGCCCAGACCAGCGGTGATGGTGTCGCCATGGTCATTGAGATCGCCGTGAAGATCTGCCGTGGGTGCCGTCTGCGTGGCCGCCCCCTTGCCCTTCTCGGCGTTGGCCTTGCCGAAGAAACCCCATCGTTGGATGGTCTCGGAACTGCGCTGAACGCATCGCTGCGCCGCGTCTGCTGTGGTCGCCCTTGCGCCGCCCTGCTGCACCGTATGGGCCAGTTCATGGGCGAGCAATTTTTGGCCGGCCGACGTACCGGGCGAATAGTCCTGTCGGCGCACGAACACATCCGAGCCGGTCGTGAATGCCCGAGCCTGAATGCGTTCGTTGAGTACATCCGATGATGGGCCGACATGCATCCGAATCCGGCTGAAGTCGGCACCGAACGCGCCCTCCATGCTGCGCCGGATGCCGACTTCGAGCGGCTTGCCGCCGGAGCGGGCTTTGGCGATCTCGGACTCGGTGTCGGCATCGACGTCGCCGCCGGCCGAACCAATGGTTGCCATCCGTGAGATGCGCCCGGCAAGCGGGGTATGGACCCGGCCGACATCGGCTGCGTCGCCGTTGCTCAACATTTTCGCCACTCGGTCGGCGATCTCGTCAGCCTCACGTTCGTACGGATCGTTGGATGCTCCAACGGTCAGCTTGCGCTGGATCGGAGGTCGCGGCCGTTTGGCAACCGGCAAGCCGGGTCTCTTCGCCACGGTCGATGTGGTTGCCGTGGTTGCCGTGGTTGCCGTTGTTGCCGTTGTTGCCGTTGTTGCCGTTGTTGGTGTGTTCGCCCGCTGCCCCGAAACCGTGTCCGCGCGGGGCGAGAACGCTCGTTCGCCCATCGACGCAGAGTAGCAGCTTCGCCGCTCCGCGAAGGCCGTGATGGAGTCCTCGATGAGGACTCCGACAACCGGTCGGGTGCTGACTATCGTTCGGTTGGTCTATGGCACTCACCGCTGGATCCATCACCGACCGCCTCCAACTCGCCGCCGAGCGATCCACCGGCGTGCGTTTCGTCGGTACCTCGGTCCGTCCCGATGACGGCAACGACTTCGTCGGCTGGACCCAGATCCATGACGAGGCCCGCTCCGTCGGAGCAGCCTTGCAGGCACGAGGATTGGTGCCGGGCGATCACGTCGCGATCCTCGGGCCGACCAGCCGGTCGTTGATGACCATCATCCAGGGCTGCTGGTTGAGCGGCATCGCCAGCATGGTGCTGCCACTGCCGATGCGGATGGCATCGCTCGATGCCTTCGTCGAGAGCACGCGCGCTCGGATCCAGCACGGCGACGCGAAGCTCGTGCTGATCGACGACATGCTTGCTGCGTTCTACACCGCAGGGCCGGGAGACCCGCCGATCGAGCCGATGGTCAACGTGATGCCGGGACCGGGCAGCCCGAGCGGGGAACGGCTGGAGATTCCGGCCAACGACCCCGAGCGGCTCGTGATCCTGCAGTACACGAGCGGATCAACCAGTGAACCGAAGGGCGTGATGATCCCCGACCGGGTACTCACGGCGAACATCGACGCGTCGTGCGCGGCGGCCGAACTCGGCCCCGATGAAGTGATGGTCTCATGGCTGCCGCTGTATCACGACATGGGTCTCGTCGGGTTCCTGTCGATCCCGATGACGAACGGTTGCCAACTGATCCAAGCTGCGCCGCAAGACTTCATGGCCCACCCGGGCAACTGGATGCAGTGGATCAGCGACCATCGGGGTACCGCCACGGCCGGTCCGAACTTCTCGTGGGTGCTGGCCACCCGTGCATTGAAACGGATGGAAGGACTCGACTTGTCGCAGCTGACGTTGGCCCTCAGCGGCGCCGAGCCGGTCGACCCCGACGCCGTCGAGGCATTCGTTGTCGCGGCATCGCGATTCGGGTTCAAGCCGGGGAGCGTGTTTCCGGCGTTCGGCATGGCCGAGGTCGCCATTGGTGGAGCCTTCCCACCACGGCACCGTGGTCTGCTCACCGACGACGTCGACCGCGTCGTTCTCGAACGTGACCGGGTCGCCAAGCCGATCGCGATCACCGCTGACACCGAGGGCGACAGCGTCCGTCGGTTGCCGGTTCTCGGCCACGCCGTGCCGGACCTGGAGATGCGCATCGTTCACCCCGACTCACGCGAGCCCCTGGGCGAACGTCATGTCGGAGAACTCCTCATCCGCGGTACGTCGGTGACGCCGGGGTACTACAAGCGACCCGATGCGACCGCCGCACTGTTCCACGACGGTTGGCTGTGCACCGGCGATCTCGGCTACATGCTGGACGGCGAGTTGGTGCTGTGCGGCCGGATCAAGGACGTCATCATCGTCGGTGGCCGCAACGTGTTCCCGGAGGACATCGAGCGGGCTGTCGGTGGACTCGACGGGGTGCGGGCCGGCAACGTGATCGCGTTCGGCGTCGAGGGCTACAAGGGCAAGGAAACGGTGATCGTGGTCGCCGAGGTACGGACGGAGAATCCCGCAGAGGTGCAGGAATCGATTCACCACCGCACGATCGAGGTCTGTGGGTTGCCGCCACGAGACGTGATGTTGGTGCGCGCCGGCACGCTGCCCAAGACCTCGTCCGGCAAACTGCAACGAGCGAAGTGTCGCGAGCTGTACTTGGCCGAGGAACTCGAACTGTTCGTCGAGTGACCGTCGATTAACCGTCGAGTAGCCGTCGAGTAGCCGTCGAGTAGCCGTCGAGTAGCCGTCGAGCGTTGCGGGTCGTGGTCCGATTTCCGGCGTGGCCGCTGTGCCGAAGTGGCACGATGGACGAATGCAGGTCGTCTACACCGCCGCTCATCTCGGTCACGATCCCAAGACGGGAATCGAGCAGTCCGGCATCGGTCCGGCGTTCGAACACATCGGGCGCGCCGAAGCCATCCGCGAGACGCTGGAGGGTGACGATCGGTTCGAGTTCGTCATGCCCACCGACCATGGTCTCGGTCCGATCGAGGAGATCCACGACGTTGACCTCGTGCGCTTCCTCGCCACCGGCTGGGCGGAGTATCAGGCCGATGTCGGCCCGACTGCCGACGTCACCCCGGACGTGTTCTACCGTCCAGCGCTGCGCGCCGGCATGTCCGAACGCGGGGCACCGGCATCGATCAACGGCCGTCTCGGGTGGTATTGCTTCGAGACCACGACGCCGTTGACCGAGCACACTTACGATGCTGCCCGCAGCGCAGTCGACACAGCACTGACCACCACCGACTTGGTGCTCGGCGGACAGCAGTCTGCCTACGGGCTGTGCCGACCACCCGGCCATCACGCGACGTCGGGCATGTACGGCGGCTACTGCTTCTTCAACAATGCGGCGATCGCTGCGAACCACATCACCCGAACGACGGGCACCAAGGTGACGGTGCTCGATGTCGACTATCACCACGGCAACGGCACCCAGCAGATCTTCTACGCCCGCGACGATGTGCAGTACGTGTCGCTGCACGGCGATCCCACACGCGCCTACCCCTACAACATTGGTTACGCGGACGAAACCGGCGCCGGCCGCGGACTCGGCCACAACATCAATATGCCGCTACCGATTCGCACCGACGACGACGACTACATCGTGTCGTTGCGTCAGGCGATGGACCGGATCCAGTCGTTCGGCCCGTCGACGCTGATCGTGTCGCTCGGACTCGACACCTTCATCAGCGATCCGATCAGCGATCTGGCCATCACCGCCGAAGGCTTCGAGCGCTGCGGCGCTGCGGTCGCCGAGATGGGCGTGCCCACCGTCGTGTTGCAAGAGGGTGGCTACGATGTCTCTGCGCTCGGTGACAACGTGCGTCGGTGGTTGATCGGTCTCGGCGCCTGACGAGCGAGTCCGACCGTCTGTGGCCGCCCCGATCGCCTCATCGCCTCATCGCCTCATCGTGACGTGAGATCGCCTCATCGCCTCATCGTGACGTGAGATCGGTCAGCACGGCCTTCCAACGCTTCGGATCGGACTTGTACGGCGCGTAGAAACTCATCCGGTCGATGACGTCTCCGTAGCGTCGGTGCAGTTCGGGTGCGATTGCTTCCGGCTCGCCGACGACAGCAAAGGTGTTGAGCACCTCGTCGTCGATCGCTTCGCCCATCTCGACCCACTTGCCCTGTTTGCTGAGGCTGTTCAGCTGGTCCTGGAGTTCTCCCCAGCCGTGACGTTCGAGCACCGGGCGGTAGGCGGGTGTGGAGCCGTAGAACGCAATCTGCTGGCGGGTGCCAACGGCTGCGTTGGCCATCTCCTCATCGTTGTTGCCGGTGACGACAAAGCCGGGACCGACAATCTGGAAGCCCTCCATTGTCTTGCCGGCTTTGGCTCTGCCCCGTTCGAGGGCGGGGAGGGTGACCTCGCGCAGGTATTTCTCAGTCGTGAAACCGTGGCAGAAAAACCCGTCGCACACCTCGCCGGCGGCTTCGGTCATCAGTTCGCCGACTCCAGCCAGGAAGATCTTCGGAACGCCGTACTCGCTGATGTCGGACGCGTCGGGGCTGAAGAACGGTGTCATCAGGGTGTGCTTGTAGAACTCGCCCCGGAAGTCGAGCTTGGTGCCGTTCAGCCAGGTGTCCCAGATCGCTCGGATCGCAAGCACCATCTCCCGCATCCGAGCTGCAGGATGGCTCCACTCCATGCTGAAACGCTTGGTGATGTGCGGTTTGATCTGGCTGCCGAGGCCGAGGATGAACCGGCCCTTGGAATAGCTCTGCAGGTCCCACCCGATGTTGGCCAGGTTCATTGGATTGCGGGCAAAGGCGACTGCGATCGATGTGCCGATCTCGAGCGTGGTCGTGTGTTCGGCAGCGAGCAGGCATGGGAAGAACGGATCGTGGCTGGTCTCGGCGGTCCATGCTCCGGCGTATCCAGCCGCTTCGAGTTCTTGCGCTTGGCTCGCGACCTTGTTCAAGTCGCTTCCGAGTCCTCCGTCGACCTTCATCTGTCTCCTCCGATGCTCGTCACGTCGGACCGTGCGTCCAATGCGCCTCGCAGCGACCGTAATCGTCTGCCAGTCGCGCATCGAAGGCGGGCGTCAGCCGTTGTTCTGGTCGCGAAGGAACTGCTCGAACTCGGCACCGAGCTCGTCAGCCGTCGGGATCTCGCTGGCCGACAACGGGCTTCCGCTCGGCGAAGGATCGCCATCGCCATCGCTGACCGACCTGCTGATCGCATCGTAGAGCGACTCCAGTTGCAACACCATTGCCTGGTGCTCTTCGTTGCCGGCCACGAGTTCGTCGAGCCGTTCGCGCTGGATGATCGTCTCCTGGCGAGCTGCGGAACCGTCGATGAGGACCTCGCCGAAATCGGCGAGCCCGCCGAGCAGCGCGACCGTGGCCGCCGGGTACGCCATCGACGCAACATAGTGCGGCACCTGGACCCACAGCCCAAGGGCGTCGATGCCGACATCGTGGAGCGAGTGCTCGAGCACTGCGGCGACTCCGGCTGGAACATCCACCGAACTTTTCGCCAGTGGCAGCGACTCAGCGAGCAAGACCGACGGCGACGACATCGACAGTCGTGACGGGCGGGTGTGCGGCGATGCGAACGGGTACGAACCGAGGGCGACGAGCCGAGCCACACCGAGTACTTGGGCGAACTCGGCAACTGCCTTGCCGAACCGCCGCCAGGCCATGTCCGGCTCTGGGCCAGTGAGCAGCAACACGTCGCGACCGAGTGCATCTTGGCCGGCCTTGACCTCGATCGCAGGCCAGACGAGTCGGCTGTTCACCCCATCGCGCAGCTGCATCGTGGGCCGCCGAGCGCGGTAGTCGATGAACACATCGCCGTCGAATGTCGCGATCGTGGTGGCCTTGGTCTCGGATTCGAGCGCGCTCATCGCCGCGGCCGCAGCACCGCTGGCATCGATCCACCCAGTGAGCATCACCACCATCGTCGGCGCGGTGAACGCGCTCGGGTCGCCGCCGACGTAGTGGTAGTCGTCGCTCATCGCGACCGTTCCAAGGCCTCGGCCGCTCTGGCCGCCGCACCCTCGACCTGGAGTTTGAACGGTAGCAGTTCGGCCGGATCACGCTGACCGAGCGCGCCACCGAGATATCGGGCGTATACGCCCTCGAGAATGCAGGCCAGCTTCCAATATGCAAAGGCCACGTAGTAGTCGAGTTGCGACAGGTCGCGGCCGGTGCGAACGCCATAGCGCTCGGCGAGATCGGCCCGGTTCAGGAATCCCGGTGACGTCGTCGAAGCGCCCGTCCAGGCCGACGCTTCGTCGTCCGGACCGGTCCAGTAGACCATCAGCAAGCCGAGGTCGGCGAGCGGGTCGCCCAACGTGCAGATCTCCCAGTCGAGGACGGCGATCACGTTGCCCTCGTTGTCGACCATGCAGTTGTCGAGGCGGTAATCGCCGTGAACGATCGTGGCCGGCCCCTGCTCGGGGATGCGCTCGAGCAGCCCGGCGTGAACCTCGTCGACCGTGGAAAGATCACGGGTTTTCTGCAGGTTCCACTGCTTGTCCCAACGATGCAGTTGACGGGCGATGTAGTCGGTGTGCTTGCCGAGAGTGTCGAGTCCGGATGCAAGGAGATCGACATCGTGGATCGCGACCATCGTGTCGACGATCGATTCGCTGGCGCGACGCCGACCGGCGAGATCGAGGACCGTGGTCGCGGTGTGCGCCTCTCGAATCACATGCCCGTCGACGAAGCCCATCACGTAGAACGGGGCACCGTTGACGGTGTCGTCGTCACAGAATCCGAGTGCTGGGGCAACCGGAACAGCCGACGTCTGCAACCCGGAGATGATCCGGTGTTCGCGTCGCATGTCGTGAGCGCTTGCGAGACGATGGCCGAGCGGCGGGCGGCGCAGCACGATGCGCGTGCCATGGTGGTCGGTGACCGCATAAGTGAGGTTGGAATGACCGCCTGCGATGAGATCGAAACGAAAGGGACCGGCCGCACCGGCGACGTTGGATTCGAGCCACGACGACACGGCGGGGATGTCGATCCCAGCTACCTCGTCCCGCTGGCCATGGATGCCGCGAGCACCGTCGACGGCTGCCACTTCAGCACCGCTTTCTACCGCTTCAGGAACGATCTCAGTCATCGCGAGACAACGGTATCCCTGCACTCGGCCGTATCCTTGCCCACTCGTATGCGCATCGAACGCGACCTCTCCCGGCTCAAGGACCCATACGACGTGATCGTCGTCGGTGGTGGCATCACCGGCGTCTGCGTCACCCGCGAGGCCGCCGGTCGGGGCCTGCGTACGTTGTTGATCGAGAAGGGCGATTTCGGCGGCGGCACCAGCAGTGCGACCACCAAATATCTTCACGGTGGTATCCGGTATCTCGAGACCTACGAGTTCAGAGTGGTGCGCGAGAGCTTGCGCGAACGGCGAGTGCTCGGCCTCGCTGCGCCCCATCTGGTCGAGCAGAAGCGATTCCTGATGCCGGCATGGAAGTGGAGCGAGCCCAAGACGCTGCTGATCGGCGCCGGTGTCGCTCTGTATTCGGTACTCGGATACGACGCCAACCGTGATGCACCCGATTCGCTGCGGATCCCACGTCCACGTTGGCTGAGCAAGAAGAAGTTGCTCGAGGCCGTGCCGTGGCTCGACCCCCAAGACCTGCAGGGAGCGTTCGCCTACCACGACACGCTCAATCTGCACCCTGAGCGTCTCCTGCTCGCGTTCTTGAAGTCGGCTGTCGCTTCAGGTGCGACGGCGCTCAACCACATGGAGGCAACGGGATTCGTGACATCTCCGGACGGGACTGGCGGTTCGCCGGCGTCCGACAGTGACGTGTTTGTCGAGGGCGTTTCGGTGCGCGACACCCTGACCGGCAACACGTTCGACGTCCGCGCCCGGACCGTCGTCAACGCCGCTGGTCCGTGGATGGATCTCGTTCTCGCGACCCTCGGCAAGTCGCTCGGTGTGAAAGTCAATCGGAGCAAGGGAGTGCATCTGCTCACCCAGCCGATCGGCGGCCCTGGCGTCGTCACCGATACGGTGTTCGCCCGTGCTCGCAGCGGAAAGCACGTGATCGTGTCCCCATGGATGGGGCGGTCGTTCATCGGCCCGACCGACACCCCGGAGACGGCAACTCCCGACGACACGCGTGTCGACCACACCGACGTCGAACTGATCCTCGACACGGTCAACTCGACGCTCGCCCCCGGCATCGCGCCGCTCACCGATGCCGACATCGAGGCCACGACCGTCGGGATCAGGCCGCTGATCGTCGACGAAGGCCAGGACAGCTATCACACCAGCCGCCGCCACGAGTTGTACGACCACGGTCCGTCGGGTGTGCATCACCTGTGGTCGATCGGTGGGGGCAAATGGACCACTGGACGAGCGCTCGGCGAAGAGGCGGTCGAGACGCTGTTGGCGTCGGACGCACTCACCGGTTGCCAGCCACGCCGCTTCGACAGCACGCGGGTCGCGGCCGCGGGAGCGTTTGCGTGGGCCGAAGACGCCGAGCCCTATCTCCGTGAAGCGGCGCGCGGCCGTGCTCGGCTCGGACTGAGCACGGATGTGCGCCTGCAACTCGCTCGGCTCTACGGCACCGAGCACGAGCGCATCCTCGACCTCGTCGAGCGCGACCCGTCGCTCGGCGAGCGGGTCTCGTCGCGGGCCGGCATGTTCGACATCGCCGCCCAGGTGATCTTCGCGATCACCGACGAGGGTGCTCGCACGCTCAGCGACATCATCGATCGTCGGCTCGTGCTCGGAACGCTCGGCACGGTCGAACCTTCAGAAGTCGCTGCGGTCGCTGCAGTCGCTGGTCCGTTGCTCGGCTGGAGCGGCGAGCAGACGAACCTCGCGGTGACTGACGAGATCGCACGTCGGCGAGCGATCGAGGCGATCTGGCGGGCTCCCGCCAACCGATCCTGACGCCGACTTCGCCGACGCCGATATCGTTCGGTCCATGGCTCTTGACGTCACCGATGCAACCTTCCAGACCGAGGTCCTCGACCGATCATCGGAGGTCGCCGTCATCGTCGATCTCTGGGCACCATGGTGCGGCCCGTGCCGGACGATCGGACCGATCCTCGAACGAGCGACCGACGCCACCGACGGCAAGGTCGTGCTCGCCAAAGTCAACGTCGATGAAAACCCCGGCATCTCCAAAGCATTCGAGGTGCAATCCATCCCGGCCGTCTACGCATTGCGCGGTGGTGCCGTCATCGATGGTTTCGTCGGTGCTCAAGCCGAACATCTGATTGAGCAGTTCGTGACCTCGCTGCTGCCGAGCGAGGCCGACAACGAGCTCACCGCGCTGATCGCGGCCGGCGATGAGACGAGCCTTCGTGCCGCTCTCGAGATCGAGCCCGGCAACGAAGACGCGATCATCGCTCTCGGTGATCTGCTCGTCGAGTCCGGCGGCGGCGAAGAAGCGCTGGCGCTGCTGTCACGGATTCCTGAGTCCGAACGCACTCGCAAAGTTGCTGCGGCAGCTCGCCTCGGCGAGAAGCCCATCGATGACTACGACGCCAAGCTGACCGCTCTGCTCGACAGCGTCAAGACCGACGATGACGCCCGCCAAGAGTTCGTCGACATCCTCGAAGTGATGGGCGCCGAGGACCCGCGCACGGCGGTGTTCCGCAAGCAGCTCACCGCCCGGCTCTACTGATTGGCCTGATCCGTTCCGGAGCGGACGAGTCGACTCGCTCCGGCCCGGATATTCTCCATCCGTGAACCAACCGCCACTGTTGCCTCGTCGAATCGCGTCGATGATCAAACTCGTCTGCGGTTCAGCGGCTGTGATGCTCGTCTTGGTCGGCTGCTCCTCAGACGCCGACACTGCAGCGACGACATCGACGTCGGCAAAATCGTCGTCTGCGACAACCACGCCGGGTGCTGGCACGACCGCGATCGCCGCCGTTGTCGTTCCGCCGGACCCGACCCAGGTGGCTGCAGTGGTCGACTTCGCCGTGGCCAAGGGAGCCGATGAGGGATTCGTTTTCGATCGGTTGTGCGTCGAACAGATCGTGTCGCAGTTGAGTGTCGACGATGTCGAGGCGCTGTACGTCCCGACCCTCGATTCGGTGCCGGGAGCCATCTATCCCTCGCTCAGCGCCGATGGTGCTGCGCTCACCGAGCAGATGACCACCTGCTTACAGCCACAGGGAGGCGACAAGGACTTGATCAGCCAAGTGGTCGCCGTGTTCCTGCAGTCCGCCGAGGGTCCCACGCTCGATACCACTTGCCTCCAGGATCAGGTTGCGACACTCAACGACGAGCAGCTGCACGCGGTGCTCGATGCCGAAGCCGGGAGCAACGATCCGGACCTGGCCAAGGCGCTCGGCGTGGTCTACATCTGCCAGGTCCAGTTGTCGAGCTGACCCACTGGCCGGTCCATTTGGACCGGTCGGGTAGGGTTCTGACATGCCGATCGAACGACGTGATGGATTCCGGCTCTGGGTCGGGGGACCGGTGCCGAAGGGCTCCGACGGTCTGACGATCGGGTCGATCATCATGGTCCGCGCCGGGCATGAGCACTCCGAGCACTTGCTCCGACACGAGCAGGTCCATGTCCGTCAGTGGCGTCGCTACGGTCGCGGCGGCTTCATCGTCCGATACCTCGGCTCGTATGTGTTGTGGCGATCCCGCCTGAAGGGTCACAAGGGTGCCTATTGGCGAATCCCGCTCGAGATCGAAGCGGAGTGGGTGGCTCGCCGATCGCTGGCGACCGCGGATCGTGCACCGAATCTGGCTCAGCAGGCGGTGCAGTGATCATTTGCTGATCGATGCCCAACCATTGGCTCGTTGCGGTGGCGGATGGCAGCGGGTTGGATAGGGTCGAAGACGTCTTCCCCCAGATGTAGATGGCGCTCGCACGCCACCGTCGTTGGAGGGATCCATGAAATCACCACCGGACCATCCGGTTCCACCGCGTCCGGTCGGCCCCGGAACATTGTCGTCAGCAGCCATGGGCTGGCTGCGCTGGTTTGGAGTCGGTCGTCTGATTGCCACGGTTGTCGCAGTGGCTGCTGTCGCGGGTGGCGGCTTCTGGTTGTTGCGGGCTCCGCCGACCGCCGTCGAGTCGACCCTGCCGTTTGCGGGCTCTGGCTCCGGCTTGGGTTCGACGCCGTCGTCGGTGATCGATCCGTTGGCCACAGCAACCATTGCATCATCACGGACTGAGTCGTCGACGTCGTCGGTGGCTCCGGCCGTGATCACGGTCTACGTCACCGGTGCGGTCGTGATGGCGGGGGTCTACGCCCTACAGGCCGACGCTCGCGTCCAAGACGCTGTTGTCGCGGCTGGCGGGATGGCCAACGACGCCGACGGCGAAGCGGTCAATTTGGCGGGCTTCCTCGTCGATGGAGCGCGTCTGTACATCCCCAGAGTCGGTGTACCCGTGCCGCCGGTCGTGACTCCATCGGGTGGCGGTTCGACCGGTGGGGGATCGGCTGGCGGGGTGTCCGGAGGTGGGCCGACGACGACGCCCGGACCGATCGATCTCAACACCGCGACCGCCGAGCAGCTCGACGCATTACCGGGCATTGGACCGTCGACCGCGGCAGCGATTGTCGAACACCGGGAGTCGTCGGGGCCCTATGCGACGATCGATGATCTGCTCGCCGTGCGAGGCATCGGACCAGCCAAGCTCGACGCGATCCGCGAATTGATCACGGTCTGACGGTCATGGCCGATCCGACGAACGTTCACAGGATCGCGCTGCCGACCGCGATTTGCACCACCACCAACGCGATCACGGTGCCGAGCCATACACCTCCCGCGAGCCAGATGAACTCGCGCCAGAAATCCCGCCATGTGGCCACGGGTGACCGAGTGGCTCGACGGGCGGCGACCAGGCCGAGCACGAACCAGACAGCAGCACTGACCATCGCTCCGAGCACGACCTTCGATGTTCCGCTGGCGAGCGGAACGCCGAACGCAAGCATCCCGGGTGCCGCGAACACGGCAGCAGCGAAACCGCCGACGCCGCGGATGCTCGATGTGTTGTCATGGAGGGCGACAGCCGCAATTGCTCCCAGCAATGCGGGTGGAACGAGACCGACGATCGGACCGAGCCGTCGGATCCGGTACCGGAACGC
>JBDSDH010000291.1:0-14473 GCA_039920665.1 Ilumatobacteraceae bacterium
CCACTCCATCCGATCCGGGTCGGAGTGGGCGACCTCGATCTCGTGCACACCCGGTTGCGGCGCGAAGTGCACGGTGCACCAATCGCCGAGTCGGGGCACTGCGGCCATCGCCGTGCGACGCATCAGGTCGCGATGATCGACCGCCTGGATCGCCAAGTCGTTGAGCCCGACCAGGAACTCGAGTCGCAGCCGCTGGCGGGATTCGTCGTTCGCCAACCGTTCGGCATCGGCGGCACGACGTCGAGCGTCGAGCTCGGCCGCTTTTCGATCCGTGATCTCGGTTGCATAGCCGATCGTTCCCAAGACCTCATTGGCATCGCCGACAAAGACCTTGCCGCGACTGTCGATCCAGTGTTCTGACCGATCGGCCCAGATGACTCTGAAGTCGACCTCGTACGCGCCGCGATGCTCGATTGCTGCTGCGAGGTTCGATGTCACCCGCTCGAGGTCGTCGGGATGCACGAGATGTTGCCACGATTCACCGTCGAATGCCGATGGCTCGATGCCGAACAGCCGACACATCGCATCGTCCCATGACATGAGGCTGCCGCGTCGATCCCAACGCCACGTCCCGACGTCGCCAGCCGCGAACGCGAGAAGCAGATGATCCGCAGCCGTCGAGGCTTCTCGTTCCAGGCGGCGGGCGTCGGTGATGTCGTTTGCGCTGCTGATCGCACCGACGATCTTTCCGGATGCGTCGACGACCGGATTGATGAACGAGAACGTGAGTCGCTGGCTGCCGTCGCGGCGTAGGACACGGATGTCGCCGGTCCAGGTGTGGCCTGCGAGCACATCGGCCATCACCGACCGGCCCACATCGAGCAGGTCCGGCGGGGTGATCAAGTCGTACACAGATCGTCCGATGGCTTCCGCCGTCGGCCAGCCGTAGAGTTGCTCGGCCTTCGCGTTCCATCCGGTGATCATCATCTCGCAGTCGGTCAGGATCACCGCCCGCTGGAGCGCGTCGAGGATGGTCGAGATCTCGGTAAGACCCTGGGGCGACACTCGATCTGCGCTGCCACCCACGCTGTCCCCTTGTCGTCCTCGCTCGTTCGCGCTCGTCCTGAAAGCAGCGATGATAGCGACGTCTGTCGGCACGGACCAGGGTGATCGCTAACGTGGCAGGCAATGTCCGCAACCTTCGCCACCGCGTTGTCGACCGACGTCCTCTGGGTGCTGCTCGCCTTGATCACGGCCGTCGTCGTCACAGCAATCCTCACCGTGTCCCTCAACGTCGGTCTCGCCGTTGCTCAGGACGCCCTGCCGTATCTGCTGATCCTGAGCTGGGTCATCTTGATTCTGGCTCTGCTCAGCGGCGCCTGGGTTCTTGCGATCCTGGCCGGCCTGCTCGGCGTCTACCACCTCGCCCTGATCGTGCCGCGTTTCGTCTCGGCCCGCATTCCGCATTGGGCAGCTCACGCACCCAAGCTGAGACTGGTCGTCTCGAATGTCTTCACAGAGAACAAGACTCCCGACGTGCTCGCCGCGTTGTTGATCGCAGCCGATGGCGACGTGATGGTGATCACCGAGTGGAATCCACAGTTCGCAGCAGCGTTCGAACGAGCCGGCGGCGGCGACAGCCACCCGCACCGACTGGTCGATGACAACGATCACAGCGAATACAACGTGTGCATCGCCTCCAAGACGCCTCTCAGCGAGAAGTCGGCGATCGTCGAGGTCGGCCAACTGAAACTGACCCATGCCGTGCTGCTGTGCGGCAGCCGAGAGGTGCAGATCATCGGCATCATTCCCAACGCGGTCGTCGACCCGGGTGGCTTCGACATCTGGAAATCGCAGATCGGGTCGTTGATCGAGCACATCCCGTCGCTGGAGAAGCCGGTCGTGATCGCCGGCGACTTCAACACCACCAGGTTTCGGCCCGAGTTCCGGGCCTTGCTGAAAGCCGGCCTCACCGATGCCCACGATGCGCTCGGCAGAAGTCTGAAGCCATCTTTTCGACTCTCGACCGATGGCGTGCTGTCCAAGCCAGGCGTCGTGATCCGCCTCGACCATGCCTTGTTGAGCAAGTCGATCGTCGCCCTCGACGCTGACGATCTCGAGTCGGGCGGCAGCGATCACCTGCCCTTCGTGATGACCCTCGCCGTACAACCTGAACGACGCTCGTCGGCGTGGTTCACACGCCGGTCGAGTCCCCGTCGAGCCGTCCCGACGACGTGACGCCGGTGCTTGGTTCCCGAAGGAATCTCCGAACTGCCACAACCAGCAACCACGAAACATTGGGTTGATGCCGTCTCGGCGAGCGATGGAAGACCATCGCGAACTACACAGCGATGATCACGACCGGCCCGAGGCCACGAAAGAGCACCCGCCCCGCGATGCCACCTCGCCCTGCTGAAGCGCCTCGGAGAGAATCCTGCCGCTGGCGCCGGGCGCCACATCGTCGATCAAGTCAGTGACCGTGTCGCGGAGCGATTCGGCACCAAGACCGACGGCAATTCCGACCGTCGCGATGATGCCCGGCAGCACGGTGATCAGAGAGGCATATGCCAGCGAACGTGAGTGGCTGAAGCCGTCGGTCACCCGGAATCGCTTGACCGAGTCGACAAGAAGGCGAGCGGCGCGAGCGTCCGTGAGGACCTGGGCCGCATCATCACCGTCGAGTTCCCAGTCTCGGGACCAACTGGGCTGTGCTCATCGTGCTCGGTCGCTCCTGTCTGTTGCAGCACTCAAACGATCCACCATGCCACTTTCGCCGCCAGAGGACGCGGATATCCTCATCTCCAGCGTCGCTCCTGCCGCAATCGAACTGTTCCACCGTTTGAATCAATTCGACCAGTGGTATGTCTGAGCCGTGCCGGTCGTGATCGCTCTCCTCGTTGCGATCGTCGTCGGCTGCGCGGTGTTCGCCATCGTGGCTTCGAGGCGCGATCCGGAGACCGACGTCGAGACGTTGGCTCACACGGTCGGCGAACATGCCGACGCCAGTCCCTGGCTGAGCCGTTTCCTCCACGCTCGGCGCGATCCGAGCAGCGAAACAGGATTGCTCCTGACTGCCGCAGTCATTGCAGTTGCGACGGCGATCGTGTTGATCGGCGTGTTGCTCGAGATGGTCAACGACAGTTCCGGATTCGCTCGATGGGATGACTCCGCAGCTCGGTTCGGCGCTCGGCATGCATCTCGTGGCTCCACCAGGCTGCTCGAACTGATCACGGATCTCGGCTCGTGGTGGTTCGTGACCATCGCGATCGTGATCGTTGGCGGGGTTCAGTATCTCCGGCATCGGCGTCGGTCGATCCCGCTCTATCTCGTGCTCGCAGTGTTGTCCACCGGCGCCGTCAACACGATCGTCAAGTTGATCGTCAATCGTGACCGACCAGACATTGCTCGACTCGTGAACGCCAACGGTTCATCGTTCCCCTCCGGCCACTCGGCGACGGCGGCTGCGACGTTTGCGGCCATTGCTTTCGTACTGTGCCGTTATCAGCGGCGCAACGCTCGGATCGCAATCGGTGCCGCGGCCGCCGCACTCACGATCGCTGTGGCGACCAGCAGGGTGCTGCTCGGCGTGCACTGGCTGACCGACGTCGTCGCCGGCGTCCTCGTCGGCTGGAGCTGCTGCGCTTTGTGCACGATCGCGTTCGGCGGGCGGATCATGCGCTTCGGCGAACCGATCGAAAATGCCCGCGCTGCCGTCGGCACGACAACGGACGAGATGACGAGAACCACCCGATGAGTAAAGAAAGCAGAGTGGCGGGCATCGCCCACCACGGCCAGTCGGTGGATGGTGGACTCCTCCAGTCCTCGAACCGGTTCACCGTGCGTTCATACAGTCTCGCCGGCCCGCTCCGGCCGACGTCGTAGGATCCGTCCGTGCGCGTCCACGTCGGTTGTGAGTTCGTTCAGACAGCGGCGCAAGCTGTCCATACCATCGTCCAAGTCGAGCCCCATGTCGACATCGCTGCGACGGTGATCAGCGAGTCGTGGGACGTACAGACGATGGCGATCTCGACGACCTATACCGACCACTACGACAACCTCTGCCGCCGGCTGACGCTCCCGGTCGGCACCTCGGTGCTGCGATACGACGCGCAGGTCGAGGTGCCCGACGCAGTCGACGAGTTCGAACCAATGGCAGCCGAGGTGCCACCGGCGCGGGTTCCGGGCGACGCGCTCGTTTACGCGATGCCGAGCCGGTTCTGCCCGTCGGACGAACTGGGCACGTTCGCATATCAGACGTTCGGGATGATCGAGCCGGGTTGGGCCAGGGTGCAGACGATCTGCGACTGGGTCCACACCAACATCGAGTTCGGATACGGCAACACCTGGCCGACCAAAACCGCTGCCGATGTGCTCGCCAGCCGCCAGGGAGTGTGCCGCGACTTCGCCCATCTGGCCGTCACGATCTGCCGCTCGCTCAATATTCCGGCCCGCTACGCGTTCGGCTACATGCCCGACATCGGCCCTGATGCCACCGGCGCAACGATGGATTTCTGTGCGTGGATGGAGGTGTACCTCGGCGACCGCTGGTACACGTTCGATCCCCGCAACAACACCCGCCGTGCGGGTCGAGTGCTCATTGGCCGTGGACGCGACGCGCTCGACGTCGCGATGGTCACATCGTTCGGCGGACTGCGGCTCGATTCGATGACCGTTTGGGCCGACCGGGTCGACGAACCCACCTGATCGGTCGGTTCGTCTTGTCACTCGGGAGTGCTGAGTGCATCCTCGATTGCGAGCAACACCGCGTCGCCGTACTGCTCGAGCTTGGCCGGCCCGATGCCGGGAATCCGCCCGAGGTCTTGACTGGTGAGGGGCAGCCGCAGCGCGATTGCCTCGAGCGTTTTGTCGTCGAACACGACATACGCGGGCTTGCCGCTGCGAAGTCGCTCACGGGATTGGCGGAGCAGATCGTGGGCGCGGATGCTCGCCGCAGCGAGGGCGTTCGGCCCACTGGTCGGCGCTGGCCGGAGCGGGCCGCGCTGACGACCCGGCGTCGTCACGGCGCCGCCGAAGTTGAACCGCCGAGTGGCTGTGCCGAGTCTGGCGAGCGCAGCCTGCTCCTCGACGATTTCGATCGTCCACTCCTGGCCGCCGTCGACGAGAACGAGGCCTGGTGCTGCGAACACGACGCCCTTGTCGAACGGGGTGTCCCGCGCCGGCGATTTGCCCTTCGGAACCGGTGTCACCGTGGTCGGGCGTTGCGGGGGCAGTTCGGCCAAACGCTCCGGCGGTTCGTGCAACATCTGCTCGATGAACGGCGACGGTTCGTTGCCGGCGATCACCACCACCTGCTCGGCGCCGCGGGTGATCGCGACGTGGAACACGCGCCGTTCTTCCTCGAAGTCTTCAGCCAGTCGATGTGGATACTGGTCCGCCTCGGCGTGGTGGAGCACGACCATGGGCCATTCCTGGCCTTTCACCCGATGCACCGTGGCCAGCGTGACACCATCGTTGGATCGAGGAGCAGCGAGTTGCTCACGGAGCCAGACGCCGAACCGGGCGGGGTCCGGCTGCAGCGTGGCCAACTGGGCGAGGGCAACCAGGTCGTCATTCTGGGCGGCACGATTCATCCCGTGACGACCATCGTCGAGCGTCGCAATCGAGGCCCCGAGACCGATCTCGTCGGCCAGCGTTCGCAGCACATCGGTGGTGGTGCCGGTGGCGGCCAGTCGCTGAAGTCGGCCGATGTCGTCGACGAACTGCGCAATGCGCGACGCGTCGCGCTCGTTGTTGACCCGTCCCGCCAATCGGCGCAGTCCGGCGAACGTCGACTGCTCCGCAACCCAGGTCGCCACGTTCGGATGCATTGGTCGCGATGGTCGGCGGAGCGCCTCGGCGAGGTCGATGGCTTCGAGTTGATCCGACGTCGACACCGACAACCGGATCCACGCCAGTGCTGATCGCACCGCTGTGCGCTCGACGAACTCCTTGCCCACTCCTCCGCGAACAGGAATACCCGTCGCCAGCAGGCCCATCTGCACCGGTGCGAGCATTGCGTTGACCCGCGTCAGTACAGCCACATCGGCCGGCCGGCGACCAGCGGCGACCGCCTTGGCCACGGCCGACACCGTTGCGCCGAGGGTGTCCCGAGCAGCGATCACCTGGAGTCCGGTGGAGTCGGGCCGGATCGATCGAATCACCTTTGCGACCCGCCTGCGGTTGTGGCGCACGAGGCGGTCAGCGGCCTGGACGACATCGCCGGGACAGCGGTAGTTGATCTCGAGAGGGTGGGCACCGGCTTCGGGGAACAGCGATGCGAAGTCGATCAGCCAGGCCGGATCGGCGCCGCTGTAGCCGTAGATGGTCTGGTCGTCGTCGCCGACGCCGAAGACTCCGAAACCCGGCGCCGACAGCAGCCGCACCAGCAACACGTGGGCTGGTGTGAGGTCTTGGAACTCGTCGATGAGCATCAGCCTGCATACCCGCTGAGCCGCCGCTCGAGCATCGGCGTCGGTCAGTAGCAGTTCGATCGCTCGGTAGACCTGTTCGTCGAAGTCGAGCACGCCGTCACGGTCGAGTGCCGCCCGATACCTCGGCCACACGTCGGCCAGGCCGTCGACATCGCCGTTGTACATTTCTTCGACATCCCTCGGGTCGCGCAGACCCAGCCGAATCGCGCTCAGCGCCTCCATCCACTGCGCGACCGGATCGGTATTGCGTTGACGCGGAAACTGCACCAAGCGCCCGATGAGGCGGCGCACCTCGATTTCGTCGATGGTGCGCAGTTGGCGCGGCTGGCGCAGAAACGGTGACGTCCCGTTGACGATGGCCAACGCGATCGCGTTGAGGGTGCGCACGCGTAGCCCACGCAGATCTGGGGTGCGTGCCTGCATCTCTTCCTGTGCCCGCTTGTTGAACGCAACCATGCTCACAGCGGTCGGCGGCACGTGCCAGTCGTTGAGCAGGTGACGGGCGCGTTCGGTGAGCACCCGCGTCTTGCCGCTGCCGGCAGGGGCGATGATGCGCGCCGCAGCGCCGAGATGGCTGACGGCAGCGCGTTGGTCGTCGGCGAGATCGGCCGTCGAGCCAGAATCGGACGGCGGTGTGAGCGAACCATGTTCGAGCGCCACCGAGTGCAGCACCGGATGTCCGTCGATCGGCAGTCTGCGACGGATCGGTCCACCATCGATCCACGCGGGCGCTCCGCTCGGCAGGATGACGTCGGCGGTCGAGCTGTCGGCGGGGATTGTTGCCCCGAGTTCGACCGCACGGTCGATCGCAGTCCAGTGCGGCTCGGTGCCTGAGGCGTCGATTGCGTTCGACCAGACCAGATGGTGGAGCACGTCGAGCGGGAACCAGAACCGAGCGCCGAGTGCGTACGGCGGATCGGATTCGGTCGAGCGGGGCGAGAGCGCGAACGGTGCGACCAGTTCGATCACCACCCGACGCCCGGCGGCGGCGTGCTGCATCAGCATTGCCACGGTGGATTCGGGTTCGGCGATCACTGCCTGGTCGACCACGATTCGTGCGGCATCTCGCCACGGTGCTGCGATGGTGGCGCCAGCGGCGATGACCAACCCACGGGCGAGTGCATCGGGGCCGGGCTCCACCCACGCCTGCACCGGATCGGCCACGGCGTGTGCAGCTGCCGGTTCGTACCGCTGAGCGGGGCGAGGCGGCTGGCGGGGGGCCGGACGAGATGCCCGCTGGTCATCGAAGGTGTCCGGACCGAAGTCGACCGGTCCGAATGGATCAGCAGGGGCCTCCGACGCTGGCAGCTGTTGCGAGCCATTGCGCTGCCAGCAGTCCTTGACCTCGCCCGCCGAAGCGTGCGAACCCCCGCAATAGACACACCCAATAGCCATACATATGTTCTACCCGGGATTTCGGGGGTCGCGCTCAGGGCCATGTCGGTGACGCTTCAGCGGCGCGCCGTAAACGGCTGCCGGCAGCCCAACACACCAAGACGGCAGCCACCGACTGCCGACAGTCCGCCACGCCCGACCTTCGCCGAACTCGGGTCTCACTGCCCCCATCTGCTCCACCGATTCCGACGCGGCGGTCACCACCGACTGATGGCACGCACCGCTCGGGATGGACCGCCATCCCGAGCGATCGCGTCGGCGACGGCCTTCGCCCGACGACCGGCGTCGCTCGTCAGCACCGAGTTCACCGCATCCACCAAGTCGGCGGCGGAGAGGTCGTTCGGATCGAGCACGATGCCAAGACCGGTCCGCTCGATCGCAGCCGCTCCAGCGAACTGATCGGTCGACATCGGCAGCACCACCATCGGCACGCCGGCAGCGCAGGCCTCGGTCACGCTGTTGTTGCCGCCGTGGGTGACGAGCACATCGGCGTGTTCGAGCAGCGCGACCTGAGCCAAGTGCTCGGCGACGAGCGCCCCGTCGGGCAACGGCCCGAGCGACTCGATCGGCGTGCTGCCTGACGCAAGCGCGAGTCGCCATCCGCCGAGATGGGCGGCCTGAACTGCTGTCTTCAGTACGTCGTCGCGAGCACTGAGAAACGTGCCGAGCGCGACCACGACCAGCGGCCCGCCTCCGGTCGGCAACGTTGCGGGATCGATGACGTCCTGACGCCTCAGCGACCCGAGCGACACGCTGTCGGCAGGCAGTCGGCGATCGGAGTCATGCAGCTTCTGCGGATACATGTAGAGCGTCGGCGATCCGGGCAAGCTGGTCAGGTCGCTGAGGCGGGGTCGGTCCGGCGCCAGACGATCGAGCAGGTCGTTGCTGGCTTGGGCGAGATCTGCGGTCGATGCAGCGCAGATCGCTGTGAGTTCGGCCAGCTTGTCTGGTGCTTGTCGAACGCTGTTCGGCCACACCGATGGGAGGCCATACAGTTCGCCCTCCGCTGGACACGCCGTGGGATGGCCGAGCACGATCGACGCCGCATCGACACCGAGCGCATACAGCGCCAGTCGGGCTCCGAATGCGACGTGGTCGACGAGTACTCGGTCCGGTGCAACGGCGTCGATGATCCGGCCGAGGTCGGCCAGAACTCGCTCGGGTTCGAACAGCAAGTCCTGGCGCCGGGCGATCGCTTGATAGCGCAGCGTCTCGACCGCACCGCCGCGAGTCGCAGCGAAGAACTCGCGAAGGTGGTCGTCCTCGCCCACCGGTTGCTCGTCGGCCCGGATCACCCCGGCGTTGCTGCCTCGGCCGAGTTGGAGCATCGTCCATCCGAGCCCATGGCGTTCAACCGATGAACGCACCGATGGACCGGTTGCGACGATGCACGGGCCGAGTTCACGTTGCCACTCGATGCCGATCTGAAGCATTGGATCGACATGCGATGCGTAGTCAGGGCTGACGATGAGCAGCTTCACGCGGCGTTCACCGGCATCGGAACAAGTGACTCGTACATGCCGGCCAGCCGCGCCGCCATTGCGTCGACGGACATCTCGTCGCGGATGTGAGCCCGTGACGTGGCCATCCGACGATGATCGCCGGCCATCGCCCGAGCTTCGCGGATCGCCTTGGTCAGCGCTGGCACCGACGTGGTGTCGCAGATGATGCCGTTGCTGCCGTCGACATACGTGCGAGGTCCGCCGCGCTGCGGAGCGACCACGACAAGACCGGCCGCCAACGCCTCGACGATTGCGAGGCCGAACTCTTCCTTGTCGCTTGCGCACACGTAGATCCCGCGGTGCTCGGCGGCCTGCAGCAGCAGGTCACAGATCTGATCGGGGGGCACATGGCCAACGATCGTGACGACACCGTTGTCGACGTCGTAGGCAGCCGACCGGATCTGGTCGAGTGACGACTGCTCGTCCGGCGATGGATCGACCAGGTCACCGCCGATCAATACGACGTTGAATGCGTCGCGCAGATCCCGACTTCCACCGACGGCTGCGACGATCCGGTGGGGTCCCTTGATCGCGTGGAGCCGGCCGACCGAGATGATCCATGGCAGATGTCGACGCGTTTCCGGGATCCGTTGCATCACGTCTGCGACCACCGGAGCGAGCCGGCCCGGTCGATAGCGAGCGACCGCCGCGTCGGCGGCACGGACATCGACGCCTTCGGGTACCACGTCGGCGCGAGCGTGCAGATCATCCGCGTCGAGGCCGACCAGTTCGATCAGTTCTCGCTCGAGCGTCGGCCGGGGTAGCAGCGCCAGCCGATCGACCTGGGCGCTGAGCCGCTCGACCATTCGCGCCCGGAACCAGTATTGGCAGGCCGCATCCTCGATGCCGAACCGACTGCGATCGATGCGGCCATCGGCCTCGAGTGCATCGATCACGACGTGCGGGTCGGGGGCAGCGGTGAACACAACCGGTTGACCGAGCCGGCGGGCGACCGCCGACGCAGCGAGTGTGCCGACGTCGGCCATCCGCAAGTGCCACACGACCCGACGACCGCGAAGCGCCCAACCGATCGCCATCATCTCTCGTTCGAGCAGAGTGCGGTATTGCCACGCCTCGCGCCACGGCACCGTGGGCGAGGTTCCGTAGGCGATCCGCTCGATTCGATGGCCGTCGCCGAGCCTGGCCGACAGCAAACCCGCAGCGGACTGACTCGGTTCTGCCCTGGTGATCGTGACGACTTCGTCGATCTCATCGATTGCAGCAAGTGATGATCCGAGCGACCGAAGCAATGAAGCGATGCCGCCTGCGTCGCCGGCGCCGATCGACGAACCCGACTCATCGAGCCGCATGTGCAGGAACGGCTGGACCACGACGATGCCGTCACGGCTCCGGCCGTTGGCGAGATGCGAGCGGCCCGGTCCCGTCGAGCGGATCGAAACGATGTTGCCGAGCGGGATCGTCCCGGGCGCCATCCGATCCCACTCGGTGAGTGTGCGCTCCGCGAGCATCCCGGTGAACCCGCCTTCTTCGACCAGGTCGAGCATGATGGGAAACGCTGTCTCCGACGGGCGACGGGCGGCAAGCACCCACGCCGCGTGGGCGACTCGCGATTCGTCGCCGCTGCTCAGTGAGTCGAGCAGCACGGCATCGGCCAGAGGCTCGGCAATCGATCCGATCGCGTGGATCGAAGCAATCGCCATGACATCATCCTCGTCGCGGATCACGTCACGGAGTCGCGCTGCGTCTCGACTCGGATCAAGCGACCGCACAGCAGCCGCAGCGAGCTCTTCTGCGTCGCGAAGCGCGATCGTCAGTCGTGGCGAGCGACGCAGCCGCTCCAGCGCGACATCGACGGTCATGGCAGGAGCATTTCGGCTGATGGCACGATCGTCACTGCCCCACGCGGGCCGGCTTGAACCAACTATCCGCTGTCGCGTGATGTGACCCTCGTCAGCGGCCGAGGTCGCGCCATCGGGGTCGAGCGTCTCCAGCGCGTTGGGACTGCAAAGGCTTGTCGGTCCGAGAGGGCAACGTGAGGTTCCAGATTCGTGATCGATCACCAGGTAGCCGGCTCCCCCACGAAAGTTGGCCAACTATGTCACGCCGGGCGATCCGTACTCCGAAGTAGAATCAGTCATTGGTTTGCCGGTCGCTGACCGGTGGAGAATACGGGAGCACGCGATGGCCACGATTTCGGCACTGCAGATCGACCGAGCCTCGTTGGAGGTCACGTGGAGTGACGCAACGTCGACCCGCTATCCGTGGATCTGGTTGCGCGACCATGCCCACGATGCCGACACACTGCATCCGGTCACCCAGCAGCGACAGTTGTTCACTGCGTCGTTGCCTGTCGATCTGGTCGGCACCTCTGCCATCGTGCGCGGCAGCGACATCGTCGTTGGATGGAGTGACGGTTCGACCGAGTCGATCCTTCCCGTGTCGTTCCTCGCTCGGTACCGACATGCAGGTTCGGCACGCGCTGCAGTCGACACCCCGGTCACGATCTGGGACGGTGCTCAGATCCGCAGCCAACTGCCCACCGTTGGGTTCGAGGCCATCATGGACAGCGACGACGGCGTGCGTGATTGGCTCGCCAAGGTCAATGAGTACGGCTTCTGCCTTGCCGTCGACACCCCCGCCGATGCCGCGTCGACCGAAGCGTTGTTGCGCCGAATCGGATACGTGCGCGAAACGATCTTCGGCGGGATGTGGGAGTTCACGGCCGATCTCACCAAGGCCGATACGGCTTACACCAACCTCGAGCTGCGGCCGCACACCGATGGCACCTACTCTCACGACGCGCCCGGTGTCCAGTTGCTGCACTGCATGTTCTTCGAGGGAACCGGCGGCGAGAGCACCATGGTCGATGCGTTCGCGATCGCCGAACGGATGCGTCGCGATCATCCTGAGCACTTCGCGACGTTGTCGACTGTTGCGGTTCCGGGTCAGTACATCGGCGACGGTTCGCACCTGATGTCAACCCGACCGATCTTTCGCCACGACCACACCGGACTGCTGGTTCAGGTGTCGTTCAACAATTACGACCGCGCCCCTTTTCTGCTGCCGGAAAACGAGATGATCGCGTTCTACGAGGCGCTCAGGACGTTCGAGTCGATCGCCAACGACGAGGCCATGCAGTGGCGCCACGTGCTGGCGCCCGGCGAAGCCATGCTGTTCGACAACTGGCGAGTGCTGCACGGACGGTTCGCGTACACCGGTGTCCGTCGGTTGTGCGGCGGTTACGTCAACCGCGAAGACGTCGAGAGCCGGCTGCGTCAGCTGGTCTGATCGGACCGTCTCACACGAGAGCGCGGCTGATCTCGCCCCAATCCGATTGTGGTCATATGTGCTGTGTGCACATTGTGCAAACACCCACGGAGCGTGAGATCGAATGGAACGGCCACGCAGGTCACGGCATCGGTGGATGCGATCAATGGTCGCACTATCAGATTGAATTGACAGTTTTTGCCGGGCCGACCCGGGCACCGGCGGCTCGCAGGATCACCGACCAGGCCACCATCGCCTGATCCCCCTGCGAAACAGATCTCCACGACCCCATGTCGAAGCGGCTTGACCACGTGGAGTGCAGATGACGAGGACCGGCCGTCGGGTCGGTCGAACGAACCGTCAGATCCACGATCCGACGTCTCCGTCGGATCGTGATCGAATCAGAGCTGGAGGCTCTTGATCTCGAGGAACTCCTCGAGGCCGAAACGGCCGTACTCGCGGCCGATGCCCGACTGCTTGTAGCCGCCGAACGGAGCGTTCGGGTTGAAGGCTCCACCGTTGACCTCGACCTGACCGGTCCGCAAACGGCGGGCGACCTGCTCGGCGTGGCTCTTGTCGCCGGACCACACGCCACCGGCGAGGCCGTACACCACGCCGTTGGCGATCCGCACCGCGTCCTCTTCGTCCTCGTACGGCAGGATCGACAGCACCGGCCCGAAGATTTCCTCCTGGGCAATCGTCATGTCATCGCGCACGCCGCTGAACACCGTCGGGCGCACGTAATAGCCGACACCGACGCCTTCCGGCTTGCCGAGACCGCCTGCGACCAGCGTCGCGCCCTCGTCGATGCCCTTCTGGATGAAACCTTGCACCCGGTCACGCTGGGCGGCAGAAGCGAGCGGCCCGAGGTGAACGCCCTCGGCGAACGGGCTGCCGACCACCATTGCGCTGGCGGTCGCACCGGCGATTGCTTCGGCCTCGGCCAGTCGGCCCTTGGGCACGAGCATCCGGGTCAGAGCCGAACAGGTCTGGCCGCTGTTGAGAAATGCCTTGCCGACACCGTCGGCTACGGCCTTCTGGAAACCGGCCTCGTCGAGATCGTCGAGCATGATGTTGGCGCTCTTGCCACCGAGCTCCAGCGCGATCTTCTTGATCGTCTCGGCACCGAGTTGGGCGACACGCTTGCCGGCCCGGGTCGATCCGGTGAACGAGATCATGTCGACGTCGGGGTGCGATGCCATCGCCTCGCCGACCACGGGGCCGACGCCGGAAACGAGGTTGAAGACGCCGGCCGGGAGGCCGATCTCGTTGATGATGTCGGCCAGGATGAACGCGTCGATCGGGGCGACTTCGCTGGGCTTGAGCACCACGGTGCAGCCGGCGGCCATCGCGAACGCGACCTTGGCCGCGATCTGGTGGAGCGGGTAGTTCCAGGGGGTGATGCAGCCGACCACGCCGATGCCTTCACGCACGACCAGCGAGCTGCCAACCTTCTCTTCGAACTGATAGGACTCGGCGAGCGCCGCAGCCTGGTTGAAGCTGTTGATCGGCAGACCGACCTGGACCATCTGAGACAGCCACTTGGCCATGCCTGTCTCTTTCGAGATCGCGGTCGCGATCTCGTCCATTCTCGCTCCGAGTGCATCGCCGATCCGGGTGAGGTACTTGGCCCGTTCCTCGACCGGTGTCGAGGTCCACGACTCGAAGGCCGCCTTGGCTGCCGAGACTGCCGCGTCGACATCGGCGGCAGTGCCCGACGGAATGGTGGCCATCACACTTTCGGTGACGGAATCGAAGACGTCGAGGGTCTCGGCGGAGGTCGAGGCGACCCAGGCGCCGTTGATGTAGAGCTTGTCGAAATTCGTGACGGTTTCAGAAGCGGTGTCGGTCATACACGAAGGATATTCCATCGCGGCAGCCCAGCCGGTAGCGGGTCGACGAATCGCGCACCCGATGATCCGTCCAGTGCCACCCCTGCAACCTGGCGTGTTGAGGCTTCGAGAGATGACCGTTGCG
>JBDSDH010000292.1:0-14340 GCA_039920665.1 Ilumatobacteraceae bacterium
CGACGCTCCGGCGAAAGCCGAACTGTGGCGAGTCAGCTGATCGCCGAGTACCCAGATCGTGGACAGCGACATGCTCACGTCGGTGCCGACATCACGGTTCAGACCTCGGTCAGCTGAACAGCGACGGCGGCTTGTCGCCGAAGTTGGAGGGTACGTCGAGGCCGAGGTGGTGCCAGGCGTCGGGCATTGCGATCCGACCGCGGGGCGTGCGGGCGAGCAATCCCTGCTGGATCAGGAACGGCTCGTAGACGTCTTCGACCGTCTCGGTCTGCTCGCCGACGCTGATCGCCACTGTCGACAACCCAACCGGGCCTCCGCGGAACTGCACACAGATCGCCGTCAAGATCGCGCGGTCGACCTTGTCGAGTCCGCGTTCGTCGACGCCGAACACCTTCAGTCCCTTGCGTGCTGTTTCCTCGTTGATGGTCCCGTCTCCTCGCACCTGGGCGTAGTCACGCACCCGACTGAGGAGACGGTTGGCGATTCGGGGTGTGCCCCGGCTGCGGCGGGCGATCTCCCACGCTCCGGTGTCGTCGATGTCGACACCGAGGATGCCCGCAGCGCGACGCACGATGAGCTCGAGTTCATCCTCATGGTAGAAATCCAGCCGCGAGACGAGGCCGAATCGGTCGCGCAGCGGGCCGGTGATCATGCCGGTGCGAGTGGTGGCACCGACGAGCGTGAACGGCGGCAACGGCAGTCTGATCGATGACGCAGCCGGCCCCTTGCCGACGACGATGTCGAGCTGGAAGTCCTCCATCGCCGGATAGAGGATCTCTTCGACGTTGCGCGACAGGCGGTGGATCTCGTCGATGAACAACACATCGCCTTCGCCGAGCTTGGTCAGAATCGCGGCGAGATCGCCGGCCCGCTCGAGCGTCGGGCCGGATGTGATGTGCATGTGCACGCCCATCTCGGCTGAGACGATGCCGGCCATCGTGGTCTTGCCGAGTCCGGGTGGTCCGGCGAGCAACAGGTGATCGATCGGCTGATTGCGCTGACGAGCGGCCTCGAGCACGATCGTGAGGTGTTCTTTCAGCTCGCGCTGGCCAACGAAGTCGGCCAGCCGTTTCGGGCGCAGACCGATCTCGTCCGATTCCTCGATCTCGTTGTTGACCCCTGGGTCGAGAAACTCCTCACGCACGTCGGGCCCCCAGGAGCATCAGTGCCTCGCGCAGCATCGTTGCCGAGTCGCCGGTGTTGGACATTTCTCGCAACGTGTCGCGAACTTCCTCGGGTGCGTAGCCGAGGCCGTAGAGCGCCTCGCGGACATCACCGAGCGCGGAGCTGCCCCCGTGCTCGCCGGTCACCGCTCCGATCGGATCGAGGAGCGGCAGATTGAGTCGACTCTTCAGTTCGATCAGCAGTCGCTCCGCGGTCTTCTTGCCGACGCCGGGCACGAGCGTCAACGATGCAGTGTCGCTGGACGCAACGATGTCGACCAACGCCGTGGGCGCATGGGTTCCGAGAATGTTCATCGCCAGTGCGGGGCCGACGCCGTGAGCCGCGATCAGGACCTGGAACGTGGTGCGTTCTTCACGCTTGAGAAAGCCGTACAGGGTCTGCGCGTCTTCGCGGATGTGGTGGTGTACGTGCAGGAAAACAGTGGCGCCGGGTTCGAGTTCGGCCAGCGTGCGCGGTGTCACCGAGACGAAGTAGCCGACGCCGCCGACTTCGAGCAGCACTTCGCTGTCAGCGCCACGCTCGAGCACCGAGCCGCGCAGTGATCCGATCATGACCCCACCTTGACGTTCGCTCCGGCGGCCTTGGCCGCCGCGATTCGGGCGGTGGCAAGCCGATCGAGTTGCGCGTTCATCGTTCGCACTCGCAACGGCGACATCGCCAAATGGCACAGCGCCAGCGCGGCAGCATCAGCGGCGTCGGCGGGTTTGGGCATCTGGGACAGGCCGAGTCGGGCCTGGACCATCTTCTGGACCTGGATCTTGTCGGCTGCGCCCCATCCGGCAACTGCTCCCTTGACCTGATTGGGCGTGTACTGCACCACTTCGCAACCGCACGACCAGGCTTCTGCCAACGCCAACCCGCTGGCCTGGCCGACGCTCATTGCACTGCGGACGTTGTTCTGGAAGAAGATGTGTTCGACGGCCACGACGTGTGGACGGAACTCGGCGATCAGGGTCGAGAACTCAGCGCGCAGTTCGGCCAGCCGCTTGGGCAGCGGGTCGGTGGCGGGGGTCTTGATCACGCCGAGGCTGAGTGCGATGGCCGAATTGGGACCGGTGGCCTGGATCGCGGCATACCCACAGCGGGTGAGACCGGGGTCGATCCCCAACACCACGAGGGGCTCTGTCGCTGACCGCATGACGAACACAGGTTCGTATGGTAGCGGACGGCGATCGCGAGACGGGGGATCGACGGTGTCGAGCTCAGACGAGGTCGGTCGGATGCTCGACCGACGACAGTTTGTCCGGATTCACCATCAGGTACAGCCGATCGATTTGGCCGTCGCGCATGTCGAACGTGGACACCCACGTCGGCTGACCATCGACGGTGGCGATCAAGCCGGGTGCATGGTTGACCCAACCGGACTGCAGCTGCATCCGGCCCGGTTCGAACTGCATCGCCCGCTTGGCGAGGTTGGTCAAGAACCGAGCGATCCGGTCCGGTCCAACGACCGGACGTCGCGCGGCGTGATGATCGGCGCCGCCATCCGACGTCAGCACGGCATCGGTGCTGAGCAGTTCTCGCAGCGCTGCTTGGTTCCCGCCGAGCAGCGCTGCGACGAATTTGTTGGCCGCCGCCAGTTGTTCGTCAGCGGAAACAACTCGAATGTCGTGGTTGCTGCGCACCTTGCGCCGGGCTCGTACGGCGATCTGGCGAGTCGCGTCCTGCGACTTGGCGACGACCTCGGCAACCACTGCGAATGGTTGCTGGAAGACGTCGGCCAGCAGCAACACGAGCCGTTCGGTCGGAGCGAGGTTCTCCATCATCACGAGAAAGGCCGTGGTGAGCGAGTCGCTGAGTTCGGCCGCTGCAGCCGGTTGATCATCGAAAGAAACCAACGGTTCCGGCAACCACGGACCAACGTACACGGCCCGATCGCGCTGGCGAGCGCGCAGCCGGTCGAGCCCGAGTCGACTGGTGACCGTCGTCAGCCACGCCGCCGGGTTCTCGATCGAGGGATGGTCGGCTCGGTTCCATCGGACCCACGCTTCCTGGACAACGTCCTCGGCGTCGCTGATCGAGCCCAGCAGCCGATACGCGAGCCCCACGAGACGCGGCCGCTCTGTCGTGAAGCAGATCTCCGGATCGAGCGGCATCGACGTCGACATCCGGGTCACTCTGTCAGACCGCCGCGGTGGCACGGCGAGCACTGTGGGCAATCGCGTGACGAGCGGCTGCCTCGGCACTTGCACTGGCAGCATCGGCGAGTTGTCCAGCTGGGCCGACCCAATCGCCGGCGACGAACACGCCGTCGATCCCGAGCGCCTCCGCCGTCGGCCGACCACGCACTCCACCGCCGCTGGCCGTCGGAAACCCGTTGGCGACGACGAGGCGATGGAGGTAGCGCTCGTGCACGACGTGGTCCTTGGTGATGCCTGCTTGCTCGGCGAACCTGCTCAACCGGTTTCGATCGTCGGATGCCGACCCCTGGGTCTCGCCTCCGGGAACATAGCGCAGGATCGACACGAGGCCGCAGCCGTTCGGAGCGAGCCGGGCCACGGGAGCGTGCGGCGTGAGATACAACGCTTCATCGATGCCGAAGACCAGACCGTCGTGGACCCGATCGAGCGCAAGATCGAGCACGGCAGCGTGGACGATCGAGCCGATCTGGTCCCCACCGCGGATCGCACCGCCTGTCAGGCGTTCTGCGGTTGCGGGAGCGAGCCCGGCGATCACGACCGCGTGGGCGTACACCACACCCGACGACGTCTCCAGCACGACGTCGCCATCGGAGCTGATCCTCGTCACAGGGGTGTCCGGCAGCAGCGTGCCGCCGACCCGGGCGAACATCTGGACCAGCGAGTCGACGATCGTCTGCCAGCCACCGTCGACGTACCGCACGCCCTTGAGCGCGAGCTTGAGTTGATCGAGTGCTGCACCGGAGTCGAACGTCTCCGGAGCGTTCACATACGTGCCGGTGCGGACCAACATCGAAAGAAGGCCTGCCACATCGTCGGGCTCGTTGCCGAGGAAGTCCTGCCAGGCCAGGCCGATGAACCGCTCGGTCTTCATCCTCGGCACCCTGGCGAGCAGGCTCAACAGCCGAACCCGGCTGCGCGGTCGCAGCAGCCTGGTCGCAGCGATCGAGAACGGGTTCATCGACAGCCGATGCAACGCGTCATCGCGCAGCAGCCGCACCCGCTTGATGTCGGGGATGCCGCCGCTCGGGTCGAGGGTGCGGGCGGCAAGGAACGTCTGCAGATGCCCAGCCAGGTACAGCGCGTGGGGGCCGATGTTGTAGTAGAAGCCGTCGCGCTCGGTCGTGCACGCCCGACCACCCGCTGCGTGGGCGTCGATCACGACCACACGTGCGCCGGATTCGGATGCCGTGATCCCGGCCACCAGCCCGGCGATTCCGCCGCCGACGACTGCGATGTCGAATCGGGACCCGTCGAATCGAGAAGTGCTCTGTTCGTTCTTCATACTCATCCCGACGACCGAGCACAGCCGTTTGTGACAGCCTCCTCGCATTTCTTGCGCCGATCACGAAACAGCCGGCTCTCACCGTGTCGGCTGTGTGGCGCGGGTCAGGCCGACTTCTTGACCGCTTCGACCAGTTCGCTGACGGGGCGATAGGTGAGCCCGGCGATCGCCCGATGGGCATAGCGGATGGTGCCACCGGCGTCGATCACGAACACACTGCGGCGGGGAAAACCGATCGGACCGAGCGTGCCGTACAGCGCCGCAACTGCCTTGTCGGGATCAGCGAGCAGCGGGAACTTGAACCCGTGCTTGCTCTGGAACTTCTCCTTGCTGGCGAGATCCTGAGCAGAGATCGCGAGCACCTGAGCGCCGACGTCGTCGAACTCGGAGAGCTCGTTGTTGTAACTGTTGAGCTGTTTGGTGCACACCGGTGTGTCATCGCCCGGATAGAAGACGAGGACGACCGGCTTGCCTGCGTAGTCGGACAGCGAGTGCTGGGCTCCACCGACGCCGGTGAGGGTGAAAGCCGGCGCCTTGTCACCGATCCCGACGCTCACTCCCCCGCCATTTCCATCAGCTCGTCGGAGATGTCGAAGTTGCTGTAGACGTCTTGGACATCGTCGTCGTCTTCGAGTGCATCCATGATCCGCAAGATCTTCTTGGCATCGCCGACATCGGTGACCTCGACATCGATCGACGACACCATTGTGCTCTCGGCCGACTTGACCGCAATCCCGGCAGCCTCCAGGGCTGCCTGCAGGTCGTAGACGACGTTCGGGGCACTGAGAACTCGCCAGTCGTCTCCATCTCGGGAGATGTCATCCGCTCCGGCATCGAGAGCAGCCATCATCAACTCGTCCTCGTCGATCGATCCGTCGATGTGGATGACGCCTTTGCGGCTGAACTGCCAGCCGACAGCGCCGGGCTCGGCCATGCTGCCACCGAGCTTGTTGAAGATGATCCGCACGTTGGCGCCGGTGCGGTTGCGGTTGTCCGTGAGCGTGTCGACCATCATCGCCACGCCGCCCGGGGCGTAGCCCTCGTAGGTGATTGCCTCGTAGTGGCCGCCGTCGTCAGTACCGCTGCCGCGCTTGACCGCGCGGTCGATGGCCTCGTTGGTCATCTGCCCGGCCTTGGCCTTCAGGATCGCGGTCCGCAGCGTGGCGTTGCTGCCGGGATCTCCGCCGCCGGCACGTGCCGAAACTTCGATCTGACGGGCGAGTTTGGCGAACAACTTGCCGCGCTTGGCGTCCTTGGCACCTTTTTGATGCTTGATGGTTGCCCATTTTGAGTGACCGGACATGGGTGCTCAGACCTCCTGGAGGAACAGCGAATGGAGCCGAGCGTCGGGTGTGAGCTCGGGATGGAACGACGCAACGAATATCTTGCCCGATCTGACAAGCACGGGAACACCATCGTGCTCGGCGATCACCTCGACGTCTGCCCCGACCCGCTCTACTTTCGGGGCGCGGATGAACACCGCGTGGAACGGAGTGTGCAGGGATCGCACGTCGATGTCAGCTTCGAAGCTGTCGATCTGTCGGCCGTATCCGTTGCGCCGCACGGCGATGTCGAGTGCGCCGAAGCTTCGCTGATCGGGCCGTCCGTCGAGCACTTCGGTTGCGAGCAGGATCATTCCGGCACACGTGCCGAACACCGCCAAGCCACCCTCGATTGCTTCGGCCAGCGAATCGAACAGCCCCGATGTGGTCAGCAGCCGCGACATCGTCGTGCTCTCGCCGCCAGGCATCACCAGCGCGTCGAGACCGTCGAGATCGGCGGGTACCCGCACCTGGCGAGACGAGAGTCCGGCAGTGGCGAGCGCTGTCTGATGTGCGGCGAATGCGCCTTGGAGCGCAAGGACCCCGACGGTCAGGTCGGAGCGTAAGTCAGCCGTTGGGGATCCAGTGGCTGCAGAGGTGGAGGTCTGCACCAGGAGGCTCCATTCCGGAGAGTTGCACGATGACTACCAGCCGCGCTCGGCGAACTTGGTGGTGTCGTCCATCCCGATGCCGGTCATCGGCGCACCGAGCGCCCGACTGACCTTGGCCAGAATGTGGGCGTCGTTGAAGTGGGTGGTCGCCTCGACGATGGCCTTGGCGCGGGGTGCGGGATCGTCGCTCTTGAAGATCCCCGAACCGACGAAAACAGCTGCGGCGCCGAGTTGCATCGCAAGGGCGGCATCGGCCGGGGTGGCAATCCCGCCGGCACAGAACAGCGGGACGGGCAAGGTGCCGGTCTCGGCGATCTCCTGGACGAGTGGGAGCGGCGCCTGGAGACGCTTGGCCCACTCGAACAACTCAGCGGAGTCAGCTTGGGTGATCTTGCGCAGGTCGCCGAGGATCGAACGCAGATGACGGACGGCTTCGACGATATTGCCGGTGCCTGCCTCGCCTTTGGAGCGGATCATGCAGGCGCCTTCGGAGATCCGCCGGAGAGCCTCACCGAGGTTGGTCGCTCCACAGACGAACGGCACGGTGAACTTGTACTTGTCGATGTGATGGGTCTCATCGGCGGGCGTGAGCACTTCGCTCTCGTCGATGAAGTCGACGCCGAGCGCCTGTAGGATCTGGGCCTCGACGAAGTGTCCGATCCGAACCTTGGCCATCACTGGAATGGAACAGACCGCCTGGATTCCCTCGATCATCTCCGGGTCGCTCATCCGAGCGATGCCACCATCGCGACGGATGTCGGCTGGCACTCGTTCGAGCGCCATGACAGCGCACGCCCCAGCATCTTCTGCGATCTTGGCCTGCTCGGCGTTGACCACATCCATGATCACACCGCCCTTCAACATCTCAGCGAGACCCCGCTTGACGGGGTAGGTGCCGGTGGAGCGCGACGGTTCAGAACTCATTGCTTCATCGTACCGAGCCAAGCCCTTCCAACTGCCAACAATTCTGGCTCGCAATGGTGGCCGGCGGAGTTGCCGTCGCGACCCGGATCCCGCACACATGCTCATCGAAACGAGCCCTCGAAACGAACTCAGGGATAGGCAACAGTGGCTGGATCGATGCCGTCGGGGATGCCAACCCACTTGAACGCGCGAGCCAACTCGATCATCGTTCGGCCTGGGGTCAGCGGGATCGGTATGCCGGTGGGATCGGCGAGCACGAACGGTGAGCGCCGATCGGGACGAGTCCAGGTTCCGCTGATGTGTTTGCCGGCGCTGAAGACCTGCAATTCGCCGGCCCCGAGTGTCTGAGCTTCCGGGCTGCGGCCATCGGCCGGGCTGGGCACGTAATCGACCACGACAACCAGCACATTGTTCGTGCTGAATTGGGCGTCGAGCACGGTGTCCTGGTGGATCTTGCCGTCGGAGGACCGCCCGTAGGTCGCGGTCGTGGGATCCCACTGCCACAATGCCTGGACACCGTCCATCGACAACTTGACCCCAGACGCCGGGTCTCCTGCGGCGTCGTCGCCCTCGGCCCGGTAGCTGAACTGTTGTTGCGGGGGTCCGGACCCAAACGGCGTCAGCAGATAGAGCTTGGTCATGTCGGCGTACAGGTCGTGGGGGCCCGGCCGTTCGCTGCGGAACATGATGCCGCGGCCGACGTTCTGGTCGATCTGGAAAAACCCGCTCGCGCCAATCGCGTCGGCGACGCGACGGTTGCCGCCACTCCACACGAACAATGGGTTGTTGAACGAGCCGAGCAGATCCACGTCCTGCGTTCGGCCGGAGCGGATTGGTCCAACCGGATCGGTGCCGTTGCTGTGAAAAACAGCGGCGAACCGAGTGAGCTGCTCGACGTTCTCCTCGAACACGATGTCAGCCTCGTTGAGGCCGGACTGTGGACGCGCAATCGGATGGTTGTCCAGCTTGACAACCATCGCTGGTCGCCCCGGATCGAGCCCGAATGGCACCGGGAGACCCGTCAGCGGAAAGACTGGATCCACTCCGGCCGTCGTTGTGGTTGTGGCTGGTTCGGTCGTGGTGGTCGAGGCCGCCACGGTCGTGGACACCGCCACGGTGGCGGGCGGTGGTTCGATCGCGACTGTCTGCTCGACGGTGGTGGCGGTGTCAGCGGCGGGATCATCGCTGCACGCAGCTGCGACGATCCCGAGCGCTGCAGCCATGCTGAGCACTTCGCGACGTGTCGCGGTCACTGGGTCACAGCTCCCTCAGCAGCTCGATCCGCTCCTCGAGCGGCGGGTGCGTGTCGAACATCGAGTGCAACTTGCCGAGCCGACCTCGATCGGCAACCCCCGACATCGGCTGTTCGATCCACAGATGGGCAGTCGCGGTCGTCGCCGAGTGGGTGACGGTGGTGTCGTCTCGCAGCTTTTCGAGCGCCGAGATCAGCCCTGGTGGGTAGCGCGTCATCTGACAGGCCGACACGTCGGCCAGCGTCTCTCGTTTGCGGCTGACTGCAGCTTGCATCAACTTGGCCAGGATCGGAGCGAAGATCAGCAACGCAAAACCCAGCAACGCCAACGGATTACCGCTGTCGCTGCGGTCGCCGTCGCGTCGGACGCGGCCGCCGTTCCACCACATCATCCGGATGCCGAGGTCGGTCAGGATCGCGATCGAGCCGACGAGGGTGACCACGAGGGTGGACACGAGGATGTCGTAGTTGCGGATGTGCGACAGTTCGTGGGCGAGCACCCCTTCGAGCTCGACCCTGTTCAACTTCTCGAGCAGACCAGTGGTGACGGCGATCGCTGCGTGCTTCGGATCACGACCGGTGGCGAACGCATTCGGGGCCGGGTCGACCACGATGAACACCCGCGGCTTGGGCAGACCGCTGGCGATGCACAGCCCTTCGACCAGGTTGTGCAGCCGACGATATTCGTCCGGATCGGCAGGTACGGCCCGGCTGATGCGCAACGCGATCGCGTCGGCTTTCCAATACGACAGAGCGGCCATTCCGCCGGCGAAGACCAGAGCAATGAGGGTCGCAATCGGGCCGTACCCGATCAGGACGCCGATCGCCGCGCCGACCGCGACGAGCAGGATGACGAAGACGGCAATGAGCGCGACGCTCTTGCGTTTGTTGGCACGAATGAGATCAAACATGACGAATCACGGTTCGGAGACGATCGAGGTACGGGCTGACAGCCCACACGCCGGTCGAATCAGAACTGCACCTTCGGGGCGTCGCGCGAACCGGCGTCTGCCTCGAAGTACTCGCGCCGCTCGAACTTCAACATCCGGGCGAAGATGACCGTGGGGAACTGATCGACCGAGTTGTTGTAGCCGAGCACGCTGTCGTTGTAGAACTGGCGGGCGTAGGCGACGCGGCCCTCGGTGGCGGTCAATTCTTCCTGAAGCGCGAGGAAGTTGGTGTTGGCCTTGAGATCGGGGTAGGCCTCACTGAGGGCGAACACCTGCTTGAGTGCGCCGGTCAGCATCGTGTCGGCTTCGGCCTGGGCATTGGGCGTGGATGGGGCAGCGATCGCTGCGTTGCGGGCCCGGATGACAGCGTCGAGCGTCTCGCGCTCGTGAGCGGCGTAGGCCTTGACCGTCTCGACCAGGTTGGGGATCAGGTCGATCCGGCGCTTGAGCTGGACGTCGATCTGACCCCAGGCGTTCTCCACCTGGTTGCGGCGGCGAATCAACTTGTTGTACATGACAACGGCGAAGATCGCCAGCACCACGACAATGCCGATGATGATCAAGAGAGGAACCATGGTTCTCCTTCAGACAAGAATGTGAAATCGGATCGAAAGACGGATCGCACGCAGGTCAACCGCGACGAGACGCGCCCATCATACGGTGGCGTCCTCTCTGCCAGCGTGACACCCACCGCTGCCACCCGACTGCTGCAGGCTCCGTCTGCCAAGCCGCGGTGATCCGTCGGCTGGCGAGGTCCTCGTAGATTTCGGCATATCGCCGGGCGAGCGTGGTCATGCTGAAGTCGTCGGCACGGTTCGAACCTGCGGTCCGTAATCGATCGGCGAGGCCGGATTCGTCGAGCACTCGTCGGATCGCTGCGGCGAGCTGATCGACATCGCCCGGCTCGCAGAGCAGCGCATCGACCGAGTCGGTGGCGACGTTGCGGTAGCCGGCGAGCGAGCTCGCGACCACCGGCGTTCCGGCTGCCATCGCCTCGATCAGGACGACGCCAAATGACTCACCCCGCAATGACGGCGCACAAAACAGCGAAGCGCCTTTGAGGTATCCGATCTTGTCATCGTCGCTCAGCCGGCCCAGCCATTCAATACGCGGATTCGAACCGGCCACTGCCTGGAGCCGCTTGGTGTCTGGGCCATCGCTGGCGATCAGCAGGCGAACGTCGTTCGGCAACCGCGGGAATGCCTCGAGCAGCACGTCGAGGCCCTTGCGTTCCTCGTGACGGCCACAGAAGAAGATGGTCCGACCCGGCAACGAGCGCGGGGCCGGATCGCGATATCGATGCAGTTCGACGCCATTGAACAGGATCTCGTAGTCGCCGCCGATCGAACCGTGGGCGAGTCCGTAGGCGTCCTTCGACACAGCGACGCGGTGGGCAAGATTGTCAGCCAGCTTGCCGAGTGGCGAGTCGAGAATCTTGTAGCCGTTGGACTCGCCGGCTGCGTGGAATGTGCCCACCATCGGTGCCCGGCGCATGAACAACGCGGTCTCGGTCGCGCCGGGAGCGAGGGGTTCTTGAAGGTGGAGCACGTCGAACTCTTCGTCCTTGAGCAGCCGAATCGTGCGGAACTGGGCGATCGGGTCGGGTGCGATCGGGGCGACCGATCCGTTCGACGAGGTTGGCAGGCTGTTGCCGACAGGGCTCACGAACGTCGCCGGTGGCGGACCGTCACACGGTCCGAGCACGCGGACCTCGTACCCCATCCGGCGCAACTCGCGGGTCAGGCCCATCGCCTGTTCCTGCACGCCACCGGGGATCGACAGGCTGTACGGGCAGACCATGCCGATCCGTAGCCTCCGCCGTCGGCGATCGAGCGGTCCCCCAGCAAGCATGAGCCGACCATAGCGCCGACACCGTCACGCCGGCCGGAAGGTGGCGGGTGGGCTCAGCCGGACACGACCCTTTCAATTGTTTGCTGAGACTCGCGTACGACGAGGTTGAGATGCGGACCGGCCCTCCACGATGCCGACAACGCGACGCCTTGATGACGGCCGAACAGAACGGCCGAGATCACGGTGCCGATGACGGTCAAGGCTCCCCCACCGATCATCGTCCACCGCGCACCGAACGCGTCGGCGATCCACCCGAGTGCCGGAGCGCCGAACGGCGTACCCCCCATGAAGATCATCATGTAGAGCGCCATCACCCGACCGCGCATGAGCGGGTCGCTGGCGACCTGTACGAATGCATTGGCAGAGGTCACGGTGGTGAGAGCGCTCACGCCGCACAGTGGCAGGATGAGCGCGAACGTCGTGTACGACGGCATGATCCCAGCCACCATCTCGGTCAATCCGAACACGATTGCGGCGACGATCACGAGTCGCTGGCGCGACACCTTGCGCCGTGCGGCCATCAACGATCCGACCAGTGAGCCAACGGCCACGATCGAACCGAGCAGCCCGTACTCGCCGGCGCCTTTGCCATAGACGTTGGTCGCCATCAGTGCGGTCGTCATCTGGAAGTTGAGCCCGAACGTGCCGCAACAGAACACCGTCGCCATCACGAGCATGATGTCGGGCCGCGATCTCACGTAGCGGACCCCTGCCTTGAGCGAACCCTTCGATGATGTCAGTTGCTCGGCTGGTGAGAGTTCGTCGACGCGAAGACGAGCCAACGAGATCAGCACCGCGATGTAGCTGGCGGCGTTGAGCATGATCACCCACCCGGTCGCTCGAACGCCCGAACCGAACAGCGAGATCAAGCCTCCAGCAACCGCTGGGCCGATCATTCTGGCCAGGTTGAACGATGCCGAGTTGAGCCCCACCGCGTTGGTCAATCGATCACGATCGATCATTTCGTGGACAAATGTCTGGCGGGCCGGCACCTCGAACGCGCTGCCGGTCCCGAACACGAACGCGAGCACGTAGATGTGCCACGTGGACACGCTGTCGGTGAGTGCCAAGATGCCGAGCAGTGCCGCGGTGAGTCCCATTGCGATCTGGGCCAGGACAAGAATGACCCGCTTCGGGAACCGGTCGGCGAGCACGCCGGCAATGGCGGAGAACAACAGCGTCGGGAGGAATTGCAGACCGGTCGTGATGCCGAGCGCACCGGCGCTGCCTCCCGTGACCACCAGCACCAGCCAGTCCTGGGCGACTCGCTGCATCCACGTACCGATGTTCGACACCAGCGTGCCCGTTGCGTAGATCCGGTAGTTGCGCACCTTCAGCGCTTCGAACGTGCCGCTCATGCGCGCGCCATCTCATCGAGGATGTCGATCGCTTGGCGCAACACATCGTGCTGTTCGCTGCTCAGGTGGCTCACCTGTTCGGCAAGCCACAGGTTGCGCTGCCGACGGTTGCGATCGAGCAGGGTCGTTGCGGCCGGGGTGAGTTCGGCCACCACCTGCCGGCCGTCGGTCTCGTGTGCTCGACGCGTGACCAGCCCGGCTTCGACCATCGCGTTGACGATCCTGGTCACCGACGGAGCACTGATCCGCTCTTCGGCAGCAAGTTCGCCGAGCGTGCTCGATCCGTTCATCTCGAGCGTTCCCAAGAGCGCAAGTTGAGTCAGCGTCAGGTCCTCGTCGCCACGCTCGCGGCGGAGTCGACGGGCGAGCCGCATCACTCCCAACCGGAGGCCGCTGACAAACGGTTCGGCGTCGGAAAGCGGATCAGGCACTTCCTTAGCGTAGCTAACGACATTGGCCTGGACGGAGTTGTGCGCCCGATTTGCGTGTTCGTCGCGCAATCACCTAGGCCAAGGTTCCATGCGAGCACAGCGGGTCATTTCTGTCGTCGGATGTCACGCCGAAGGCGAGATCGGAGACGTGATCATCGGCGGTGTCCTGCCACCCGCCGGCGATTCCGTGTTCGAGATGAAGCTGACGATGGAGCGCGATCACGACCACATCCGACGAATGCTGATCTGCGAACCGCGGGGCAGCGTTGCCCGCCACGTCAACCTGCTCGTGCCGCCGAAATCCGCCGGATGCGATGCCGGCGTCATCATCATGGAACCAACCGAGTACCCGCCGATGTCGGGTTCGAACACCATGTGTGTCGCCACCGTTCTGATCGAAACGGGCATGGTGGCAATGGTCGAGCCACGCACGGTCGTGCGGCTCGACATGCCCGGTGGCGTGGTCGAGGTCACGTGCGAATGCCGTGACGGCAAGGTGATCTCGTGCGAGATCGCCAATGTTCCGTGTTTCGTCGATCGGATCGACGTGCCGCTCGAACTTCCCGGCTACGGCACCATCGAGTGTTCGGTCGCGTATGGCGGGATGTTCTACGCGATCGTCGATGTGACGACGCTCGGCATGCGGGTCACCGCTGACGCAGCGCGCGAACTCGGCGAACTCGGCGAGGCAATTCGGATCGCGGCTCGTGAGCAGTACGACGTGGTCCATCCGGCCAATCCCCTGCTCCGAGATGTCACGATCGTCCAGCTCAACGAACCATTTGTGGCGTCGGACATCCCCGCTCGCAACACCTGCATCGTGTCACCCGGGCGAAGCGACCGCAGTCCCACGGGTACCGGCACGTGCGCTCGTCTGGCGTTGTTGCACGCCAAGGGTCAGCTCGGAGTCGGGGACACGCTGATCCACGAATCGATCATCGGGAGCCGCTTCTACGGCCGAATCGTCGGCGAAACCAACGTCGGCGGCCGGCCGGCGATCCTCCCAACCGTTCGTGGCCAGGCTTGGATCACC
>JBDSDH010000293.1:0-3156 GCA_039920665.1 Ilumatobacteraceae bacterium
CCGGGTCGTTTCGCGTCTCTACGGAGCGTCTCCGGAGTGCTGGCAAATCAGCGGCGCAAGGCGGCGATCAGCTCGTTCTTGCTCATCGCCGAGCGACCGGTGACTTCGACTTCCTTGGCTCGCTCGAGCAGCTGAGCCCGGGTCCACTGCTCGTACGCGGTGCCCTGATGGGGCTTGCCCTCGACTGCATCGGTGGCGCGATCGACGATCCGGTTGGCCTGCTTGTCGACGACCTTGGCGACCTTCTTGCCCTGTGCTTCGGCCTGGCCGGACACTTCCTTGACACCGGCGGATGCGGTCGCTGCGGTGCGCTCGACGACCGAGCGGCCCTGACCAACAACGGTCTTGCCGGCCGTGCGGGACGTGTCGAGCACATTCTTGACACCGTCATTGACGAGACGGAACGCCGAGGTGGTGACGCCGAGCGCCGACTGGGCGACGGCGACGTTGAGCTGGATGATCTTGCGGGGAATCGTGGTCACGGACATGTTTGGGGGTCTCCTTCTGGTGTGAACCAGTCGGGACATACCCGCACCAGGGTGCGACAGACCTGCCTTGATTGTGAGTCAGGTCACGTCCCACCGACGCACATGCCGGCGCTGACCGTCAGTCCGCTTCGAGCGGCACACGCAGATCGACCACCGTGCCGAAACTGGTCACGTGATCCCCGAGATCGGCCGCGACAAAGTCCTCCGACGTGCCCGGCCGCATCGTCAGCGACCCGGCAAGTTCGGTGGTGACGAGCGTTCGTACGATCGAGAGCCCGAGGCCGGTTGCCTTGTTGAGGTCGAACGCCGGGTCCAGGTCGCGACCGTCGTTGAGCACCCGGATTCGCAGTTCGTCGCCGTCGTTGGCCAACTGAACCACGACCCGCCCACCGGCGCTGCCTTCGGGGAAGCCGTGATCGACCGCATTCTGGAGTAGCTCGGTGAGCACGACGCTGAGCGGCGTGGCCACCGTCGATGGCAACCGGCCACCATCGCCCTGCACCTTGAAGTGCACCGGGCGGTCTTCGGATTGCAGACCTTCTTCAGCCAGGCGAAGCAGTGGGCGAACGATTTCGATGAATGCGACATCATCGCCCGGCTCGCGCGACAGGGTTTCGTGCACCAGCGCGATCGTGCGGATCCGGCGAACGGATTCGGCCACCGCGGCTTTGGCTTCCTCGGATGACAGCCGCCGCGCCTGTAGGCGCAGCAGCGATGAGATCGTCTGGAGGTTGTTCTTGACCCGGTGGTGGATCTCGCGGATGGTCGCGTCCTTCGACAGCAACATCCGATCTCGCTTGCGCAGTTCGGTGACATCGCGCAACAGCAGGATCCCACCGGTGACTTCACCGCTGTCGATGATAGGAATGCAGCGAGACAGCAGCGTGACCTCGGCGTTCTGATCGAACTCCTGGATCACTGGTTCGCTGCGTTCGTAGGCCTGGCGGACCGAACTGTCGTTGAAACCGAGTTCGGCGAGCCGCATCCCGACCGCGTTCGCGCTGATGCCGACGCCGTGCAGAGCGGATACAGCATTCGGTGAGGCGTAGCGCACACGTCCTTCGACATCGAGCACCATTGCACCGTCGCCGACTCGCGGGGCCGCGCTGGAATCGGCGATCCGGCCCGGGAACGGGAACGAGCCCTGCGAGATCATCGTCGCAAACCGGTCGAACAGCGACAGATAGGTGCGCTCAAGTTCGCCCGGTTGGCGGCCGGAGATGCTCGTGCGCTCGCGGGTCAAGACGCCGATCGTGCGGTCACGGAACCGCACGGGAATCGCCAACATCTGCGCGGGTGAGGCGAGGCTGGCAACGTTGATCTCGCCTTCGTGGACGGCACCGTCGGTCATCGCGGCGGCGAGCAGCGGCAGTTCGGTTTCACTCGCCCACGCACCGACCCAGTCACTCAGGTAGATGGTCTGGCCGGTTGCCGGGCGCACATGGGCAGTGACGATCCAACGACCTTCGCCGGCCGGCACGTACAACAGCAGGTCCGAGAAGCAGAGATCGGCGAGCATGCCCCACTCGGACACCAGGTGCTGCAGATGGGCGGTCTCTTCGCGCGACAGCGACGTGTGTTGTCTCGTGAGTTCGGCGAGGGTTGCCATTGCTGCTCCTGTGTCGGGATTGTTCCCGGGTGGGTGGTGGGGCCGTTCGAAAGAGTCTGGCGCATCCAGCTAGCGCCAGAGATGATCGCCCAGCTCCAACAGGCTTTTCAGATTGTGAATGTCATGACTCAGCGCCGGGGCGATCGCGGTGAAGGGCGCCAGCCGCTCCAGTTCGTGGCGGCGTTCGGCTTCGCGAGTTGCCACCATCGCAATGTCGTGGAAGCTGCCGGCGATCTCGCCGAGCAGGTTCTGCACAACGGTCGGTTCGGCATCGAGCACCAGGCCGAGCGACGTGGCCAACTTCTTGTTCTGGATGACAGCCGCCAGCTTGGTCGCGGCATCGGCGACGACGGGCTCACGCATGATCGCAGGCATCGCGCGGTTGATCACCACCCCGCCGAGGGGCAGGTGGCGCTCGGTGAGCGCGTTGGCGAGGAAGACCGCCTCATGAGCCGGCGCTGCTTCGAGCGTCGACACGACGAGGAAGCTGGTGCGCGGGTCAGCAAGCAACCGCTCGACCTCGCGAGCGCGAGCGACGAACCCCTTCTCCATGGTCTGGAACAGCACGAAGAACTCGGCGATGTCCTGCAGGAAACGGGAGCCGAGCACTCGGTCGGCAACTTGGTAGAACGGCTTCGACGCCACGGTGAACAGGCGCGAGCGATAGGGCACGGTCAACCACCGCAACAGCCGGCTGCCGAAGAACTCCATCATCCGCCCGGGCGCATCGAGAATGTCAAGCGCATTGCGCGACGGTGGGGTGTCGATGATGACGAGGTCGTAGGCGCCGCTGGCATGCAGTTCGTGCAATCGCTCCATCGCGATGTAGTCGTGGCTCTGGACAAAGCGGCCAGTGATGTTCTTGTAGAGCGGGTTGGCCAAGACCGTGTCGCGCAACTGTGCATCGGGCGCGTGGCGGCGGATCAGTTCGTCCCAACCGGCCTTGGTGTCGAGCATCGCCGCCCACAGTTCGCCGCGCGGCGTGACGCCCGACTCGGCGAACGCCTCGTCGGGAACGCGTGACGCCTGATTGCCGAGGGCACCGATACCGAGCGAATC
>JBDSDH010000294.1:0-3891 GCA_039920665.1 Ilumatobacteraceae bacterium
CTGACCCCCGCAAAGGCATGTCCGTGCATGCTTCCCGACAGTTGGCCGTCCTTGTTCGATACAGAGCGAACAGAGGGACGCCTCCGCAAGTTCCGGTGCAAGGGCCAACACTTCTAGGCCTTGCACCAGAAGTCGATCTCCTTCCTCTGGCCTTCCCAATCACGCTGAGAGTCCGCTCGCAATTCGACCCACGGTTGACTTTTGGTCGATCGGCGCCGGCAATGAACTCCCAGCTCAAACCATGTTTTCTTGCAGCCCCCGGCAGGATTTGAACCTGCGACCTGCGGTTTAGGAATGCGGTCGAGTAGGTCGCAGCGAGTCACCTTGAGTCGCATCTGACCTGCTCAGCTTCCGTGTTCTCCTCGTCTGGTCTCGTTGGACAGCATGCAGTAGCGCGCAGTAGATAGACAAGTGGATGGACAACTCTTGCCTCGGCCATCGGGCCGCCGAGGGCGTCAGACGAGTAATGACCGTGGGTCTGATAAACCGTTGGTCACTCGAAAACGACGGTCGGCGCGACAGCGCCATCGAGACCTGTCACGCCCTTCAGGAATCGGGCATGGCCGTCGCGACGCCTCGCTGGAGCGCACCGATCGGCGTGTAGCCATCGTCTTTGGAGATCGGACCGACGATCGTGTTGGCGAGCCACACCGACAGCCCAAGGAGGTCTGTCGGGTCCGCGCGACCTGTGCTGATCGTGTGTTCGGCCATGAACGTGAACTCGTTCATCACGCCGAGCACCTGCCGACTCGCCGTCTTCGCCAACCCGAACGAGCTCATCTCTGTCGTCTCAGCTTCCACGAAACGCGGATCTACTCCGAGCGCTGCGAGCACCTCAGCCATCGCCATCGGGAACCGGGCGACCACTCCGGCCGCCGGAGCGAGCGGCATCAGCACCGGGACGAACGTCGTGGCATTCACGAACAACGCAACCTGCGGCCTCCAGAACAATGCGTTCGAGTACCAATCGCCGAGGACCGTCGTTGACGACGGCGGATCAGCTACCGGGCGGCCGACGCGATCCAAGAACTTCTTCGTGCCGCGAACCGTGAACACGATTACTCCGCAACCAGCGCTGCTTCGAGCGCTGTGCACGCCGCGTCGAGTGACCGCATCCGCCGCCGGTTGGTTTCGGCATTGGCCTCCGATGCGACGTATTCGATCAACTCCTCGAACGCAGTCGTCGACCCTGTCAGAACAACTCCGGCAGCAGTGCCCTCCGCGCGTGCGACGAGCAGTTCGCACGCATCGTCGAGCAGCAGGACTTCGTGGATCAGCTCGTATAGCTCGCGAGCGACGAGCACCACGAGCTCGTCTCCGTTGGCATAGCTACCGTCGACGCCTGACAGGTCGGTGGGTGATCCCTCCCAGCCGGTGATGACACCCTCATCGCCGCACGTGTCGCAGCTCCAGGCGATCTCGCCGGTCGTGCGGCGAGAGACCATGATGAATCCCTCGCACGGTCGACGGCCCGGCCGACGAATACACCCGGCCGCTGACCTCGCGCCCGTTCCGACCGGCCGGGCGCTCGCTGCGCGCACGATCGCCGCCAACTGCTGACCGAGCCGCCTTGCCGGCGCAGGCGCATCTTCGGGCATGTCGAGAGAATGGCGCAGATCGCTGACAAACACGGCGCAACGGTAGCGAAGTCGGCATGGCGCCGGCGGCCGCGTCGACTCAGGTAGGTACGTCGAGACTGTGGGCGAGTGTGGCCGAGGCGTGTTGGTCGGCTGGTTGGGTGTAGTGGGCGTAGATGTCCAGCGTCGTCGAGGCGCGAGCATGGCCGAGTCGTCCTGCCGCTGTGCGGACGTCGATGCCGTTGAGCAACATGGTCGTCGCAGCGAAGTGGCGGAGGTCGTGGAGACGGATGTTTGCGATCGCCAGTTGGTCGGCGAGACGGGAGAAGGCGAGGGTGGCGTAGTCGGGTCGCCACGGTGTCATCCCGTTCGGCTCGTGGCTGAAGATGTAGCAGCCGGCTTCGACCCGGGTTGGGTGCCGGACAGCGGCGAGTTCAGCGAGTTCCGTGAGGGTGACCGGGTCGAGGGCGAGCCGCCGTTCGGCGTGGTTCTTGGTCGGTCGTCGAACGAGTCCAGCCGGAGTGTGCGCGACTTGGCCGGCGATGTGCAGTGTGTGTCGTTGGAAGTCGACGTGACGCCATTGGAGGGCGCAGAGTTCACCGCGTCGGGCACCGGTGACTGCGGCGAGACGAAGGAAGATCGGCAGGCTGAGGTTGACTGCGCGTGCAGCGTCGATGAGGTTGATGACCTCCTCGGGGCTGGGGAGGTGAAGGCTTGGCCGGCGTGCGGGTGGTGGGCTCGCTCGGCGAGCTGGGTTGTGGCCGATCCAGTCCCACGCAATGCCTTGTTCGAGCGCACGGTGCAGCACTGAGTGAATACGTCGTACCGAGTTGGCCGACAGCGGCCGGCCGCTCACCGCGCCGGCAGTCAGAAGCTCGCCGTACCAAGCGTCGAGCTGGTTCGTGCGAAGGTCGACCACCTTTACGTGTCCGAGCGTGGGCACGAGTCGTTGGTCGATCAGGCGCCGATACTCTCTGGCGACCGTTGGCGACAGGTTCGGGGAGCTGTACTTCCACCACTTGTCACACAACTCGCCAACGGTTCCGAGCGTTGGAGTCGACGGCGAGTCGTTCACCAGGGCGACGAGCGCGTCGAGTCCGCGTTCGGCGGCGCTGCGGTCCCCATGCACAGTCCGACTGACATACGTCGACTTTCGAGTGGTCGAATCTCGTCCTGCGTGCACCCGCAACTCCCAGGAGCCAGGACGTCGTTCGCGGAGCGAGCCGCGCATCGTTGTCAGTCCCTCGGGTACTCGTCGAGGACAGCTTCGATGGTGTGCAGCAGGTCGGCCTCGGCGGGCATTGCAGAGCGAACCTCGCCGGGTAGGTCGCCGAGCGTGTACCCAGCGACCGCCATCGGGGTGGCGACACCGGACAGCGCGTAGCGAACAACGTTGTCGTCTCGGCTGGTGCACAGCAACAGTCCGACCGTGGCGCGTTCGTCATCACGTCGCAGCTGATCATCGATCACGTTCACGTAGAAGTTCAGCTGGCCGATCGCTTCCGGAGAGAACGGCGATCGCTTCAGTTCCAACACCACATACCGTTTCGTCGGGATGTGGAAGAACAGCAAGTCGATGAAGAAGTCCTGGTTTCCGACAGCGAGCGCGTACTGACGTCCGACGAACGCGAACCCAGCACCGAGTTCGACGAGGAACCGCTGCACATGGACGAGCAGCGCATCCTCGAGTTCACGTTCGACGATCTGCGGTCCAAGGCCAAGAAATTCGAAGTTGTACGGATCCTTGGTGGCCTGCTGCATCAGCTCGGACTCGGCGGCCGGCAACACGGTCGCGAAGTTCGATGTGGCGACACCGGCACGCAGGTGCAGCTTGGACATGATCTGATGGCTGAGCACCGCCCGCGACCATCCGTGCTCCAATGCTTGGAGGGCGTACCAGTCGCGCAGCTCGGCGTCGTCGAGACGATCGATCAACTCAAGATTGTGACCCCACGGCATCTTTCCAACGAGTCGTTGGAAAGATGCTTCGTCCGGCCACGCCACCGCGAACGCCCTCATGTAATTCATGTTCGAACGGCCGAGCCCCCGCATCGCCGGATACTCGGAACGAAGATCGGCTGACAAACGGGCAACGACCTGGGCTCGCGGTCCCTCGGCCTCTTGCAGCTCAAGGATCCGCCGACCGATCCGCCAGTAGAGCCCGATCAATTCGCCGTTCACCGCCAACACAGCACGCGTGCGAGCAGCCTGAATGTCACGCTTGACCGAAGCGAGCACCTCGGCGTAGCTCTCCCGCTGCATCGACGACCCCATCAGCGCAACATACAGCCACGGACCACGGACCACGGATCCA
>JBDSDH010000295.1:0-5200 GCA_039920665.1 Ilumatobacteraceae bacterium
GAGTTGTTCCCGGATCTCGCCGATGTCTGTGGGCAGCCGCTGGCACGCCAATCGCTCGAGATTGCCGCTGCGGGTGGACATCATCTGTTGTTCGTCGGGCCGCCGGGCTCGGGCAAGACGATGCTCGCCCAACGGATGTCGGGTCTGCTGCCACCGCTCACCCCCGATGTTGCGCTGATGGCGACGATGGTGCACTCGGCCGCCGGCGTGCGCCTGCCTCCGAATGGACTGGTGACCCGCGCGCCCTATCGCGCCCCGCATCACACCAGTTCGATCGTCGCCCTCGTCGGTGGCGGGACATCCACACTGCGGCCGGGGGAGATCTCGCTTGCGCACGGCGGGATCTTGTTCATGGACGAACTCGGCGAGTTCGCACCGACCGTTCTCGACGGACTGCGCCAACCATTGGAGGAAGGTGTGGTTCGGGTCGCCCGGGCCCGGGCCACGGCCACCCTGCCGGCACAATTCCTGCTGGTCGCGGCGACCAATCCATGTCCGTGTGGTGGCGGCCCACCGGGCGCATGCCAGTGCGACGAAGGGGCCAAGGCGCGCTACCTCCGACGGCTGTCCGGGCCGCTCCTCGATCGATTCGACCTGCGAGTCAGCGTGATGCGGCCGGATGTGGACCAACTGATGGACAGCGGCGGCGGCGAACCGACGGCGGTCGTCGCTGCCCGGGTCGGGGCCGCCCGCGAGTTGGCGGTTGCTCGTCAGGGCCACCTCAATGCAGCGATCCAATCTTCTCAACTCGATCAGTTCGCACCGCTGTCGCCTGAGGCTCACGATCGCCTCAGAAGCGAACTCCTGCGAGACCGGCTCACGGGCCGCGGCTATCACCGGGTCCGCAGAGTGGCGCGAACGCTTGCCGACCTCGACCCAGAGCAACCGAACTCGATCGAGATCGGCCACGTGACACTCGCGCTGCAATATCGAGTGCAACTGTCGCCGATGATGCGGGGGAGAGCGGCATGACCGGACTGCCGGCCAGCGCGTTTGCCGCAGCTCTCGCATCGTTCGAGCGGATGACATCGGCGCGGCTGCGGATGCTGCTCGGCCGACTCGCACCGATCGATGCCTATGCGATGGCCAGCGGAGCATCGGCGCCCTCGGGGTTGTTGCGCGAGGTGTTCGATGTCGCCGGTCTGGCGGCCACGTGGCGCGCCAGCGCCGTGCAGCACACACCCGAGCGAGCGTGGCAGCGATGCCTCGACCTCGGACTGGATGTGATGGTGATCGGAACCGACTCATATCCGCCGATCCTGGTCAATGATCCGGCTCCGCCCGCGGTGTTGTTCAGTCGTGGTTCAACTGAGGCGCTGAACGGACGACGGGTCGGCCTCGTCGGAACCCGCAACGCCACCGGCGCCGGCCGCGACATGGCAGGAACACTCGGTCACGATCTCGCAGCAGCCGATGTGCACGTGGTGTCCGGCCTCGCTCGTGGCATCGACGGGTGTGCGCATCGCGGCGCGTTGTCGGTCGACGACGGAGCCGCTCCCATTGCGGTCGTTGCCTGCGGGCTCGACATCGTCTATCCACCCGAGCACCGGTCCCTGTTCGCGTCGGTCGCCGAACGAGGTCTGATCGTGTCCGAAGCGCCGCCGGGCGCGCCGCCAGAGGCGTATCGCTTCCCGCTTCGAAACCGGATCATCGCCGCCTTCAGCGAGGTTGTCGTGGTGGTCGAATCGCGTGAGCGTGGCGGATCGTTGATCACCGTCGACGAGGCGCGGCGGCGAGCCATCACGGTGATGGCCGTACCCGGCTCGGTTCGTAATCGCGCCGCGAACGGCACCAACGATCTCGTTCGCGACGGCTGCCCGATCGTCACATGTGTCGACGACGTGCTCATTGCGCTGGGTCTCGATTCCAGCCGCGTGGTCACAGCCGCCTACGACGCAAGGCCGCGACCGCACGGATTCGATCACGATGTGCTCGCGCTGTGCGCAGAGGCGCGAACGCTCGAGCAATTGATGTTGCTGACGGGCTGCTCGGTCGTCGAGTGCGCCATGGCTGCCGCTCGGTTGGAGATGAACGGCTGGCTGCAACAGGTCAACGGCTGGTTCGAACGGGCTCCTGCTTCGGCGTACACGACGTGATCGAGCCGCCACCGTGTCGCACCCGTTTGGGAGGGTCACGCACAATGAGTGCCAACAGCGAATACTCTCGCGTCCTGTGGCCGGACCTACTGCAGACAAGCGCGCGTCGGCGTCGACCTCGCTGCCTGCCGACGTGTCTGCACGATGGCGTATCGACGACTTCGTCGCATCGCTCACATCCTCGTCCCCGAACACCGTCTCGGCCTACCGCAGCGACGTCGAGTCGTTCGCGACCTGGGCATCCGATCTCGATGTCACCGAGCCGGGCGCGGTCGACCGGGTCGTGCTTCGCCGCTACGTGGGACATCTCAGCTCCAGCGACTACGCCCGGCGCAGCGTGTCGCGCAAGGTTGCTGGTGTCCGGCGCTACTTCGCATGGCTCCGACGCAACGGTGTCGTCGCCGCTGACCCCGCCGCATCGTTGCGCGCGCCGAGTGGACAGGGGCGGCTGCCGAAGGTGTTGTCTCATGGTGAGATCGAACAACTGCTCGATGCTGCGTCTCCTGACGATGAGCCGGATTGGCGGCGCCGTCGCGACGATGCGGTGCTCGAACTGCTCTACGGCAGCGGGGTGCGTGTCAGTGAACTGTGCCAACTCGATGTCGGTTCCGTGGACGTCGTGGGGGGTGCCGTGTCTGTGTGGGGCAAGGGCAGCAAGGAGCGGCGGGTGCCACTGTCAAAGCCGGCCGCTGACGCGGTCGTCTCGTGGCTCCAGATCCGTCGAGACGTCGTTCCTGCTTCTGGTGGCCCGGCGATGTTCGGAAATGAACGCGGCAATCGACTCAGTCCGCGCGACGTCCGCCGGATCATCGATCGACGATCGGCGGTGCCGACTCATCCGCATGCGCTGCGGCACAGCTTTGCAACCCATTTGCTCGACGGGGGAGCAGACCTACGCGCCGTGCAAGAATTACTCGGCCACAGTGACGTGGCCACCACGCAGCGATACACCCACGTCAGCAAGGAGCGCCTCCGCGCCGTGTACTCCGAAACGCATCCACGAGCATGATTGTTCTCGCAGTGTCGATATGCGCACCGTCTGGAGCCTTTGGATGAGGGAGAGTCCCGGACGCGCCTCGGGCGACGACGAGTTGATGGGGTGGTGGGACCGTTGGCTCGGCCACAGCGATCAACGCGCTCGCGAGCGATTGATCGTGCACTACTCGCCGCTCGTGAAGTTCGTCGCTGGTCGCGTCGGCGCCGGTCTCCCGAGCAGCGTCGACCCCGGCGACCTGGTCAGTGCCGGCATCTTCGGTCTGATCGATGCAGTCGAGCGGTTCGATTCCGACCGAGGGGTGAAGTTCGAGACGTTTGCCGTGCCGCGAATCCGGGGAGCCATCTTCGATGGGCTACGGGCCCTCGACTGGGTCCCGAGGTCGGTGCGCAGCCGAGCCCGCGAAGTCGAGTCGGCCTTCCATGAGCTCGAGATGAAGCTCGGCCGCAGCCCGGCCGAGGACGAACTGTCAGCCCACCTCGGCATCACAGGCACCGAGTTCCAGCGGTGGCTGGCCTCGATTGCATCAACAACGGTCGGCCCGCTCGACCGAGCGCTCGTCGCCGGTGCCGAGCCCCGGACGTTGCGGGGTGAAACGCCGGACAGCCCGTCCGGCGCATACGAAGAGGTCGAGATTCGCAAAGCAGTCCGGGTCGAGGTCCGCAAGCTCCCCGAGCGGGAAAAGCTGGTGCTGTCGTTGTACTACGACGAGGGCCTCACTCTGGCCGAGATCGGCGGCGTGCTCGGCGTCACCGAGAGCAGGGTGTCGCAGATCCATACCAAGGCTGTGCTGCAGCTTCGTTCGCGACTGTCCGCCTCGGGCATGGCCTGACTCGACACGCCACGAATGCCCGCTCGACGGGCCTCGTCGACATCGGTCGACCGAACCATCATCGAGTTGTGAATCGAGGTCCACGATGTGGTGGAACCTGCTGTCTGTCGTCTTGCTGCTTGTCGCCAACCCGACCGTTGCAACGATGTCGTGTTACCTGGCGCCGGTCGACGCTCGCGTCGCCGTTCCGTTCGAAGCGCCGGCGTGCAACTACTGCCCAGGTCATCGGGGTCAGGAATACGACGTCGCCCGTGACACGCCTGTTCGGGCAGCTGCAGCCGGTGTCGCGACGTTCGTCGGGATTGTCGTGGGCGTCCGCTACGTCGTCGTCGCTCACGACGACGGCATTCGAGCGACGTACGGAATGCTCTCCGACGCTGATGTGATCCTCGGCGAACGGGTCGTTGCCGGGCAGCTCGTCGGCTGGTCGTCGACCCGGCTCTACTTCGGGCTCAAGGCAAGCGACGACACACCGCTCGACCCGTCGTTGTTCGTCGCAGTCGCCACCCGCCGACCGCGTCTCGTGCCGACCGATGGATCGACGTCGCGACCTGCCGCGCAGCGAGCTCGGAGTTGTCCGGCGCCGGTTCCGCGCGGCAGATCGTCCCGATAGCATCTCGAACGGCCTTGCGCCGGCGACCATCCGTGTCGCCGGTTTGTCAACAGCCAAATCATCAGTGCCTCATCCACCCTGCGGTCGCCTCGGCGCCGGATGGGGCGCCCGCTAACCGCAGGAGAGGAGTGGTTGATCATGGCTGTCGTCACAACGCGCCAAATGCTGGAAGCCGGAGTTCACTTCGGGCACCAAACCCGCCGCTGGAACCCGAAGATGAAGCGTTTCATCTTCGGCGAGCGCAATGGCATTTACATCATCGATCTCGAGCAGACGCTCGCTCGTGCGGAGGTTGCTTACAACTTCGTCCGCGAACTATCCGCCAAGGGCGGCAACGTGCTGTTCATCGGTACCAAGAAGCAAGCCCAGGATCCCGTCCGCAGCTACTCCGAGAAGTGCGGCATGCCCTACATCAACGAGCGCTGGCTCGGCGGCATGCTGACCAACTTCGAGACGATCTCCAAGCGCGTCAGCAAGATGCAGGAGTACGAGCGGATGAAGGTGTCCGGCGAGTTCGACGCGATGCCGAAGAAGGAAGCCCTCCTCCTCAGCCGCGAGCTCGAGAAGCTGCAGAAGAACCTCGGCGGTATCCGCGGCATGGCCAAGCGTCCGGACGCTGTGTTCATCCTCGACACCAAGAAGGAGCACATCGCCGTCACCGAGGC
>JBDSDH010000296.1:0-8342 GCA_039920665.1 Ilumatobacteraceae bacterium
TGCTGTCCGGCGTGACAGCCCGGGTGTGGATGACCACGCCCTCGGACGTGACCCGGACGTCTTCCTCACTACTGCTCGGAAGGTTCTTGCCGACGAAGTCGGGCCGGATCGGCAACTCGCGATGACCACGGTCGACCAGGACCGCAAGCTGCACCATCTTCGGGCGGCCGTATTCGTGGATCGCATCGATCGCGGCCCGCACTGTGCGGCCGGTGTAGAGCACGTCGTCGACGAGCACGACGATCGCCCCGTCGAGCGCGACGGGAATCTCGGTCACCGAGCCGGGAGAGATCGGCCGCAGACCGATGTCGTCGCGATACATCGAGACGTCGACTCGCCCGACCGGGACAGTCGCTGTCGGTTCGATCGTCGAGATGGCCGCAGCGAGTTGCTCGGCAATCCAGACGCCGCCACGCTGCAGGCCGATCAGCACGACGCCGTCGAGGCCACGGTTGCGCTCGATCACCTCGTGCGCGATACGGGTGATGGCACGCCGGATGTCGGCTGCTCCGAGCACCTCGGCTTTGACATGAAAAACGTCCCCCGATGGGGACGTCGACGAAGAGGTCAGGTTTGATTCAGGCACGTGAACATGGTCTCCTCCGTTCGGGCCTCTCGGGACCCGTTTGACGGCTGCACGCAACATAGCAGCCGCTGCTGAGGGTGCGCGTCGATCGCGCCACGATCCCTGCCCACACGGCATCGTTCCGGACGGGCCCTTCCCACTGTGCCGTGTCGATGTGCTCAGCAGCCGCCAGTATTCGGGGCGCGGCTGCGGCCGAGCTCGGTGAGCGTGACGCCGCCCTGGCGAACCTCCAGCGAGAGGCGGGTCTGGCCATCGAGGCGCACGGCGGCGTGGATCTGTCCATCGATCACAAGCGCCGCGGAATGCTCACCCACCACGACCGCGAAGTCGTGCGGTTCGGGTACCGGGGTCGGCTGCTCCGCTCCCGGGAGTTCGTTGGTCGGACCAACGGTCTGGTCTTCGGTCGGGCCGCCATCGCCGAGATACGTGGTGTCGAAAATCGTCGTGTCGTTGCCGGACACGACCTCGTCGCCGACGATGTTGAGTCGCGCATTCGTCCCGGCGCGGCGTGGGTCGTCGAGCCGGAACGACAGGAATGATCCGGCAGCGCCGGCGAGCCCCGTATACGTGCCGGAGATTCGCGTGCATCTCGACGTGCTCAGTTCGAGGGCATCTGTCAACGACGGAACGGTCTCGGGGGCGAGCGTTGCCTCGCCTCGACCCACATTCCAATTCGATTCAAGCGCGGTGCCGGTCGGGGTGAACACCTCGCCGTCGCCCGAGCCGTCGATGATGGCCTTGGCGACATCGTTGCGGAGATGGACGATGTTGTCGGCGTTGGTGAAGACGGGGCGAAAGTTGGCGTTGACGTAGGCATCGAACGGTGTGCCCGCGGCAACCGGCAACGCAACTTCCTCCAGCAACACCGCTGGCTTCGCTTCAGCCATGTCGTCGGCAAACCACTGCCATGTCTCGTGCAAGACGTAGTCGGGGCTGCTCCGGCCGAGGTAGATCTGGCCGAGCATGAAGCTCTTCCAGATCCAACGGGTCGCAGCCGTGCGGTGGTAGTTGAGGTAAACCCACGGAAACTCGGTCCAGGCCAGGAGCGGATCACCATCGACTGACGCCAGATCCATCACGGCCCGCACGGTGCGCTGCTGACCCGGCTCGACCGACCGTCGCTGCTCGGCCACCTGGTGCACGCTGGAATACGAGCTCGCGGCCTCGAGACCGAGCGTGAGGTGTTGGCCCCCTCCGGCCGCGATCGCAAGCAGGCTCGCGGCCAGCGGCCACACAGCAATTGAACGGAACTCACGGCCACGCTCGCGGCGCATGAGCCGATAGCCGTGGCCGAGGACGGCAGCGGCCATCAACGCTGTCGGGATCGCGAGGATCGAGAAGTAATGGGACGAATACCGCTGGCCGGCCACGAGTTCCGCCCAGGCGCCGATGAACCACACCGTGATGCTGATGTGGATCGCCCGCGAGCGACGGTCGAAGGTCGGCCACAACGCGATGGTTGCGCCGACGAAGGCAACGATGATCACCAGCGACACCGGCCATGACCGGTAATAGCGGAGGATGACGTCACGGCCGTAGACGAGTTGGTTGGCGAAGCTGCGACCAGTTGCGGCGTTCTGGTATGTGTTGTACGTCCAGTAGCTGCTCCAGAACTCGGTGAATCGACCCCGAATTACGTAGTAGATCGGGCACGACAGGAACACCACGATCGGCGTGATCACCAGCAACCGCCGGCTGCGGCGATAGGGCTGCTCGTCCGCGACGGTCTCGATCGTCGCAAGCGCCATCAATCCGACACCGATTGCTGCGATCGTCGAAACGAACAGCGTCTGGATCCCGAGCCCGAGCAGCACGCCGATCGCACCCGCTGCAATCGGCGCTCGCCTCGATGACCACCAGCGCGGTGTGATCGCAATCAGCCATGCGCCGGCGTACAGACCGATGATCATGTTGCGGCTGTACAGAGCTCCGGCATAGTCCGCGTTGCCGAGCGCGAAGTGAAAGAACACGCCGATCCCGATTGCGACGCCGAGCAGACGGTGGCCGCCGAGTACGAAGGCGGTCTTGCCGGCTGCCCAGGCGAGGATGCCACTGACGACGATGATGATGGCCGAGATCGCGTACCAGAACCCGTCGTAGGGGGTGACCGCCGCCGCCAGCCGATATACCAGCGGCTCGACCGGCCCCTTGTTGACCAGGCCGTTCTCGTAGAACGTGCCGCCGAAGTGGATCGTGCGCAGCACGTAGACCCGGGTCTGCATCGGATCCCAGTTCTGGCTGCGGAACTCGTTGTGGAAAAACGCTGCGACCACCATGGCACCAACGACGAAGACCGTGGCGAGGAGCGCAATCCGTTGCCAACCGGTGCGGACGCTCGTCACGTGATGGGCTCCGAGAGCAAATGGTCGTCGGCAGCAATCGAGGTCACGACCGGATCAAGCCGGTTCGGGCGGACGAGTTCGAACAACGAGTCCAACCCGACGCCGACGATGATCACCATCACCAGCGCCATTCGCGACAGGGGACCCACCATGTGTCGCAACACCTCGACCGAGTCGCCGACGTACGCCATGTACAGATCGACGAATGTCGAGGCGAACAGCAGACCGAGAACAACGACCTGGGCGCGACGTTTGCGAAGCGTCGCCAGAGCAAGGGCGACGAGGCACAGCACGGTCCATGCGAGCAACCCCAGCGGCGTGGTCGGTCCGTTGATCTGGGCCGGCGCCGCGTCGGGGAGCCGATCCGCGACGCCGAACGCGTCATAGGCATGTTGGTCGGAGGAGAGCAGGCTCGGTAGCTCGTTGGAGAGTTCAGCGACCCAGTGCGGAAAGAACCGCGCATACGACAGCAACATGACCCGCTGGCCACTGTTGTCGGCCCAGTCCCGGAACTGCTGCAACTGCGGGCTCGTCAACATGTCCCAGTCGTTGTCGAAGCTGCTCGATCCGGTTCGGGCGCGCAGCGCATCGTCGAGTGGCATTCCCTGGTCGACGAACCATTTGGTCAGGTTCTCGTGCGGCAGCACCCGCAGTCCCACGTTGTTGATCGTCGCGTAGCGGTTCCTTCCATTGGTCGATTGCGACAGCGTCACCCCGCCGCAGACGATGAGCGTGACGATGCCCCATCGGCGCAGCCCTCGGCGCAGCGATGGATCCACCGACTTCCACAGCCACGACGCGAGCAACAGTCCGGGGACACCGACCGCCATCCAGGGCGGAACGTTGGAGTCACGAGCGGTGAGCCACGCGATCGTCGCCAACCCGGCCCAGTTGAGCGTGCGCCGCGACGGCGCGGCCGAGAACCGCCACCAGGTGACGATCGAACACGCAGCCAAGGTCATGCCCAACGACTCGCTGAGGATGTGGGTGTTCCAGAGCGCAAAGCGCGGTTCGAGACCGATGGTGATCACGAGGAACGCAGCAACGATTCGTGCTTCGGTCTGACGCAGGACATGCCACACCGTGAACGCTGCGAACAAGTAGACGATGCCGTAGAGGAGGGTCTGGACGATGATCGTCACGGCAGTGCTGCGGCCGAGCACGAAGAGCAGCGTCGGGAACGCGATCGGCCGCTCGGCGACGTAGAACGAGGGCGAGAACGGCGTGTGCCTGGCGGCATTGAGGAACGAGAACGAGTCCGGGAAGAAGATCTTGAACTTTCCCGGCCACTGTGCGCCGAGCACTCGAACTGCAAAGAGCATCAAGCCGAGCACCGCAGCGATCGACGCCGCCTGCATCCGCCACGCGGCATCGGTCAACCGTGGAGCGATCGCACGCCGGTTGAATCGGCGCAACGCATTCATCGCGCTCGTCGTGACCCGGCCCATCAGATCGAAGCTAGCAACCGGGCCGCGCTGGCCGAGGTCGGCTCAGGCCTTCGGTGGTGCGTCGGCCCGAACGACCGGAGCGATGGCCGACAGCACGCCGTTGACGAAGCGACCGGAGTCATCGGTGGAAAACCGCTTGGCAAGTTCGACGGCTTCGTCGATCACGACCGCAACGGGCACGTCGGCCCGACCGAGCAACTCGAACGTGCCGATCCGGAGGATGTTGCGATCGAGCATCGGCATCCGCTGCAGGGACCAACCTTTGGCGTGGGTAGCAATCAGGTCGTCGATCTGGCGCCCATTGTGTTCAACCCCCGCCACAAGGGTCTGGGTCAGATCGTCGGGCGGTAGGACCTGGGAATCGACGACGTCGGTGGGGGCCATCGACTTCGACTCGGCTTCGTACAACAGGATCAGGGCGCGCTCGCGCGCGTCTGAACGTTCGTCTTCCTCACCCATCGGGCGGGGGCGGCGGGCCACTTGGATCAGACCCGCGTCATGTATTCGCCGGTGCGCGTGTCAACCCTGATCCTGTCACCGATGTTGACGAACAGCGGCACCTGGACGACCTTGCCGGTCTCGAGCGTCGCCGGCTTGCGGCCGCCGGTCGAACGGTCACCCTGCAAACCGGGCTCGGTCTCGGCAATGGTCAGTTCGACCGAAGCAGCGATGTCGACCGAAACGATCTCGCCCTGGTAGATCGCGATCTGGGCCATCATCGACTCGATCATGTAGTCGGCGGCCTCACCGAGCGCAACCGGACGCACCGTGATCTGGTCATAGGTCGAGGTGTCCATGAAGACATAGTCTTCGCCGTCTTTGTACAAGAACTGCATGTCGGCTCGGTCGAGGATCGCTTGCTCGACTCGGATGCCTGCGTTGAACGTGCGCTCGAGCACGTTGCCGCTCTTCAGGTTGCGCAGCTTGGTGCGAACGAACGCACTGCCCTTGCCCGGCTTGACGTGCTGGAACTCGAGGACGGTGAACAAGCCGGTATCGAGCTCGAGCGTGATCCCGTTCTTCAGATCGTTGGTGGTGATTGCGGGCATGGTGAATCCTTGGGCGTTTTGGTGAGCGGCCGACATCCGTTGGTGGTGACAACCACCATGTCTTCGATACGGACTCCGCCGAAATCTCTACGATAGACCCCGGGTTCGACAGTTACGACGTCCATGGGCGCAAGAGTGTCGTCGTAGCTCTGCGTCAACCAGGGGCTTTCGTGGATCTGCAGTCCGACCCCGTGCCCGGTGCCGTGGGTGAACCATTGGCCCCATCCTGCGGCGGCGATGCTGTCGCGACAGATCTGATCGAGTGCCTGCCCGCGAGCTCCGGATGCAACCGCAGCGACACCGGAAACCTGGGCTGCGAGCACGACCTCGTAGACCTCGGCCTGAATCGGCGATGGATCGCCGATCGTCAAGGTGCGGGTCATGTCGCTGTGATAGCCGTCGTACATCGCGCCGAAGTCGATCACGACGGTCATCCCTTCGACAATCCGCGTGTCATCCGGATGGTGGTGCGGTAGGGCGGCGTTTGCACCGGCGGCGACGATCGTGTCGAAGCTGGGCCCGTCGCCTCCGTGTTCGCGCATCGAGTTCTCGAGCGCGTCGCGGAACTGGGCCTCGGTCGTGCCGGTGAACAGCAGCGGCGTGGTCGTCGCGAGCGCGGCATCGGCAATGTCGCAGGCTCGCTCCATCCGGTCGATCTCGCCTTGGTCCTTGGTCCGTCGAAGCTGTTCCACGAGGCCCGCAGTCGGCGTCCACTCCCCCGACACCGTTGACGACAAGGTCCGGTGGTCGGCATAGGTGATGTGGGGCCCTTCAAACCCGAGTCGGCCGATGTGTGCTCGTGCGACCGCACCGGCGAGATCGTTGGTCATGATCGCCCTGGTCGAACTGATCGCGAACGTCGCATCGACCCCGGCGGCGCCGAGCTGATCCCGGCTCTGGTCGCCGTAGCGGCCGTCGGTGAACAGCGTCAGTTCGGCTGATGTCAGCAGAATCCAGCCGTTGGAGCCGGTGAATCCGCTCAGCCAACGGATGTTCATCGGGTTGGTCACCAGGAAACCATCGATGCCCAGCTCAGCAGTGGCTGCGCGCAGCGCAGCGATCCGCCCGCCGTGATCCATCGGTGCAAGCAGCGCCGGCGGCAGCTCGGCCATGGTCAGCTCCGCAATTTGCGAGCGATGGCTTGCACGGCAAGTTCGTAGCCATGGATGCCGAGTCCGACGATCGTTCCGGTCGCGACCGGCGACACGACGCTGGTGTGTCGCCACGCCTCGCGAGCGTTCGGGTTCGAGATATGGATCTCGATGATCACTCCGCTGAACGCAGCGAGCGCGTCGTGCAGGCTCCAGGCGTAGTGGGTGAACGCTCCGGGGTTGATCAGGATCGCCGCACAGCGGCCCCTTGCGGCATGGATCGCGTCGACGAGTTGACCCTCGTGGTTGGTCTGGAACCATTCGACGTCGAGGCCGACTGCATCGGCTGCTGCGACCGTGGCGGCGACGTAGTCGTCGAGGGTCGCAGTCCCGTAGACCTCGGGTTCGCGCTGGCCGAGCAGATTGAGGTTCGGCCCGTGGAGCAGCGAAATGATCGGTCGGTCGTCGGCCGATGCCATGTCAATCCTTCCCAGGACGACGGTCGAACACGGCGCGAGGATCGCCCTTGTACCCCGACGGCAGCGTGGCGGCCAGTTCTTCGTCGGTGGGCACCCGCTTGACCCGGCCCTCCGGAGGGAGCAGCGCGCTGATCGCCTTCATCAACTTCTTGGTGTCGGTATCGGCGCTCTTGTGCTTCATGTCGACCGGTGGACCGACCGTGACGGTGACGACCGGCGGATCGGTGAGGTTCAGAACGTTCGGGATCTTGGCGTTGCGGGGCCAGACCTTCTCGGTCCCCCAGATACCGATCGGAATGACAGGGGCGCCGGTGAGAGCAGCCAATTTGGCGGCGCCCCAACGACCCTTGAGGACCGGATCGAAGAATGCGATCCCTCGTGGGATCGTGCCCTCGGGCATGATCGCCACCATGTCACCGGCCGCGAGCGCCTCGGCTGCAGCCTTCAGCGGTTCGTCACTGCCGGTGCCGCGCTCGACCCGAATACCACCCATCGCGGACGCGATCTGACCGACGATCGGAGCGTCGAACACTTCCTTCTTGCCGAGGAACCTCACCGTGCGACCACTCTTGGCGATCGCGAGCGCCACGGCAGCCGGATCGAAGTAACTGCGATGGTTGCCGCACAGAATGGCCGGCCCTGATGAGGGGATGTTCTCGATGCCGCTGATCTCGAACCGGGCATACGGGAACAGCAACGGACGGGTGAAGGCCATCGCGATCTTCTGCAATTCGAGCCCGATGATCGGGACCTTGGCGACGCCCGGCGGCACATCGAGATGCAGGATCGGCCAGCGACGAGCCGTTGCGAGGAGTACCAACCGTGGATCCGGGTTGACCGCATAGGGATGACCAACGGCCGACAACAGCGGTGCGTCGTACACGCTGTCGCTGTACGCATAGCTGTTGGTCATGTCGACTCCGTGCCGATCGGCCCACTCCTTGCACGCGGCGAGCTTGCCGGCGCTCCACACGAACGGGCCGTTGAGCGTGCCGTCGTAGGTGCCATCGGAATTGACGCCGTAGCGGGTGGCGACCACATCGTCGAGACCGAGCAGGTCCGCGAACGGCTTGACCAGGTCATATGGCGTGGTCGTCGCAAGAACAATGGGTCGACCGGCCGCACGGTGTTCGGCGAACAGGCCCGCTGCGAATGGCTGGACGCGCTCGACCAATTGGGCAGCAACGGACTGTGCTGCAGTCTGCATCGAGGCTTGTGACCGACCTTTTGCGAACGCGGCACCCTGACGGGCCAAGGCCATGCTCGGCAGGGTCTCACCGATGGTGTTGAACAAGTTGTAGATGAACTTCTCGCCCGGGATGCTGCGACTGACCATGCCGGACGACC
>JBDSDH010000297.1:0-12101 GCA_039920665.1 Ilumatobacteraceae bacterium
TGTCGTAGCGGCGGCGATCGACACCATCTGGGTCGAGCAGCGCTTCCTCGAACGGTTGCCACACCGTGACCAGCAGCGGGGGAGCCCCTCGCGGGCGCGCCTCACGGGCGTTGGCGATGATCTCGTCGAGGCGATCGTGATTCCAGCGGACATTGATCCCGTCGGTTTCCACCGCCGCGATCCGGGCCAGCGCAGAGCTGTTCACGCCGACGATCATCGGGATCGGAGCCGTGGGAACGGGAAATCCGGACACGCCGGCGACGACACCATCGGACCACATCTCGCGGGCCAGCGAAATGAAGTCGAGCACGCGCTGGTGGCGAACGGTCATCTGCGGAGCGAGTTCGATCCCCACCGCAGCCTGTTCGGCACCGAACGGCGAGGTCGGTGATGCGCCCGCTCCGATGCCGAGCCAGAATCGTCCGCTGCTGATCTGCTGGGCCGTTGCCGCAGCGACCGCGAGCGTGCCGAGCGACCGTTTCCAGACGTTCGCGACCAATGTGCCGATACCGATCGACGTGGTCGAGGCAGCCAGCGCGCCGGCAAGCGTGAAGCACTCGAGCATCGAATCGCCACGCATCACCTGCCCGGCGAGATGGTCGACGACCCAGGCGCAGCCGAAACCCGCAGCCTCCGCAGCGAGCACCGCATCGCGCATGGCCGGCCACGGTGTCGTCGCCGAATTGAACTGGACGTCGAGAATCATCGCAGCGCGTGTCTCAGGTCCGCCGGTTGCGCGTTCGGTCGTCGAGCCACGAGGCGCCACCGAGCAGCAACAGGAAACAACCGAGAATCACACCGACCGCCATCAACTTCTCGGGGGTGACCGGTATGAGGGCGAAGCTGGCGAGGGCGCTGAGCCAGAAGAAGATCGCCCGACGGTCGAAGTTCTTCACGAGAAGAGCTCGACGAGCTTGAAGGTGATGATCGCGACCAGCGCCGAACCGGGGATGGTGAGGACCCACGCCCAGACGACGCGACGGGCGACCCCCCAGCGGACGGCTGAGAGGCGCTGTGTCGAACCGACACCGACGATCGCTCCGGTGATGGTGTGGGTGGTGGAGACGGGGATGCCGTTCGCCGAGGCGAAGAAGAGCGTCGCGGCAGCAGCGGTTTCGGCGCACACGCCACCCATGGGCTGCAGCCGTGTGAGCTTGTTGCCCATCGTCTTGACGATCTTCCAGCCGCCAAACATGGTGCCGAGGCCGATTGCAGTGTGGGCCGACAGCACGACCCAGAGCGGAATGTCCTCACCGATCTTGGCCTTATTGGCCCCGACGAGCAGCAGGAAGATGATGCCCATCGTCTTCTGAGCATCGTTGGCTCCATGGCCGAGGCTGAAAGCAGCGGCCGAGACGAGCTGCATGCTGCGGAACACCCGGTTGGTCGTTCGGACCTTCTTGATTCGGTGCACGATCCACATCACCATCACCATCAAGCTGAAACCGAGGGCGAGGCCGATCAGCGGCGAGTAGATGATGAACACACCAGTCTTCTCGAGCCCGTCGAGGATGACGACGTGGCCGCCCGACTTGGCAATCGCTGCACCGACGAGGCCGCCGACGAGCGCGTGCGACGACGATGACGGCAGGCCCATCCATGCGGTCAGGACGTTCCAGAAGATCGCACCGATCAGACCGGCGAAAACCAACCCGATGCTCACCGCATCGGCCTTGACGATCTCCTGGGTGATGAACTTGGCGACGGCTGTACCGAGCACGGCGAAGGCGACGAAGTTCCAGAACGCAGCCCACAGCACGGCCTGGACGGGAGTGAGTACTCGCGTCGCGACGATGGTCGCGATCGAGTTGGCGGCGTCGTGAAAACCGTTGACGAAGTCGAACATCAACGCGATCGCGATGACGCCGTACAACACGAGCGTAGGAGTCATTGGTCAGGCGTGCTTGATCGCGATGGCCTGGACGATGTCCGACGCCTTCTCGACCGCGTCGATGGATCGCTCGACCGCTTCGACGACGTCTTTCCACTTCAGCACTTCGAGCGCGTCGAATCGACCGGAGAACAGTTCGGCGGTCACGCGCCGGTAGGCCGCATCGGCTTCGCTCTCCATCCGATCGATCTCGTCGACGATCGCGTTCGAGTCCTTCAGGTGGACCAGGCTGGCGATACAGCGAATGTTGGCAGCGGTGATCTGGACGAGTAGTTCATTGAGCTCCTGCAGACCGGGCAGCGACGACGAGACGTGATGCAAGTAGGCAGTGTCAGCGGCAGCGCGGATGTCGTCGACGACGTCGTCGAGCCGATTGACCAGTTCCTGGATGTCTTCGCGATCGAACGGTGTGACGATCGACGTTTCCAGCCGCCCGCGGATCTTGTGGGTGATGTCGTCACCGCGACGCTCCTGAGCGACCACCCAGTCGACGTCTTCCAGCTTGAGAGGGGTCGAGGAGAACATCGTCTGCAGCCGTTGGGCGCATTCCGATGCAACAAGCGCGAGTTCATCGAACAGGGGAAAGAAACCTTGATCGCGCGGAATCAGCCGAAAGGCCATTGGCACTCCTTTGTGTCAAACGCGGGCCAGTTTGTCTGCTGTTCACATGGGCCACCACGAACCGGCGACGTAACGGCGAGGTGTTCACCTGAAGTTCACCTCGATTCCACCGCACCGCCAGAGTTCGCGACATAACGAACGCGTCGGGCCACCGGGACCCCAGTGGCTGTCGACAGTCCCTCAAGTCCGACATGGGCGCCGGGCGGCTGCCGACAGCCGGTGGAGTCCCACCCGCCCTGGGCTCCGACACGATGGACGCCCGGTGTGGTCGGCTAGAACGACTTGAGACGTCGAACGTGGGGGTTGTGATGGGAATCGATCAGGCTGCAGTGAAGACGCTCATGGAGCGTGCCCAGCGTGAAGTCGATGGCGGATTGTTGCCATCGGTGCAGATAGCGCTCGGCTACAACGACGAGTTGATCGCCGTCGAGACGTTCGGCGATGCCACCAACGACAGCCGGTACGTCGTCTACTCGGCGACGAAGGCATTCGTCGCCGGTGCGATGTGGGCCCTGATCGGTGACGGGCTGATCGATGTGAGCAAGCGGGTCGCGGACTACATCCCTGAATTCGCGACCAACGGCAAGGACGACATCACGATCGAACAGGTGATGTTGCACACGTCCGGCTTTCCGAGTGCCCCGCTCAGCCCGATCGATGGCGACACCAGTGCGGGCCGCACTGCGGCCTTCTCGAAGTGGCGGCTCAACTGGGAGCCCAACACCACCTTCGAATACCACCCGACTGCGGCCCACTGGGTGCTCGCCGAGCTGATCGAACGAGTCACCGGTCAGGACTTCCGCGATGTGGTCGAACAGCGCGTGAGTACGCCGGCCGGCCTCGGTCGTGTGCTCGGCAACGTCGCGCATCCCGCATCGGAACTGATCGCGGTCGGTGAGCCCGCAACGGCCGATGAACTCGAGGCCGTGCTCGGCGTCCGCTCGATCGACGTCGGCGAAGTGACGACAGACGCACTGATCGCTTTCAACAATCCAGCCGTTCAAAAGGTGGGGATCCCCGGTGGTGGCGGAGTCATGCGAGCGGCCGACCTCGCGCTCTACTACCAGGCACTGCTGCACAACCCGAACGAGATGTGGAAGCCCGACGTGATCGCCGATGCGAAAGGCAATGTCCGCAACACCTTCCCGGATCGCGTCACCGGATTGCGGGCCAATCGCACGCTCGGGTTGGTGCAGGCAGGTAGCGATGGGTTGTCCAACATGCGTGGCATGGGTCGCACCGTTTCGCCCGCTACGTTCGGGCACAACGGGGCGGCTGGCCAGATCGCCTGGGCCGACCCGGTGACGGGGTTGAGCCTCGGCTACTGCACCAACGGTCTCGACCAGCACTACATCCGTGAGCACCGCCGTACGACAGCGATCGCCAGCCTCGCCGGAGTCTGCGCCACGGCATAGTTGCCTCGTGGCGCAGCCGAGCTTTCAGCATCGTCGCAGGGGTGGCGTCGGGTCCAGATCAGTCCGGTATCCACGTGGCGTGGAATCCGTACGGAACGCGCTGAGGAAGAGCAACGCGAGCGATCGGGCCAGCGCCGACTCGGGTGGCGTCGACGATCACGAACTCGCTGACACCGGTGGCCTCGTCGTGCAGATAGGCGAGCAGGTAGCCGGCATCGTCGGCGAGATCCGCGCCGGCGGGAACGAACAGCCACTCACCGCAATGCGATGTCGGACCCGGGTCCCATGCATCTCGACTGCCGTTGACGAAGTCGTGCTTGATCAGACCACCGAGCTCGACCGTGTCTGCATTTGGCCTGGTTGCGGCCAGGTAGCCGTAGCGATGTTCGCGTCCGACACGCCGGGGGTCTCGGCTCGGGAGATCGCCGAGTTGCTCGGTCTCCAGAACTTCCTGCGCTGCGGTGCCAGCAGCTGTATCGAGTGTCCATCGCCGAAGTGATGCCGCGCCGCCGAGCACCTGTCCGTCCTCGAACATCGAATCGAGGTGACACACATCGATCACCACGTCACCGCCACGACGGAACGCATTGACGCCGTGGAAGACGAAACACGGATCGATGTCGAACCACTGGATCGCCGACGCACCACCTGCGAGGGGCATCACGCCCACTCGCGCACCTGCATCGGGCTGCCACCGGTAGGGGAAACCCGCTGCGTTCGGATCGTTCATCGACGCGACCGCAACGTCGAGATCGAACACGACCGGCAGGTCCCAGAACACGGCGTCGGACTCGGTGATCGCGAAGTCGTGCATCATCACGCTGCGCGGAATGTCGACGGTTTCGGTGTGAACCATCGTGCCGTCGGCTTCGGTCACGTGGTAGGTGAGAAATGGTGCAGTGAATCCGTATCCGAACGAGTGCATGCGGCCGGTGTCCGGGTCGATTTTGGGGTGGGCGGTGAACGCCGACGTCAGGACGCCATCGAAGTCGTACGGTCCAACGGTGGTCAGATCGGTCGGGTCGACGTGATACGGAAAGCCGACCTCCCCGCTCGTCAGCAGTTTGCCGCTGTGCCAGATGCACGACACGTTCGATTGGTTGGATGCGGCCCCGGGAGGTCCCTGGCCGAAGCCGGCGTGAGCCTGATACATCGTGGTGTTCACATACCGATTGCGGTACCACTCGACCTGACCATCGGAGACCCGCAGTCCGTGCATCATCCCATCACCGAGAAACCAGTGCGGCGAGTCGGCGGCGGATGGGTTCGATCCGTTGCGCACGAAGAGGCCCGACAGTTCGGGTGGGATGCTGCCCGTCACCGACAACGTGACCGATTCGACCTCATTGGCCACCGGTGCGAAATTGCCCTGCAGCCACCACGGACGGTTGCTCTCGAACGGTGTGGTCGTTGGCGTCGGTGCGATCGTCGCTGTGGTCGTTGTCGCAGCGGTCGTTGTCGCAGCAGTTGTCAACGGATCTGTCGCGATGGCGGTTGCCGATGGCTCGGTCGGCACAGATGAGGACAGCGGCGCGGATGGCGACCCTTCGATTGCATCGTCTGAACACGCCGCGAGAAGCGACGCCACCGAACCGACTCCCAAACCAGTAGCGCTCCAACGGATCAGGTCACGGCGGCTGAGGGTCACCAGCGAAGTGTTGCATGTCGGTCAAGTCTGCGATCGTCCGCCTGCGCAGCGCGATCCGAATCTCACGGTGCGTTAGTTTTGGCGGATGGCACGCATCGCACTTGGGGACAACGGCAACCTCGACGTCATCAACGCCCTGTCGATGGTGCGTCCGGAACTTGCTCGTGCCGTCGGCGGGATGGACGCGGCAATTGCCTCGAGCCCGCTCGACCCGAGAGTTCACGAGCTCGTCCGGATGCGAATCGCCCAGATCAACGAGTGCACCGTGTGTATGGCTTGGCGAACGCCTGCAGCCGTCGATGCCGGTCTCTCCGATGACGTACTGCTCGCCGTCGATCAATATCCAGAGCTTGTCGGGCTGACGGCGGGGGAGCGGGTCGCGATCGAATTTGCCGAGCGCTTCAGCACGAACTCGGCATCGATCGACGACGGCATGATCGCTCGACTGAGCGAACATTTCTCGCCTGCAGACATCGTTGAACTGACCCTCGTCATCGGTAAGTACGTTGCGTTCGGACGGTTCATGCAGGTGCTCGGACTCGACCAGAGTTGCACGCTCGAATACGCTCCCGGCGGTGGTGTGCAACACCGCTGAGGATGTACGTGACCTCCCGACCGGCCCTCACCGACAACGCGATTTCGGTGTAACACCTGGCGACGGTCGACGCACAGTACGACCATGAAACGCAGAGGATCCGAAACCATGCCTGAGCCAACTGTGGTCAAAAGCGACGACGAATGGCGCACCGAATTGTCGCCCGGCCAGTATCAAGTGCTGCGGAAGGCAGGCACCGAGCGTGCGTTCACGGGCCAGTACTGGGATTGTCATGACGACGGCATCTATCGATGCGCCGGCTGCGGTGCAGAGCTTTTCACTTCGGACACCAAGTTCGAGAGTGGGTCCGGTTGGCCGAGCTTCACCGATCCGGTCAATTCCGAAGCAGTCACGCTCGTCAAGGATCGCAGCTTGTTCATGACCCGCACCGAGGTCGTGTGTCGGGCCTGTGGCGGCCATCTCGGTCACGTCTTCGACGATGGTCCGGGTGCAAGCGGCTCGCGGTATTGCATGAACTCGGCGTCGCTCGACCTCGACCGTCATGGTGTCGGAATGGATTCGACGAGCGACACCACCGAGTAGGCGCAGCGCCGTTCATTTACGAGCGCCATTACGATCGCTGCGATGTGGCTGCCGTACCGATACGGGTTCATGATCGCGGCGGCGTGCGCTCTCGTGGTCGTGGCTGCGCGGCAGTTCCGTCAGCCGGTTGCTCGCACAGCTGCGGCGATCATCCAAGAGCTCGGCATCGTGATGACGCTGTACGGAATCTGGCAGTATGTCCGCTCGCTCGCCGTCACGAAATCCGAGGGTGCTGTCGCGAATGCGCGGACGCTGTGGGACATCCAACGATGGATGCACTTGCCGAATGAAGCCACGCTGCAGAGCTGGGTGATCGACAATCGGCCGATCATGTGGTTCCTCAACGCGTACTACGGCGTCGCCCACGTGCCGGCCGCCGTTGCCCTGCTGATCTGGGTGTTCTGGAAACATCGCGACCGATACCCGACGATTCGGGCCACGTTCGCCCTGACGATCGCTGGGTGCATCGCGATCCAAGCCTGGATTCCAATGGCGCCACCGCGCTTCTTGCCCGATCTCGGTTTCATCGACGCAGGACTCAAATACCACATGTCCGTGTACGGCACCGGCAGTCACGGGATCTCCAACGAGGTCGCGGCGATGCCTTCTCTGCACTGGGCCTGGGCGATCCTCGTTGCCGTCACGGTCTGGAAGTTCGAGACCACTCGCTGGCGCTGGATCGGCGTCGTGCACCTGTTTCTGACGATGTGCGCAGTCACGCTGACAGCGAATCATTGGTGGCTCGACGGGATCGTCGCCGGGCTCATCGTCGGTCTCGCCTACGTCGCTCAGCGGGCAGCGCGGACCGGGTGGCGTGGACTCGTCGATCCGCCTCCTGAAGCCCTTGTGTCCGGAGATGCGGATGTGCCTGTCGAGGAGTGGGTCTAATGGGTTTGTTGCTGAGCGAGGTCGTTCTCACCTCCGCTGGCGTTGCCGCGACGCCGAAGCGATCGGAGAAGGTCTCGTTGATCGCCGATCTCATTCGGCGAGCAGCACCCACAGAAATTGCGCCGCTGATCGGGCTGTTGGTCGGGGAGATCCGCCAGGGTCGGTTGGGTATCGGATGGGCGACGCTGGGCGAGCTGCGGATCGAACCGGCGGCCGAGGTGGGTCTCGAAATTGCTGCACTCGACCGTGCGTTCGCCCGACTGGCCGTCACGGGTGGCGTCGGCTCGCAGCGGTCGCGTGGCGAGCAGATGGCCGACCTGTATCGCGCAGCCACGGCCGACGAGCAGCGATTCATCCAGCGGGTGCTGGCGGGCGACCTCCGTCAGGGTGCCAATGCCGGTGTCGTGACGGACGCAGTGGCGAAGGCGAGCGGTCGCCCACTCGCTGCCGTTCGCCGAGCGGCGATGCTGCTCGGCGACCTCGGTGCTGCCGCCGAATTGGCGCTCGGGGGAGCGGACCTCGACGCGATCGGACTGTCTCCGCTGACCGGTGTCCAGCCGATGTTGGCGAGCACGGCGGCATCGGTGTCCGAGGCGCTCATTGAAACAGGTGCAGCCAGTGTGGAGTGGAAGCTCGACGGTGCCCGGGTGCAGGTCCACCGCAGCGGTGACGAGGTGCGAGTGTTCACCCGGACCCTGCACGAGATCAGCGGTCGCGTTCCCGAGATCGTGAGTGCGGTCCGGGCGCTGCCTGCGCAGGAGTTCGTGCTCGACGGCGAGGCTTTGGGGCTCGACCTCGACGGCAATCCGCTCAAGTTCCAGGACTCGATGAACTCGGATTCTGCGCTGCGTCCGTTCTTCTTCGACGCTCTGCAAGCCGAGGGCACCTCGCTGATCGACGAACCACTTTCCGCTCGCAAGACGGCCCTTCGATCAATCGTGCCGACGGAGCTGTTGTTGCCGACGATCGACATCGAGAGCGGCGCCGATCCGATGGTCGCCGAGCAGTTTGCCGATGATGCCATCGCTGCCGGTCATGAAGGCGTGATGGTCAAAGGTCTCGAATCCACATACCAGGCCGGCCGCCGGGGTGCGACGTGGCGCAAGGTCAAACCGGTCCATACGTTGGATCTGGTGGTCCTGGCGGCTGAGTGGGGCTACGGGCGCCGAACGGGTTGGCTGAGCAACATCCACCTCGGGGCTCGCGGATCTGACGGATCATTCGTGATGGTGGGCAAGACGTTCAAGGGAATGACCGACGCATTGCTGCGCTGGCAGACCGAAGAGTTCCAGCGGATCGCGATCGGCACAGCAGAAGAACCGACCGGTCCCGTCGTCCATGTGCGCCCGGAACACGTGGTCGAGATCGCGGTCGACGGCGTGCAGCGGTCGACTCGATACCCCGGGGGCGTCGCCCTGCGGTTCGCTCGCGTCAAGCGTTACCGGGCCGACAAACGACCGTCAGAGGCCGACACGATCGAGCGCGTCCAAGCGATGCTCTGACGACGACCTTCTCACTGCAGCTTTTTGGCTGCGGGTTGTCGACTCGAACCATCAGATCCCGCGGGAGGCGGATTCGAAGGCCGAGACCTGATCCGGCGCGCCTTGAATCACCAACCGGACCTTGTCCGCCGAACGACCGAACCCGTACAGCACGATCTCGCCCGGTTCACCGACCAGCACGACGCCGGGTGCGTTCTTCTTGGCGACGATGTCAGCACGGTTGGCACTGCGCAACACGACACCGACAGAGGACTGTCGAAACAAGACTCGGCCCATCACCTTGAGCAGTTTCCACAATGCGTCGGCGCGATCTTTGTCGGCGTCGCGCGGTTGCCAATCGGGCTGGGCCCGCCGGATGTCTTCGTGATGCACGTAGAACTCGCCCAAGTTGGCCTTGTCGCCGAGCACGGGCAACGCCCACGGCGACCACACCGGCGGACCGCCACGAAACTGTTCGATCAAGTCGGCGTAGGGCTTGTGAGCAATCTGGTTCTGAACCTTCTCGGTCCGCTTGGCGAGCGCCGGGATGAGAATGCCACCGGCAGCATCCGGGCGTCGTTCTCGAACGAGCAAGTGAGCGAGCAGGTCGCGCGTTGTCCAACCTTCGCACAGCGTCGGGGCATCTGGTCCAATCTCGTCGAACAGATCGGACATGGCTGCGCGCTCGTCACCGGTGATTGTCATGCGCCAACCGTACCCATGCTCGAACCTGCGAGACATCGACACCGTCCGGACCTTGGCCGGTCGGCCGCATCGTCCGGGATCGGCACCGATCAATGGCCGAAGTGCTCGATCCGATCGGTCAGCGATGCGGCCACGAGTTCGTCCTGCGGAAGTTGCGCTTCGTCGAAGATCGGACGGGCCTGCAACCCTCGCCGGGCCGGGCCGATCCACAGGGTGCCGATCACGAGGATCACGACAGCGGTACCGAACGTGACGTTCCGAGCGCCGAACCGATCGAGCAGCGGCCCGGCGACTGCATAGCCCACGGCCAAGCCGAGAGAGTTGGCGACGCCGACGCCGGCGAACGCTCGTCCGCGCAGTTCGGGACGAATCCGGGCGACGAACTCCGGTTCACCGGTCACCATTTCAGGCCCCATCGAGATGCCCCACAGCAACCAGCCGACCGCCATCAACCACGGCACCTCGAATGCGACGCACACGGCGCAAGTGAACGCATAGCAGGGTGCCGACGCGAGCATCACCCTCGGCACCGAGCGCTTGATCGCCCTCCCGCCGACGAACAGCAGCCCGAGCGCGGCACCGATCCCGTAGGCCGAGATCGACAAGCCGTACCAGTAATCGGCAGACTCGAGTTCCTCCTTGAACCAGATGATCGCAGCAGCCATCGCGACGGCGACACAAGCGACCGACGACGACCAGTACAGAACCATCCGCCGCACCACAGGCGTGGTCAACACGATCGTCATCCCGCTGATGAGCTCCTTGGTGCCGGCGGTGGAGTGGTGGGCCCGCCGACCGGCTCGATCTGCATCGACGCCGGCGAGGCGAGTATGGATCAGGATCGCGGCGAGGAACGGGATCGCGGCAATCCCGATTGTCTGTTTCTCACCGAATGCGTACACCGCCAGCGCTCCCACTGCTGGTCCGACCACGATCGAAACCGATTGGATGAACCGGCGCACCGCGAGCACCTGCTGCATGTCATTGGTCGCCAGTCCCGGGATCAAAGCATCGAACGACGGATTGTCGAGTTGACCGAGCGAACGAGCGGCAACGCCGAGCACCACCGTCAGCCACAACGGACCAGCCAACGCACAGGCGACCAAGAGCACTGCTCTTGCCGCAAACGCAAGCACGAGCACTTTCTGCCGGTTGAACCGGTCTGCCGCCACCCCGCCGACGACCCCGAGAACCGACCCGGCCACCATCTGCGCCGTGAACGTGAGCGACGTCGCCGTCGCGGAATTCGTCTGTGAGAAGACGTAGAGGGGGAGTGCCACCGTGATGACGCCGTCGCCCGTCTCGGCCAGGAACTGGGCGCTCACCAGGCGGCGCAACGCCGGACGCCGCAACGGTTCGAGGATCGTCAACGGCACCGCACGACGCTACCCGGCCTGTCCTGGCCCGCCTCGTGGCCGACGTGAGGTACGACCGCTGCTCGAAGGAGACCGCTCGCTAGCGGGATTCGATACCGGAGGCGAGGATGAAGTCTGCGGCTCGGTCCTGCCCGCGTTGATTGAGATCTCCAAAGTTGGTCGGAAGTATCCGTCGTCCATCGGTGCCGTGCCGCCCGGGCCGTTGAAATCGTGGTAGAGGTCGATGCCCTACCGTCGCAGGCGGGCGACACTTGTTACGGCTAGTTGTCATAACGAGGATTATGGGCGTTGTGTCACCCTCATGCCTGCAGGCGAAGGAGGAGCCATCATCGACCTGCTGGCTGTCCGGTCACCGTCAGCGTCATGTCGCTCGATGGGCTGGATTCGGCTGACAGAGTGAAACGATTCGGCGATCGGGCTCACGGCCGACTGACTGTCAGAGCCACGTCGCTGCTCGGGCGAGACCGCATTGACGGACCTCAACTCACAGAACACGAGGGCGAAACAGTCCATTCTCGGAATCCGCTCGACACTCTGCCCGGCGAGCGAGATCACGAGCGGCTGTCACCGGCGCTGATACCGTCGCCCGACATGGCAACGCTCTCGGCCGTCACCTTCGATTGTTCGCACGCGCTCGACCAGGCCACATTCTGGGCGGGAGTGTTGGATTGGGACGTGGCGCCCGACGGCACTGCCGAATTTGCCTTGGCCGGCGGACCCAAGCGTCCGACCGATGCTCCGTCGATGATGTTCTTTCAGGTACCCGAACCAAAGGTTGCCAAGAACCGCAACCACGTCGATGTGCACACGTCCGTGGCACCATTTGTCAGGGCGAGGCGAGTTCTCGGTCGTGCAGCGGCGCCGATGCGTCGAGGAGCCAGATCAGGGACTCTCGCAACTCTCGAGCGGTGCGCTGTCCCGGTGCGGCGAGGTCTCGG
>JBDSDH010000298.1:0-7765 GCA_039920665.1 Ilumatobacteraceae bacterium
ACCAACGATGGCAGATGCATACCGCACGAGGTCTGATGCCCACTTCTCGTAGGCCTCCTCGATCGTCAATATCACCGCCACACCCATACCACGGTGAAGACCCCTCTCACGGGTGACACCGAAATGCATCTTTCTCACACGAACGAGAGGGAAGCCGTCGACGTCGCTGCGGGCCCGACATATTCCCCGAACGAATCCAAACGCTCAAGGGCAAGGCGTCGAGCGCGTCCTCGATCCGGTGTTCTGGGATGGTTGCCGTCGACACGACCTGCCTTCACTTGAGCCGATCACCCGCATAACCGGCGTTCGCGGACACTTGCGACCGCCCTTGCAGAGCGCACTCCAATCGGGCATTCTGAACGGGTGCGGGCACGCCTGGTCATTGCTGCCATTTTGATGACTTCCATAGGTGCAGCTTGCTCAAGTGACTCTTCCGCAACGTCCATGCGAGGAACGTGGCTGCTGGTGGGTGGGCCGGTCGATCCTTCCAGCACCGCGATCCAGCTCGCTGTTTATGGTGGTGACTGCGGAGCTACCCCGAGGACTCAGTCGATTTCTTACACGCCGACCGCTATTGAAATCGCCGTCGACCTCGTCGCGGCCCGACCTGGCCCCGGAGAACTAGAGACTTGTGCAGTTCCGTTCCTGAGCATTGCTCTCATCGAGCCTGTGGGGAATCGCCGACTCGTCGACGCCAACCGCTGACGCCGCAGGGCTGTAGTTATTCCTGTGATCAGGAGGCTTCTGGCCCCTTGCTCGCCGAGCAGGATCTGTCGTTGATCGGGGCGGGTTCAGGGAAGGAATCTGCGGGTCCGGGTTCTTCCGAATGTGTGGCACCCTGCATCGATCAGAATGTCTTCGACCGCTGCGGCTGCAAGCACGGGGTTCTCTGCGCGACCACACCGGAACCCAGTTGGAAGCCCAGCGATTCGCCAGCACCAGGGACTCCCTGACGGCAGATCAGGCACGGCTTCGAAGTCCTCAAGGCTCCATTCGTGATCGACATGCGCTTCGATCATGACGTCGCCACGTATCAAGCGAAACAGGGCGCGCCACGAGTTTCCACCTTCCCAGGCTGGCCCGACGTCGTACGGGTGCGCCGCTCCGGCGTCAACCTCGGCGTTGGACGGGGGCTGCCATCCACCGTCTACGAATGTCCACCCGGCGCGGGTGAGGCCGTCGCCCGAGACGCGGAACGTCGGCCAAGTTTGTGACGATTCGGGGGGTACGAGCACGAAGGCGTCTCGCGGTGCTCCACTGCTCGCGAACAACTCGACATCGACCATTGCCAACTCGTGTGGTTCATAGTGGTCGGACCCCATGCTGATCAGCATTGCACCCCCAAGACGACACCCGCCGCCGCGCCATACCTTCCGCTCGGGACTACCTGATACGGTCAGCACATGGCATTGGTGGTACTCGCACTCCTCTTGCTGGGCGCAGTTGGCTACGCAACTCGCCGGGCGAATCTCGTCCCGTCCGCAGCAAGTCGGACGAACATCGCTGCGACCGCGACCTTGCGGTATGTCGGCGACGGGCTGATGGTCGTCAGCACGCTTGGCTGCCTCCTGTTGATCGGTGCGCTGATCCTGTAGAGCGCCATATCTGCCGATATTCCGGTGATCAGTACGCATGGGCATGGGCCTCAAGCGCGTCCTCGATCCGGCGATCCTGGACACGGGAGCGGTGGTTGACCACGCGATCCCCCGTATAACCGGCGGTCATGGAGCGGTGCGAGCAGCATTTGCAGGCTTGGAAATTGTCGAAATGACGTCGGGAACCCGGGGCGTGCCCGGAACGTCAAAGTCGCATGATCGTCGGTCGTGTTGTGCTGGGGATGCTCGTGACTCTCATGCTCGTCGGTTGCGGTTCAACGCCTGATCGAACTGCGCCAACGGCTGGTACACCGGAGGCGACGACGTCCTCGACCGTGACGACATTGGCGGCGACCTCAACCACTGTTGTCGCGTCCAACGACGAACTGAACGACCTGGCGGCCTTTGTTCCGAGTGAAGACTTGGCCGGCCAGCGGTGTGGTGCGTTGACGACGTCGAACGGAAGCGTTCAGGTCGACGCAACCGCAAGCCTGCTTGCCCCGGTGACACAGCAATCCACCCAGGTCGCCAGCAGCGACCTGCGCCTCTCAGTACATTTCGGTTCCGGATTCCCTGGCCATCAGTGCACCGATCTGAGTTCAGAAGTACGCAACCCTGTCGTCGCCACGTCATGGCCGGCGACTGCGACCGCCGCAACCTTCACCGTCATCCCGTCGCTCCAATGCTCAGCAGCAACGCTGCAACTCGAAGGCGTCGTCGCCACATCCCCGGCCGGCGACCAGGTCCATCTTGGCAACATCAGGATCACGAACCAGGCGTGGCAGTGGTGGCCACCGTTCGAATGCCACGTGGATCTGGATCGAGCCCGAGCGGTCGACGACACAGCAAGTCTGACCCGAGGCGGCGTGTGTGGCGAGTCATTGCTCTGGGCTGCGGACGAAGCCGACCGAGTGGCGGTCCTTGTTCGTGTCCCCGTCAGCGAGGACGACGCCGAGCATGTCTACGACCTGGCCGCTTCGCCTGAGCAGGCGTCGGTACAAATCCTGCGAGGGCCGGCCGTGACAGCGACCATCTGCACCAACGATTTCACCGACGAGACCGGAACCAGTGCAGTTGCGGGCTTGATCACTGTGTCATTCGCGCAGACCACCGGCGGCCCCTGTCTTCGCAGCGGGAGCATCACCTTGCAACGCGTCTACTTCGACGACGAGTCCCTCCTCGACATTCACGGCATGCCACCAATGGAAATCGGCTGCACCTGAGACCGCCAAGCGCTCATGTCGTCGCGTCCCACAGCGCTTGGTGATCGCGAGCAATGTCAACATTCGTCTTCGCGGATCTCAGTGCGCACGTGCTGGGCAGGCATACCAAGCGGTAAGGGGGTGGATCACCAGAATGCAACGTACGGTCCCATCCGGCTGCCCGGCGCACGATCTGCCGCTCGAGCCGCACCAGATCCGTGGATATCCCGTCGGATCGAACTACGTCCTCGACCCGGCGTTTCTGGACGCTCCCTATCGCTCGCGTTCTTGCACGTGATTTCTGGCAGCCACGAGATCCTTCGGTGGTGTTTGACTGGCGATCTCGTGGCGTAGAACTGTCCAGATGCGTGATTGGGTGCTGTCTATCGGTCGTTGTCCGATTCCGGGTCCAGTCGTCCCGTACCGATCTCGATAGAGGGCGAGTTTGCCGACCAGTGCTTGCTGCTGGCCGTGCCGTTGAGGGTCTGTAGACCATCTCGGCCCGACAACGGCGGCTGCCCATTGCGGCGGGGTTGAGGCGGAATCGATCTCTGCCAGAACCGTTTCGCGTCGGAGTTTCACCGCGTCGACATTGCCTGCGGCGTTGGACGAAACATCTCCTCGGTGGACGAGGTCTCGCAACGTGGCGGTGGGCTTGATCGAGGGTCGGAGCGTGTGCCATTCCTCGTGTTTGGCTTGCGATCGAGTCGAGGGTTCTGGGCCGATCGGGTCGTCATTGCTGATCTCGTATCGGTCCCGATAGTAGGCAACTGCACTCAGGCGCTCCGTGGGGACGAGTTCGCTCCACGGCTGGTCGTGCGCGCTCGCTACGAGCTCGGCTGCCTTGTCGTGGCGATCGGTCTCGATGTCGGTCAGGTAGTCGATCATCTGGACGAGTTCGTGGTCGCCTGTCTGTTCGGCGGCGTTTCTGGCGCCGTCCAAGTCGCTCAGCCATTCGGGTGGTACGGGCCGGAGCAGGGTGAGTGAATCGGTTGGGAGGTCGACGTTGGCTTGGTGGCCTTCTGGTGACGTGAACTGCACGACCGCCCGACAGGTGTCGTCGTCGCTGTTGATGATGGTGCCGATGTTGTCGCGGTCGGCTGCGTTGACCCGGTCGCCGGGTTGGAGTTCACCTTCTGCTCGGAGGTGATTCGAGATGAGCGATGTCCAGTCGTCGCGGAGTGCGTCGAGGTGACTGGTGCTGTCGGCATATTCGAGTTCGTTGGCGAGTTGTTCGGTGGCGCTGATGGCACGGTCGTCGTTGCCGACGACTTTCGCGAACAGGACGGCGGCGTTCTCGGCGATCTGTTTGAGGTCGGTGTCGGAGGGTTGGTCGAGTGTTCCGTAGCCGATGTTGAAGTGGCGACCGCGGGTCATCATTACGTACAAGCTGGACCGGGTGGAGCGTTCGTCGTACAGGGTGCGGCCGCCGTCGACGGTTCGACCCTGCGCACCGTGGCCGGTCGCGGCGTAGGCGAGTTCGACGTGCTCGTTCACGTAGTCGGGTGGGAGGAACAGTCGGCCGCCGTGGCGTTCACCGACCACGGTGAGTGCCCCGTCGGGGTGGCGATCGGTGACCGTCCACACCGCCCGGTTCGTGACCGGACGTCCGTGTTCGGAGACGAGGTACGGGTTGTTGCGGCGCGTGACGATCCGATCGCCGCGACCGACACGGTTCCCGTCGCGGATCGTCACGCCATTCGCTTCGACTTCGCCGGCTGCGATCCGCAACGCGCGTGCGGCACCGGCGAGATCGGCAACGGTGTCGTTGTCGCCCGCCATCATCAACGTCGACACACCGCGCAAGTGGTCGTCCCACCAGTCGGCCACGATCGCCGCGGTCATCTCGTCACGGGTGCCGCCTCGGAGCCGGTCGTGACGTTGGTAGGTGGCGGCGACACCGGCGTCACCGTCACGGAGCTGGATCGTGGCGTCGGCTTCCCACCGGCTGGTGAAGCGGCGGACCTCGCCGAGCCACACCGTCGAGGGGCTGTGGGTGAGGGTGCGGATGATCCCACCCGCGGACGGTGATTGGAGTTGCAGGTCGTCGCCGACGAACACGACCTTGCAATCCGCAGCGACGGCGGTGCGGGCGATCCAGGCGAGATCGGGAGTGCCGGCCATCGCTGCCTCGTCGACGATCACGACACCACCGTTCGGGAACGGGTAGTTGTGCCAGCGGGTTTTGGCGATGTTCTCGCACCGGCACCCGGCCTCGTCGGCGAGGACGTCGGCGGCGTTCTGCGACAACGCCAACCCCAACACCTCACGACCATGCAAACGGGCGATATCGACGACCGTCCACTGGGCGTGCGTCTTGCCGGTCCCGGCCGGACCGATCACAACACTGATCCGTTCCGGGTCGCACAGGATCTGCTCGACCGCGACGGCTTGATCAACGCCCAGGTTGCGGGTAGCCAACGCAGCTTTGACCGTCGAGCGGGCGGTGACCGGTGCGGTCGGTTGGGTGGCGGTCTCGATCAGGAACGCTTCGGCGTCGGTGATCGCGATCGTCGACCACTGCTCACGCTGCGGATCCCGGTACACGCTCTCACCGTCAGCGCGTGTCATTGGAGCATCATCGCCGACATCGGCGACGGACAGCTCGACAACGCGACCGGAACCGAGCGTCTGGTCGACGAGAACGCGCAACTCGTCGCCCGAGAGCGCACGATCGGCAGCCTTCGCGATCGCCGCGGCCAAATGCGAGTACGTCCACCGCGCACGCGATCCTTCGAGCGCGTCCAACGCAGCGTGGACCACAAGATCACGATCGAGTTCAACCGTCGCCGAGGCGGCCGAAGGTACGGTGGCGAGTGTCTGCCAGGTGACACCGAGGTCGGCGGCCTCCGCGTTCCAGCGTTCGTGGAGGCCGACGTGACCGTCGCGGATCTTGTCCCGTCGCGTCTCCAACGTCACCGTCCGCAAAATGTTCGAGCGCTCCGCCGCTGTGCGGGCCCGGGAGAGTTCACCGGTGAGTTCGTCATACCGGTCCAGGATCTGACGGCGACGCGACGACCACCGCACGATCAGCTCAGCCGGGACGGTGGCGACCTCACGCGTGTCGCCGCGGGTCTCGAACTCGAACCCGAGCCGACCGGTCAGTTCGCGTTCCAACGCTGCCGTATAGACGGCGTCCGCGCCGGCGCGTTCCCGGTACAGGCCTTGGCCGTCGAGTGCCCGCCACCGTTCCTCTGTTGGGGACCAGACCCGGTTCGCGACCGCGCAATGTGTGTGCAGTTGCGGGTCGCCGTTACGGGATGTGCGGTGGCGGAACCGGGCGACGATGAACCCCTCCGCATCCAAATGACGCACGCCGTCGCGGCCGGCGCGGGTGTGCAACGCGCGCTGCTCCAACCACCCGAACGCCGCGTCGATCGCAGCGTCATGTGCATCCTCGATCTCACGACGTTCAGCGGCTGGCGCGAGTGCCCAGACCGCGCTGACGCTCTTCACCGGCGAGAACGTGCAGTCATACCCGGCCACCGGAGCGCGATCCCCAATCCGGTACTGCTCCGCCCGCACCGCCGCAACCTGATCGGCGGTCGGATCGGGTCCGAGGGTTTCGGTCTTGGCGGTGATCCGTTCCTCGATCGTACGGTAGTGCCGGTACGGGGCCGAAAGAATCTCACCCGTCGTCGGATGCGCGGCAGCGCCGAACAAGTTCGCCATCTCCCCATCAACGACTGCACCGTGAAGGCCGAGACGTTCGCATCCGCTGCCGGTCCATCGCCCGGGTGCTTCGCCGGCGCCGACGTAATAGTCGTGGGCGTCGTTGCGTACCGCGCCGGTCAAGTACTCGTAGCCGTTCCCGGCCGAGACACGCCCGATCGACATCATCGATCGTGAACGTAGCCACCACCATTCGGAGAATGCATCTGTGTGTCCGAAATTGAGACTGTCAGACGACCGAAATTCAGGGAACACAGCAAACGACAACACGCGAGGGGTGGTGACGGCCAGCGCCGCCAATGCCGACGACGACGAACACGGCGATGGGGAGAACCAGACACGCAACGCACCGCGATCATGAGCGGCCGTGCACGCACGAGCAGAGCTGTTCCTCCGTTGCCGAGCACGCGCTCCTACAGCACACACCGCAATGCTGAACGAGCAAGCGTCGCCTCGTCGCCGTACGCAGATCTGATCGGGTCACCTATCGGAGGGTTCAGCGCTCCAAGCATGGACTGCGCAACAGACAAGAACGGCGGTGGCCCGCACAGCGTAAACGCTGGTGCGCCCGCCGGTCCGCCGAGCGGTTTCACCGAGTGTTGTCGGCGCAGATCCCTCTCGGCTGCGATGTGGATCTGTCTGCCACGGCGCTTTGAAATCCAGCACCCCCGGGCGGCTCTGGTGAGCGGCAACCCGGGGGAGTTACGACCTCGTTATGACTGCCGATGGTGGAAACGCAAGTCGCGGCAGTCGACAAGAGCCGGATGCGACGCCCAGCTCCGGTGACGTTTTCAAATGGTGTCGCCGACATTCAACGGGTGTGAGTGCTTACGAACCCGCCACGACCGGCGACCTGCTCGAGGCCATCAACCGGCAAACTGAAGCCGTGACCGCGCTGGTCGTGTCCACACCGGAGGCGTGTCGCCGGCTTGCGATCGGGCCGAACCAGCTGGCCCGGCTCGTGTCCGAGGGTGCGATTCGTCGAATACCGCATCTGCACGGTCGGGGCGGCGCACATCAGTACGCCGTCACAGAACTCGAACGATTCGTACAGCAGCGGATGCAGACAGCATCCGACGACACCGCTGCAGCGTAAGTCGATCCAGGACTACCGGTTGGTGTTCGTTGAACAAGCCCCGCGTCCGGCGCAGGACGGAGGTCCGCCCGGCATGACGGCACGGTCAGGGTTGTGCGGCGTACAGCGTTGGGATCTCCTGCGCAGCTCTGTGCTCTGCGGCGAGGTCGGGTGCAATCCATCCGAGCAATTCGACACCCAATGACCAGACATCGACGAGG
>JBDSDH010000299.1:0-11230 GCA_039920665.1 Ilumatobacteraceae bacterium
ACTGCTCCGGGGTCTGGATCACATCCGAGGTCGGCCAGCACCGAATGTCGTCGGAGAAGGCGATCGAGTTGGTTTCGCGATCGGAGCGCGAGAGTGCTGCGTATCGGCCGTGGATCATGCGCGGAAACAGCGCCAGCCCTTTACCGACTGCCGCTGCGCCGGCCATGCCGGTGCTCGTGAAGGTCGCGAAGTCTTTGGTGTGCAGGAGTTGCTGGCTGATGTGGGTGCCGTCGAAGGCCGTGTACGTTCCGTAGAAACTGAACGAGCCGTCGTCGTGAGCGAAGCGGACGAATCGGGCGTCCTCCATGCCGTGACTCTCGGCGGGCGCGTACGGCCACAACACGCGTTCGGAAATATCTGTGTGAGCGGGAAACTCGACGCAATAGGAGCACTGGGCCAGGTCGCGAAGGTTCGCGATCGTTCTTTCCGTGTGCCGACGGGTCGCGGACTGGCCGGCGAGTTCGGTGATGCGCTGGTCGAGTTCGACCTCGGCGAAGATGGGCGGGAGAAGATTGAGTACGTCGGTCGCGTTCTCATGGTTGTCGCCACGATCTGCGAGCTTGGCCAGGAAAACGGACCGGTGATGCTCACCTGGCGTCGGGATCGACGATTGCGGGAACTGCCCTGGCTTGTCGATGGTCACGAGCCCGGCAAGCGTGATCGTGCCGGTTCTGAAACCGATCGACGAGCGGTGTCCTTCGCCGATCCCTCGGACGCTGAGAACGAACGACGCGTCGCCATGTTCATCGTCGGACAACAGCACGATGGAGGGGTTGCAGAGCGCAGCCGCCTCAATGGCGAACTCGTGGGTGAACGAGGCGCCGAGGAACAAGAGCCGCTCAGGTGACATCTCGTACCCGTCGGGTAGACGTGATCCGATCATCCCGGCGTGCCGCGTGAACGTCGCGTCCAGGTCGCGGTGACGGCCGGCGAATCTCGATTCGATGTCGGACATCGCATCGGTGATTGCCTGGGGGTCGAGCGCGAGGATGCGTTCGACGACGGGGGTCGCGCGGGAGTCGCCCGGGCCGGTGTCTTCGCGTCCAGGAACGAACAACTTGGTGATCACCCGACCACGATCAGGGTTGATCTCGATGCCCGTGTCGTGAACGTGTACCACCTGGTTCATGACGCTCCCACGAGGAGCTGGGCACGCTGCATGGTCGACACGAGAGCGAGCGTCGATTCGGCGCCTTGGTTCAGATTGACGCCATCTCGCTGCAACCCGTCGTAGCCGCCCCCGGACCTGATGTCGTACATCACCACGCCGACGTCATTGTCGCCGTCGAACCATCGCGCTGCGATGGCAATGCCGGTGTTCCAGCGGGCATCACCGGTGACGTGGTGAGCCCGCCAACAGGCGTCGGCGATTGCAGCGACCTCGATGGCCTGCTGATCGAATTGCGGAGAACGGTCGTGCGGGCCGCGGCCGTCCACTCCTGTGATGGAGAGGTGGTCGCCGCTGATTTCGCGCTCGAGCAGCCAGGCGAGCATTGCAAGTCCGCGATCGAGGACTTCGCTGTCGCTCAGCGCAGCACCTGCTGCGATCACCGCCTCGGCCATCGCTGCGTTCGCATAGCGCAGACGGTCCTCGGGCCAGCACCAGTCTGCAGATTGACCCGAGCCGATGATTTCGAGGGCGTCTTGCAACAGCAGTCGAATAGGGCCGTCGAGTCCTTCCCGGGTGGCCACGTCGGCTGCCCCGAGGGCTGCAAAGGCCATGGCTCGTGGCCAACGCGACCGTTGGTGGATACCGATGCCGAATCCGTGCCGTGCCCGAGATCGCATCGAAGGGGCGGAATGCGCCACGGTCGCTGCGCCGAGGGCCCAGACGCTACGACCCCAACAATCGTCGGTCCCGGCCCTGTCCGTCCAACGTCCGAATCGGTTCATCCGGTTGCGGGATCTGCCATCGCCATCCTGTGCGTCGAGCACGAACTGCAGCGCGAGTTCTCCGAGGGCTCCGCAACGATCGGTGTTTTCCTCGCGTGAGGTGACGACGAGCAGGCGGGCGTTGTCATCGGTGCAGTAACCGTGTTCCTCGCGGCGCTCGGTGCCCTTGGCATGTTCGAACAGACCGCGTTGATCACTGAGCCGATCGAGGTGCACGAACGCGTTCTGGATCTGGTTGCTCATGTCGCCACGGCTTGTCACGTCGAGCCTCCCGGAGGGGTCCAATGCGCGACCAGGGTCCGGAGCAACGCGATCGAGAGCGCAATCGCTCTCGTCCAAGACACTACGCCCGCCGGCTCCCAATCCGAACGCTTCCGCGAACGACTCGCACATCCGCAGGTCTGCCCCGGTCGGCTCAGCGAAGAACGTGACTTTGTGCTCTACCGAGGACCCTGAGACGAATGGCACGGTATTGTTTTCACAGTTCTTGTCGCTCTGGTCCTCGGCGGCGCTCCTCATCGGGAACGTTTGGAAGGTGACCATGATGCAACAGACAGAGTCACGGACCGTGACCCCGCGGCGCGGGTCGTTCGGCATGCCAGGTCTTGGCCAGCCCAGCCCAGGTCGGCGTCCTCTGCGAATCGGGCTGGTGGGAACCTTTCCGCCGCGACCGTGCGGCCTCGCCACGTTCACCGCCGACGTTGCCGCCTCGTTGCGCAACGCGGGCGACGTGGTGGTGGTGGCATCGTTGGTCGAGGCTTCCGGGCACGGCTTGGACGGCGCGACCTACGAGTTGGTTCAGAGCAGCGAGGAGTCGGCGGTGGCGGTGGCGACGCTGTTGTCGAACGACGTCGACGTGGTGCTCATCCAGCACGAGTTCGGCATCTTCGACGGTCGGGGCAGCGCGGTGCTGCGGGCCCTGACGGACAACCTCACCGTGCCGTACGTCGTCACGCTGCACACCGTGCTCGCCCAGTTCGAACGCTGGCAGGTCCGGGCGCTGGCCGCGCCGCTGGCCGGCGCAGCTCTGGTGTTCGTATTCTCCGATGAGGCGGTCGCGCTGGTCACGTCGCAATTCGCCGATCTCGCATCGAAGTGTTGTGTCGTGCCCCACGCTGCGCCGGCCGCGTTGTTCGGACGATCCAGGGATGGGGTCCGCGAGCGGATGAACCTGGCCGAGCACACGATGGTCATCTCCACGTTCGGTCTCCTGTCGCCGTCGAAGGGCATCGAGCACGTGATCCGAGCCATGCCGGCGGTGCGTCAACGAGTCAGTGACGTGGTCTACCTCGTTGCCGGCCGAACACATCCAGAAGTCGTTCGGCGCAAGGGCGAGCGCTACCGCGAATCTCTCGTCGCTCTCGCACATGCGCTCGGAGTCGACGACATCGTGCGATTCCGCGACTGGTTCCACGACGACGACGAGCTCACGGTGCTGCTCCATGCGACGGATCTGTTCGTGACTCCGTACTCGGATGCGGAGCAGATCGTCAGCGGTGCGTTGTCCTTTGCGATCGCCGCAGGAGTTCCATTCGTCTCGACCCCCTACCGGTATGCGACCGGCCTCGCCCGGCAAGGCTGCGGATTGACCGTTCCGTTTGGCGACGATGGCGCGCTCGGCGACGCTGTAACTCGAGCGCTCACCGAGAACGAGTTGCGCCACGAGATGGCGGCGCGGGCAACAGCGGTATCGGCCGCGAGGTCGTGGCCACAGGTCGGTCAACTGATCCACGGCTTGCTCGACCACGTGATCGATTTGCGTTGGGCCGAGGTCGTGCACGACGTTGACAGATCGGCATCCGTGCTCTCGATGCGGATGCCGAGGCCGATGGCGATGGCGATGGCGATGGCGACAGATGCCGCTGTGCTGTTGGTCTGAGTCATCGAGAGATCTCTCGATGACACCTGAAATCCCACTGCGAACCTGCGATGGGCTCGTCAGCGTGGCCGATGTCGCAGATGCAACAGCTCGATGCCTGCTCCGGTGTGTCCCGGCAGCCGTTCCTGGCATCGCCTTCCTGTCTGGCGGCCAGGCGCCGACCGCGGCATCGGCGTATCTGAACGCGTTGCACACCCGCTTCGGCGACAAGCTGCCATGGGCAGTGACGTTTTCGTTTGGACGAGCGATTCAGCAGCCGGCATTGAATGTGTGGCACGGAGATGCCGACAACATCGTTGCGGCCCAACAGGTTCTGCGTCACCGCGCCAGTTGTGACGGGGCAGCGCAACGCGGCAAGTACAACGCTGAGATGGAACCGGCATGAGCGACGCTCCTCGTTCGTGCCTCCCCGCTGGGATGCGGTTGTATCCGTTGCGATTCGGGCCGATCTACCAGTACCGGCTCTGGGGCGGCCGTCACCTGGAGGAACTGTTCGGCTTTCCATTGCCAGGCGACGGACCGATCGGTGAGGCCTGGCTGCTGAGCGATCGCGACGACCATGCCAGTCGCGTCCTCGATGGGCCGCTCGCGGGCTGGACATTGCAGGACCTCTTGCGCGCCGCACCGACGGACCTGCTCGGCGAAACGACGCCGGCATTCACCCGGTTCCCGCTGCTGTTGAAGTTCCTCGATGCACAGCAGATGCTGTCGGTGCAGGTGCATCCGACCGACGAACGGGCCGAGCACCTCGAACACGCCGATTCGATTGGCCACGGGAACGGCAAGACCGAAGCATGGGTGGTGCTGGCAGTCGGCGACCACAGCCGGATCTATGCCGGCGTGGAACCGGGAACGAAACCCGATGATCTCCGCACACTGGCGACAGCGACGGTGCCGCAGCACGTAGCGAGCTTCACTCCCGATGTGGGTGACGCCGTATTCGTTCCGGCCGGAACGGTCCACTCGCTCGGTGGCGACGTCGTCGTGTTCGAGGTCCAACAGAACAGCGACATCACATTCCGATTGTTCGACTGGGACCGGATCGACCCGGCCACGGGCAAGCCGCGAGAACTGCAGATCGAGGAGGCCTTGGAGTGCGTCGACATGTCCGTGGGCCCCCTCGCGGCCGCCCTCCCGGTCGTCGAGTCGACCGACGCGGTCCGACGCGAGCGCCTGGTCCGCTGTGAGCAGTTCGGGGTGTGGCGGCTCACGGGACAGTTGGCGTTTCCGGTCGGAGCGGTGGGCCAGGCGCGGGTCTTGGTGTCGCTCGATGGTGAGGCCGTAGTGGACGACGACGGCGAGCTCCATCGACTGCGGCGCGGTGACGTGCTCGTGCTCCCCGCCGTCGTTGGCGTCTGCGTCGTTCGGCCGATCGGCGAGGTGACGGTGTTGGAGTTGTCGTTGCCCGAACGGGGCGCGGAGTGAAGCGGCTTGTCGTGTTCGACTTGGACGGGACGCTGGCTGAGAGCAAGTCGGCGATCGACACCGAGATGGCGACACTGTTGAACAATCTGCTCGGCGTCGTTCGGGTCGCAGTGATCTCTGGTGGCGGATGGGCGCAGTTCCAGCAGCAGCTGCTCTCCCAATTCGGGTCCCGTGAGAGATGGCCGAAGTTGTCGCTGCTGCCTGTGTGCGGAACGAAGTTCTACGAGTATTCGACCGGCTGGACCTTGCGCTACGACGATGAACTCACCGCCGACGAGAAGGCCAGGATCAACTCCGCCCTGGATCAGGTGATCGCATCGATGCACATCGTGCCGACCACGGTGTGGGGCGACGTCATCGAGGACCGCGGCAGCCAAATCACGTTCTCCGCGCTCGGCCAGCAGGCCCCACTCGATGCCAAGTCCACCTTCGACCCCCGCGCTTCGAAACGCACAGCAATGAAGGCGGCGCTGGATGCGCTGATCCCGGAGTTTTCCGTACGAATCGGCGGGACGACATCGATCGACATCACCAAACCAGGGATCGACAAGGCCTACGGAATCCGCAAGCTGAGCGAGGTCCTGGCGATCGAGATCGGCCAGATGATCTTCGTCGGCGACGCGCTGTTCCCGGGCGGAAACGACCGCCCAGCGATGGAGGCAGGAGTGGAATCGATCGCGACGCGAGACCCGCACGAGACGAAGCGACTGATCGAGGCGATGCTCGCCTGCGCCGAAGGCTTGCAGAAAGACACGACCGAACCAAGCGCGAACGAGGCAAGAACATGACAGACCACGATGGAGTCATCAGCATTGACGCCGCACCAGCTGGTGCCGTTGACACGCTGACCGGCCTTGCGCCGGAACTGCGGGCCCGGATGGACGCGTACTGGCGAGCGGCGAACTACCTCTCGGTCGGCAAGATCTACCTCTGCGAACGCGACCTCGACATGTTCTACATCGCCGGGCCGGGTCATGGCGGCCCGGCGCTCGTGGCGAACACCCATCTCGAGGGCAGTTGCAGCGAGGTCTATCCGAACATCAGCCGCGACGAGGCCGGACGGCAGAAGTTGTTCAAGCAGTTCTCGTTCCCCGGTGGAATCTCGAGCCACGTTCATGACACCCATCGGGTGGGGATACGCAGCCTTCCTCTGGGGCTACGCCCTCGCCTGGTTCCTCGTCACCGACCGGATCAAGCTGCTCGCCTACCGGCTCCTCGACTTCTCGACTCCTCCTGGAGCGACTGAGTGACGTCACTGAGGACCTCCGGCCGGGCGGTGACCCGCCGGCCCGAGTCACCGCCGCAAGCAATGGGTGACCATTGGCTCTGGTGGGTTTCGGGAGCGGCGACCACAGTGAGGGTGACCCTTGGTAGAGAAAGGCACCCGTGCAACACATCGACCGAGCACTGACCGCAGTGGATCATGAAGCCATCGCGATCGCACACGTGCGCGAGACATCGCGCGTGTCAACCGATGACGATCGCCCCACCGTCGCCCGTGTGGTGATCGATCTCGTGCTCGACGAACGAGGTGCGGCGGCGGCCCGATGGGCCCAGAAATTCGCCGCCGATCTCGGCGTCCCGATCATCGTGTGGGTGATGGTCGACAATCAATCGGCGGAGCGGTCGATCGAGATCGAGCGCGCATTCGAAGCCGAGACGGCAGCAGCGGCCCGCTACTGGCTGGGCGCCAGAGACATCGTGGTGGACGAGCTCCGGATCGCATCCGGCGCTCCCGGCGCCGACCTGGTGGCGTCTGTAGAGGAGGGCGACACCGTCGTCCTCGGAGTCGATTCCACCGAGGGCTTCTCCCCGTGGGCATTGGGAAGTCACGCCCACGAGCTCGTCCATGGCCTCCGATGCCCTCTGATCATCGTGCCACCGGCCGAGTCGTCATCAGAGAGCGCGCCGATCATCGTGGGCGTCGATGGCACGGATGCAAACTGCCGGGTACTCGAATGGGCGACGATGCTCGCTGGCGCTCTGCGACGCGAACTTGTGCCGGTCTTCGCGTACGACACGCTCGCCGTACACGACGACGCCACCGGCGAACACTCGGTCCTCGCGGAAGTTCCTGGTCGTCCCGCACGTGTGCTGACAGCGGTGAGCCTGGACACTGCCGCATATCTGACCGTGGTTGGTGCCCGTAGCGAGCACTCACTTCGAGGACTGCTCGTCGGCAGAGTCGTCGATCAACTCCTCCACCACGCCCCACGGCCCGTCGCCATCGTCGCCCGCAACGAAGTACACACTCAGAACAATGGATCGGAAGTCAACTGATGGGAAGCAGCACCAGCAAGCCGAGAGAGGGTCATGAACACCCGGGTCACATGGTCAAGGTGGGTTCGCTCGAAAACCGCCGATGGGAGCACCGCATGCACATGCGGGAGAGCTTCGGTGGACACTGGGCCCGGCTGTTCCTGCTCGCCTTGGCCGTCGTGGCTGTGGCCGGATTCATCGTGGTGTCGCTGTAGTCGGCGACCGCGAAGCACCGTCTACGTTCGCTCCGCCGGCCGGTCGGCGGCAACGACGAGCACGGCGAAGTCCGCGTCGTGCAGAAGTTCGCGTTCGACGGAACCATCGACGAGGCGGCTGAGCCAACTTCGCTCGTCTGCACCGATGACGACCACGCTGGCCTGGTGATGATGCGCTGCTCGGATGATGGCCGATGTCGGATCACCGACATCGCCGATCGGTTCCGCCTGGTCGAGTCCTGCGTCGTGGGTGAGGGACTGAGCGAGGGCCGCTGCCCGTGTGAGAGCGTTGCCGGCGCCGACTTCGGCCAGATGGTCGACCGATGGGAACGGGGGCCACGCCGATGCCCCACCGACCGGCCAGACATACGCCCAGCGCATCTCGCTGTACGGACCGTGACCGACATTGATCGCAAGGTAGGTCGCGCTCTCTCCGAACAGGCGGTGAGCGGTGCGAACAACACGTTCTGACATCTGGTCGGCGTCGACAGCGATCAAGACGGTTGGACCGATCGCCACCGTGGCGCCGGTCGTTGCATGCTCGTTGGTTGGCTGGGTGGACTCTTCCATTGCTCGTGGTTGGGTGCCGAGCACACCGGCGTTGCCCAATCCATGGCCGGAGGTGACCTCACCGACCGACATGAACTCGTCGGTACCGGCGGGGTGTCCGGGCGGGTAGTCGTTGCTCATCGTGTCGTTCACTTTCGGTCGAAATTCATCGGAAAACCATTCGTGTCGGTTGTCGGCCCGGCGCTGCCCACCATTGGTCCCATGCGTCCGGTCTCGGCATCTTCATTGCGGTCGTGATGGCTCTGCCGCACGATCCGAGCGACTTCGGCGACGTCGCCGTGTTCGAGCGCCACACCCCACCGATCAATGGTGTCGCGCAGACGATCGTTGGCGGAAGGACTCCGTGTGATCTGCCATTGAGCCGGTGCCGGTGCCGACGCCGCATCGTGGACGAATTCGCTCACGGCGACTCGACCAACTCCTGCGTCGGAATCAGGTTGTGATCCACCGGCGTCTGCGACGGTTCGCTCCACGCTTGATCGAACAGCGAGAGCAGCCGGAGTGGTTCCCCGACGGCGCCGGTCATCGACAATGAGCCGCCCGCGCCTGCGAGGATCGTTTGAGCTTGGACCAAGGCGCCATACCCGGAGCAGTCCATGAAGGTCAGATTCGTCAGATCGACGACGACATGAACCTGACCGGGCAACGTGCACGCATGGACCGCGACGTCACGGGAGTCAAGATCGAGTTCGCCGGTCATCTCGACGACATGCGTCGGGTCGTCGAGCTGACCGCGGACCGAGAAATACTCACCGCCATCGGACCACCGCGGTGATCGACTGCTCAATTCGTGGGTCACGCTGCGCCTCCATCGGGCTGTCAGGCGCAACCAGGGTCTGGAGCAACGCAACGGTGAGCGCGGATGCTCGCCACCGAGGAACATAGCTCCACCGGAGGGGTATCACGAGCGCGCCGCGAACATTTCCTCGAACGACCGATCACGAGGCCTCGCGGCGGGCAGACCACCACTTCGCGTCACGTCCGTACACGGAACCACTGTTCGGGCGCTACTGTGGGGCGATCAGTTGCTCTGGCCCTCGGTGACTGATCTCACGAAGTGCTGCAGTGACGACCGAGGAGAGCCGATGATTTCACCTCTGCCCACCAGGGTGCGACGCATTCGCACGCCTCGGTTGACGCCGGTGTTGCCTGTTGATGGGCGGTGCGCATGAGCGACGAACGAGCAATCCGGATCGGCGTTGCGTTCGCTCGACAGGCGTCAGAAGTTCCAGCCGCGCGCTTGTGCAGCGCGTGCGTCGAGATCCTCGACGTGTCGGGTGCGGGCGTGACGATCATGAGCGGCCGTAACAGTGGCCCGGTGTGTTCGTCTGACGCACGGATGGGCCGCCTCGAGGATCTGCAGTTCTCCCTCGGTGAAGGGCCGTGTCGTGATGCGTTCGACACCGGTCGACCAGTGTCGGAGTCAAATCTCGAAAATCGCCGTCATGGCCGTTGGCCGACCTACACCCCGACCGCGGTGGGGTTGGGGGCATGCGGGGTCTTCGCTTTTCCGCTCAGCGTCGGCGGTGCCCGCATCGGCGTGCTCACGCTCTATCAGGACGCCGCCGGCTCACTCAGCGACGAGCAGACGGCCGACAGCCTGGTGGTTGCGGACGTCCTCGCGCACACGATGATGTCGATCCAAGCCCGAAGCAACCCGCAATTGTTGAGCAACGATCTGACCGATGCGAGCGCGTATCGAGCCGAGGTTCACCAGGCGTCGGGGATGCTCGCTGTCCAACTCGACATCAACGTCGCCGAGGCCCTCGTGCGCATTCGCGCCCATGCCTTTGCCACTGACCAACCCGTTGCCGACGTTGCCCAACAGATCGTTGCTCACGAGTTGTGGCTCAACGACGACCGCACGACCGGTTCCCCCGACTAGCTCCTGCCGATGTGAAAGGCCGACCACATGCCCCGCGAACTTCTCCTCTCCCAAACATTCCTTCAGCTCGCCGACACCCTCGTTGCCGACTTCGACATCATTGATTTGTTGACGATGCTGGCTGACCGATGTGTCGAACTCGTCGAAGTCGACGCGGTCGGGATCCTGCTCGCAGACAAAGAAGGGAACCTTCGGGTGATGGCTGCGTCCAACGAGCAAGCGCGCCTGCTCGAGCTGTTCCAACTGCAGAACGAACAGGGTCCGTGCGTCGAAGCGTTCACGTCGGGACAACCGGTGAATTGTACGGCGTTGCGAGACGCCATCGAGCGCTGGCCGAGGTTCACTCCATACGCGGTCGGCGCCGGGTTCGAGTGCGTGTACGCGCTCCCACTACGACTGCGCGACAGCGTCATCGGGGCGATGAACCTGTTCAAGACACGCCCAGGCCCGATGCCGGCAGCCGACATCCAACTCGCCCAGGCATTGGCCGACGTCGCCAGCGTTGCGATCCTGCAGGACCAGGCCACCCGCGAGACTCAGGTCCGAGACCTCCAGCTCCAGCACGCCCTCGACAGCCGCGTTCTCATCGAGCAGGCAAAAGGGATGTTGCGCGAACGCGGCGGGATCGACATGGCAGCGGCGTTCAACCTGATCCGCCAATATGCCCGTACCCACAACTTGCAGCTGACCCGGGTTGCCGACCAGATCGTCGCCGGGACGATCTCGTTCGACTCCTTGAACCTCGCCGAGGCCAAGCAGTCCCGACGAACACACTGAGGTCTCGGTCATTGGTTGCTCCAGCGGGTCAGTGACTCGCCAGAGCGACGAGCACGTCGAGTCGAGCGGCCCGGCGTGCGGGGAGGACAGCCGCAATCGCTCCGGCGGCAGCGGCGATGAGGGTGATCGCCGCAAGCGGGGCGATCGGCACGCTGAGCGTGTCGATGCCTTCATCAGCGAGCGCTTGCACCACTGCCCAACCGAAGAAGGTTCCGATGGCGAGACCGAGCACGCTGCCGAACACGGCGACGATGACGGCTTCCCAGCGGACCATCGACCGGGTCTGGGCTCGGGCCATGCCGACCGCTCGCATCAGGCCGAGTTCGC
>JBDSDH010000300.1:0-14348 GCA_039920665.1 Ilumatobacteraceae bacterium
ACAGCCCAGGCCGCACGCCCGTGCGTTCGTAGGTGTCTGCCAGTTGTTCGTCGATCCACTCCGAGGTCACCACGTGTGGGGCCTCGATTGCCTGCACCGTCACGATGCCGGCGTTGTGGTGTTGCACGTTGCGATTGCCGCTCATCGTGAACTCCTTCGTCTCGGATCCGACACTATTCGACACGCGCCGCGGTCACCACGAGCCGAGCGGAGATGTCGGCCTGTGGGTGATGCGACCATCGGCCGACAAGTGGATGTGGTCGCCTCGCATTCATCCTCTGCAAGCGTCAAGAGGGTCCCCAGACCGATGGCAACCAGGCGAGGTTGGCGCACTCTGGCGACATGAACCTCCAGTCATCCATCTCGTCCACTCTCCTACCCGGCGCATGCCGTCGGATGGCGCTCGCCGTAGTCGTCGCCGTGGCAGCATCGGCCTTCGGGATCGGCTGCAGCTCGACTTCCCAGGCGGCCCCGCCCGTCCCGATCGTGAACCGTGGTGAACTGCAAACCGAGATGAACACGCTCGTCGACCTCGGTGTACCCGGGGTGGTCGTGATGGTGAGCGATGGTGGCGAGTCGGTCACCCTGACGGCGGGAGTTTCCGACCTCGAAGCGGGCACTGCAATGGGTGCCGGAGCGACGTTCCGGATCGCGAGCATGACGAAGCCGTACACGGCCACCGTCGTATTGCAACTCGTCGACGAAGGGATCCTGCACTTGGACGACACCGTCGACAAGTGGCTCCCCGACATCGTCGCCAACAGTGACGAGATCACCATCCGCGAACTGCTCAACCACACGAGCGGTGTCGGGGAATACTCCGACGCCCCGGCCGTCCTGCAGCCATATCTGGAGGGCGACTTCGAACACGTCTGGACCCCGCAGCAACTCGTCGAGATCGGCAACCAAGTCGGGGCGACGTCCGATCCCGGGGCCGAGTGGAGCTACTCGAACACCAACTACGCGATCGTCGGTCTCCTTGTCGAGGCCGCAACCGGTCACTCGCTCGGCGATGAGATGCAGACGCGGATCTTCGACACGCTCGAGCTCGAGCACACCACGTTCGCTGATTCGACGAAGCTCGATCCGAACATGGCCCACGGCTACCTGCTGGGCGGCGATGCGCCGCTCGACGTGACTGGCGTGTATCCGTTCCCATGGGGCGCCGGCAACATCGTCTCCGACGCCGCTGACGCAACGACGTTCTACTCGGCGCTCATCTCTGGTGACCTGCTCTCGGCGGCGACCCTGGCTGAGATGCTGCCCGCCGCCGACGCCGAGCCGCTATACGGCTTGGGTCTGATGGCGTGGACGCTGCCCTGTGGCATCGCGTATGGACACGACGGTGGCTATGCCGGCTACTCGACCCGGTCGCTCGTGCTGGAAGGCGGCCGCCAAGTTGTCATCCTCGCCAACTCGATCACGCTCGACGACGACCTCTCATCCGATCCAGCGGCTGGTCCGCAGTTCGATCTGATCGTCCAAGACACAATCTGCGGGTGACATCGTGCTGGCGATGGGTTGTGAAGTCATCCTGTGGGCTGATGCGCCGCTCGACGGAGACGGTTACGTTCGTCCGGTGCAGATCGCTCGTGCCGTTCAACGCGATGTGCGAGCGCATCGCGCGGACTACGCATTGGCTGCCGCGATGGTCACGACAGCAATCATCTTCCTGGCAATTGGTGTCGACGCGGACCAGACCCACCCCAACACAGGCCCTGGCTGGGCCGTCGTGACATGGGTTGCGACCATCGGAGCGTGCTTGACGCTGATCGGTCGTCGAAGGTGGCCGCTGCAGTGCTTTGCGGTTGCGGTTGCGTTGCTGGTCGTCGTCGGGCTCGGCGGCGCCAGTGACAACGTCGGATATCTCGTGATGCTGATCGGGCTCTACAGCGCTGCGGAGTCGCTACCTCTTCGACGGGCGTCTGCGGCCATAGTGATGTTGGTGGGGCTCGTCGTCGTCAGCCGTTTCGTGCTCGACAACGATCCGACCACCGGTCTCGTCGGAGCGGCCGCTGCATTCGCGCTGGGGCGTCTGATCCGTGGACGGAGGCGCCGCCAGGACGATGAGGCGGCAGCCGCCCGACGACGTGCCCGGGCAGCAATCGACGTTGCGAACCTGGACGCTGCTGAAGACCGTCAGCGAGTGGCGCAAGAACTGCACGATGTGGTCGCTCACTCGCTGAGCGTGATTGCGGTCCGCGCCGGTATCGGAGCGCACCTCATCGATCGCGAACCGGACGAGGCTGCTCGCGCGCTCGACGCGATTCGAGCGACGAGCAGTGCAGCAACGCTCGAACTGGGCCGGTTGATCGTGTTGCTTCGTGATGGAGATTCCACGACGACCGAGCCGCCTCCGGTACTCGCGAACATCGACGCCCTGTGCGCCCAGGTGGCCGACACGGGTGTGGCGATCGAACTCGTCGTCGACGGGAACGTGGATGGCGTCGCATCGGGTGTTTCGCTCGCTGCATATCGCATCGTTCAAGAAGCGCTGACCAATGTGGTCCGCCACGCTGGTCCGGCGACTGCACGCGTTCGTGTCCGAGTGTCGGCGGCGGAGGTCGAGATCGATGTCGAAGATGACGGGAGCGGCACGTCGGCTTCGGCCGAACCCGAACGTTCGGGCACCGGCCGCGGGCTGGTGGGTATGAGCGAGCGCGCCCAGATGTACGGCGGAGCGCTGGATGCCGGGCCGCGAGCCGGCGGCGGATTCCGGGTCCATGCTGTGTTGCGTCCATCGGGCGACGCTGTCGCCGTTCTCGATGAGCGCACACCGGATGCAGACGCACAGCCCGATCAAAGCGTCGATTCCAACCCGGGCCGCCGTCGGATCCCGATGCTCGTCTGGGACATCGGTCTCGCGCTGACGTTCGCGGGCTTTGCCGCTCGCGAACTGATCGCCGGACGATCCACCGACGGTGTCGCCAACGGCACCGTCGGCTTCGCAGCGGCAGACGGATTGGCGTGGGCGCTCAAGATCGGGTGCTGCTTGGCGCTGGCTGGTCGGCGACGTTGTCCGGCGACGTCGCTGCTGTTCGTGAGCGTGCTGGCAGCTGCGGTGACGGTCGGTGACTATGAATCCGGAGTGGTCGTGTTCGTCTGGATCGTCGGTTTCTACTCTGTCGGCAGCTATGCGACGACCGCACGCTTCGTCGCAGCGATGCTCGGCATCCCCATTGTGATGGGGGTCGTTGACTGGTCGAATCCGCCCGACCTCACCGGGACCGGAGCGATCTGGACCGGGACGGTCGCGGCCGCTGCGGCGCTCACCGGATACGTCGTCCGGCGTGAACGCGATGGTCGCGATGCCCGAATCGCAGAGCACCACGCCGAAGGCATCGACGAATCGCGCCGCTCCCGATTGGCAGCCACCACAGAGCGCCTCGGCGTTGCGGAAGAACTCGATCGTGTCATCAGCCGTTCGATCGATTCCATCTCCACTGCGGCGAACTCCGGATACGAGCTCACCCGCACTGATCCCGCTGCAGCACGCGAGTTGCTCGAAGTGATCTCGACCACCAGCCGCGACGCGCTCGGCGAGCTTCGCCGGGTCCTCAAACGCCTGCACGCCGACGGCGAAACGGCCCCACATGCCCCGGCACCCGCAATTGCCGAAACTCACAGTCAGGCATCAGCATGATGAACCAACCGATCCGTGTCGTCGTCGCCGATGATCAGGCGCTCGTTCGCAGCGGGTTCCTCGCACTCCTTCGATCCGAGCGTGACATCGAGGTCGTCGGCGAGGCGGCCAACGGGTTCGAGGCCGTGAAGGTCGCCCGAGCCGAACGCCCAGACGTGATCTTGATGGACATCCGGATGCCCGAGATGGATGGCCTCGAAGCCACCCGGCTGATCACTGCCGACCCATCCCTGACGGCGGTTCGGGTCCTGGTCCTGACGACATTCGATCTCGATGCATATGTGCATGAGGCGCTGTGTGCGGGCGCATCCGGCTTCATCCTCAAAGACACGCTGCCGAACGATTTGCTCGCAGCAGTCCGCGTCATTGCCGGCGGGGAAGCACTGCTCGCGCCGAGTATCACCCGCCGCTTGATCGAGGACTTCGTCAAGCGACCTGTCGCTCCCGTTCACGACGAACGGCTCGACCAACTCACTCCACGCGAACGGGAAGTGCTCGCAGCCGTCGCCAGAGGGCTTTCCAACAGCGAACTCGCCGAGCAACTGTTCATGAGTCATGCCACGGCCAAGACTCACGTCAGCCACCTGCTGATGAAGTTCGCCGCACGCGACCGGGCGCAACTCGTCGTCCTCGCCTACGAAACGGGAGTTGTCGCACGCGGCCAGGGCTGACCGATACAGCCAACTGTCGGAATCTACGACACCCGACGATGGCCGGCCGTCAGTCGGCCATCGTCGACGAGGCTCGGTCCGCTGGTGGACCTTGTTTACGCTCGAAATCTCCCGGGTAACGGTTCCGCCCATGCTGCCGAGGGCGGCTTCAAGGGAGGGGCACCGTGGTGGAAGCGGTAGTGGACAAGCAGTTGGACCACGGCGTCGAGCCGGTGATTTCGGCACGCCAACTGACGAAGGTCTTCGATGACCAGGAAGCGATTTCCGACCTGGACCTTTCGGTCGACGCCGGGGTCATTGTGGGGGTGATCGGCCCGAGTGGATGTGGCAAGACCACGCTGGTCAGGATGTTGACAGGAATCGCGCGTCCGACCTCTGGGGAAGTTCGTGTGTTCGGTGCAGACCCAACGAAATTCGAAACACACCATCGTCGTCGATTCGGCTACATGCCACAACTGCCCGTGTTGTACCCGAATCTGACGGTGTGGGGAAACCTCAACTTCATCGCATCGGTCTATGGAATTTCTGCGTGGGGCCGCCGGGAGCATCTGGAGAAGCTGCTGGATCTTGTCGATCTCGGCCCTCATCGCCACAAGCGGCTCGCAGATTGCAGCGGAGGGATGCAACGTCGATTGACGCTCGCGGCAACGCTTGTCCATCGGCCCGAACTTCTCTATTTGGATGAACCAACGGCCGGCGTGGACCCAATTCTGCGCGATAGGTTCTGGACCCATTTCCGATCGCTGCGCGAGCAGGGCGCCACGCTGATGATCCCGACTCAGTACGTCGGTGAAGCGGTGTCGTGCGACTTGGTCGCCGTGATGTCGGCAGGCAGGTTGATCACCGTGCAACCTCCGGATTCTCTTGGCAGGTTTGCTTACGGCGGCGATCTCGTCTCGGTCGGGGTCGAGAACGACTGGATTTCTCGCGCCGACCTGGTCCGATTGCGAGAGGCGCCGTATGTGCGCGAGGCGAGCCGTTCCGACGAGGGGCTCGCCGTCGTCGTCGACGACGAGGCCACTGACATCAACCACCTGCAACAGTTCTTTGCCGCTTCCGAGATTGCGATCACCGAAATTTCTCCGGCTGAGCCCTCGTTCGACGCCATGTTCGTCCGGATCATCGAAGCAAACACCGACCCCGAGACATTGGCGGCGGCATGAAGACGAGCCGTATCCGGAGCCCGTTGCAGATCGCCACGTTCTTGAAGAAGGAAGCGGTCGATGTACTCCATCAACCACGTCTGCTGTTGACCCTCGTGATCGGCCCATTTCTGATCATGGCGATCTTTGGCATTGGCTATCGCGACACGCCCGACCCATTCCGGACTCTTTTTGTCGTTCCGGCCGACAGTCCGTTGAACGGCCAAATCGATCAATACGCCGACGAGGTATCGACATTCGTGGATTACCGCGGCGTCAGCTCGGACCTCGGCGATGCTCGCAATCAACTGTTGGCGGGGAAAATCGACCTGATCGTCACGTTCCCGGACGATCCGCTTGCCTCGGTATTCGCCGGCGAGCGGGCACCGATCACCGTGATCCACACTCGTCTCGACCCAATCGAAAGGACAGCAATCTCGTTCGCGTCGCGGCTCGCGGTCGACCAGATTAACGGGCAGGTGCTTGCCACGATCGTGGCCGGTGGTCAGGATCTGGTCGCGCCGGCGGCCGATGCGATCGCCAACGTGGCTGCAGCCGCAGACTCGATCGATGTCGCACTCGATGCTGGTGACGCGGCGGCAGTGGACCAGGCATTCGGCCGCCTCCGCGATGCGGTGGGTGACGTGACGCTGTCGGCTCGGACCACTTCGGCACTGTCCCGTCAACTCGCTGCCGGTGGGGTCGATGATGATGCTGTGTCGAACCTGGCTGATTCGGCGAGCACGCTGGACGAGCTGATCACGACGTTCGACGCCGATGCCCCGGCAGAGAAGTCGAAGGCGCAAGTCGCCGAGATCCGCCAGTTGATCGACACGATCCAACAATCGCAGGACGAATTCGCGACCGTCGACCCTGCTGTCATCGTTCGACCGTTTCGAAGCGAAGTGTCGTTGGCCGTCGACAATGTTGACAATGTGACCGACTGGTACGCCCCTGCGGCTGTCGTGCTCATGCTCCAGCAGTTCGGCGTCGCGTTCGGTGCGCTGTCGTTCGTTCGCGAAAAGCAGCTCGGGATCATCGACGTCTTCCGGGTCGCTCCGGTCAACGCTGCGGAAACCTTGATCGGTAAGTACCTCGCATATCTGCTCATCGGCGGTGCGATCGGCGCTGCGCTCACGGCGCTGGTGGTCTCGTTGCTCGACGTCCCAATCGCGGCGGGTGTCGGCGATGTTGCGATCGTGATGGGGCTGAGTTTGTTCGCATCGATCGGACTCGGATTCGTGATTTCTCTGGCCTCGGCAACTGATGCTCAGGCTGTGCAGTACACGATGATCCTGCTGCTGGCGAGCCTCTTCTTCAGCGGCTTCTTCCTGTCGATCGGGCAGATGGAGGGAGTCGCCCGATGGGTCGGCTGGCTGCTGCCGGTCACCTACGGGATGCGCCTCCTGCGAGACGTCATGCTCCGAGGCGTGTCGCCCGATGCGCAGGCGATTGCGGGGCTGGCGCTCTACGGTTGCGCCATGTTCCTCATTGCACTGTTCGGCACCCGTCGACGGATGGCAGTGGCCCGATGAGCCGTTCACAGCGCTGGCGCATCTCTCGTCGCACCATCGGTACATGGATGATCGGCATCGGTGTGGCTGGCATCTTCATCAGCATGACCGCCGTGATCGTGGGGCAGGGCTTGATCCGCCAGGTTCAGACCAGCGTCGATGACAGCCTGTTGTTGACCAGCGAAGCGCTCGCATCGGTCACCGATTCGATTGCGGTGACCGACTCGATCGTCACCACAATCCGCGACGGCATGACCGGAATCAAAGCGACGTTGACCACGGTCGAGGAATCGATCGACGGTACGTCCACAGCGCTCGACGACACGAGCGATTTCCTGGGCGGATCGCTCCCCGATGCGCTCGACGCGGTCAACGATGTGCTTCCCACCATCGAAAGCATTGCCAGCACCATCGACGACGCACTGCGGGTACTCGAAAAGGCTCCGTTCGGACCGAACTACGACCCGGTCCAACCCTTCGATGAGGCCATCGGAGAACTATCGACCGCGATTGGACCGCTGCCTGAACAACTGCGCACGCTGAGCGGCGACTTCACCGATCTCAGCGGTTCGACAGGCGCGATCTCGGCCGATGTCGCGGCGCTCGGGGCAAATATCGCCGAACTCGAAACCCAACTCGGGTCGGTCTCGATTCTTCTCCAGCGCTATTCCGCAACGGCACTCGAGGCAGAACGTCTGGCCGATTCCTCGCGCAAGGACCTGGCCGACAGCGCCCGATCAACCCGGTTATTGCTCATTCTCTTGGGGCTCGTGTTCGCAGCGGGCCAAATCGTGCCGATCTGGCTCGGAACGGTCTTGCTCGCCGATGGCAGTGTGGCGATCGCGACTCGACGACAACCGGCGTCGTCGGGATCGGCGCCACAGGAACCTCCGAGCACACGTCCGACCTGATTGCGGATCGGGCTCGTTCGTTCTGCACACGTCTCCTGCGGCCGACACGATCAACTCACATCATCGGTGAGCCAGTTCGATCAAAATGTGCTGATGTTGGGGTTGAGAGCCGAGAAAGATGGGCATATCGTTGGCATGATTATCCTTGGAGTTGTTCTCATGTTGCTCGGTTTCTTGCTCTCCATACCGATCCTGTGGACCATTGGAATCGTCCTCTTGATCATTGGATTGGTTCTTCTCGTCTTGGGCCGTAGCGGCCGCCAGGTGGGCGGACGAGCGCACTATTGGTGATCCAGGTCCGGCGTCTGCGGCCTCACCGTTGATCCGGGCTCGTTCCGAGGCCCGAGGTTCAACGGTGAGGGCGGCTCGCTGAACAATGCCAAGGTCGTGGCATGGTCAGGCCAACCGACGCAGATCAGGGACGTTTCGTCACCTGGCTCTGGGCGAGGAGCGCAGCTGCAAGCTTGTGGGACGCCTTGACGGCGACGAGTTGCAACTCGACGACCGGTCGCACATCCGACGAGAGCTCAGCCTCGAGAGCGTCTTCGTATTCGGTGATGGCATGAGCCTCGCCCTCGACAATGTTTTTCAGAACAGCGACGGGGCTGTCGCCGGTGATTGCATCAGAAATTGCGATCCATCCACGGTGAATGCGGCCTGGTGCCGTGCCCGCGTCGTTCGCGTCTTGATCGGCCTCGCTGTTGAGGACGCGCAATTGCTCGCCAAAGCTCTCGCGTTCACGACCAAGTTGCGCGAACGTCGCAGCCATCTCCGGGTGACCTCGTTCCCCGAGACGCATTGCCGCCTCGGCGAGTCCGAACTGGCCGTTGTCGATGGTCTCGATGAGATGACTGACCAGTGACGTCATTTCCTTGCTCAAACGTTGCTCCTTTCGTAGTAGACCGTCGATTCTCAGCGTGGAATCATTCGAACAGGGCTCCGGTCGGAATGAGCACTGGGTACTCATGGCGCCGTCGAGAGTCCGTGGTCCACTGCGATCATGACATCCATTCTCCCCCCTCGTCGACACTCGAGCATTGCGGCTGCATCACTGATTCTGCTGACGGCATCCCTGATGTCCGGGTGCGGTCGCTCCAGCACCGCGGCCAGCGCTTCGCCGCGTCCCGCCGACACGACCGGTACCACCAATCCAGCCGGCACCACCGACTCGACCGGCGCCACCGAGGCGATGACCCCGATCATGACGGACGTGCCCGAGCAACTCGACGGCGAATGGCTGGCCGAAAGCTTCATCACGGTCGGGGCGCTCCAGCCGATACCTGAAGATCTCCGTGTGAAAATCCGGTTTCCGGACGGTCCGACAGCAGAAATCGAAACCGTCTGTGGTCACGGATCAGCGCTCGTCGAATTCGCTTCCGATCCCTCGTTGGGGACCACGCTCGCCGTCGGTGATCTGCAGCTCGAACCGATGGGTGAATGTGGCGAGGGGGCGACAGATGTCGAACGGCAATTCGTCGAGCTCCTCGGCCATCCGCTGTCGTGGGGAATTGACGATGGCCGGCTCAAGTTGTTCCCGACCGACACGGATGATTCGGGACTGATCCTGCGGACTGCGGCATCGGAGCCCATCGGCGTCACCCGTGCTGTGGCTTCGTTGGTGGCGGTTGCGGCGAATCAGCGGGTTCGGATGGGCAACGGGTCGGGCACGCCAAACGTCTTTTGGTCGGTTGCGGTCCTCGACACTTACGCAGTGGTGGACGATGACGGCATCCTCGATCCAATTCCTGGGGCGGTTCCGGTTCCCGACCAAGTCCGTCGAGCGATCGAGATCGCGCTCGGGCCGATCACCGTGCAGTGGGTGAGCACCGCAGCCGAGGTTGCAACCGAGCCGGTCGCGACATGGGACGAGCAGCCGCTGCCGGCACTGCTCACGCTGGCCGAACCGGTGATCGACCGCGAGACGGCGACCGTCGTCTCGGATCTCCGCTGCGGTCCCGGGTGCGCCATCGGAGGCGGCCAGTCGTTCGAGATCGGCGCCGACAACGTCTGGACCTTCGTCGGAGCGGTCGGCGCGCAGTGGCAGTCCTGACACGAGCGAATCGAACTGCTGCGGTGTGGCGCAGGGTCAGGCGACAACGCTGGCGTCGCGCAGCGCAGTGATCTGGTCGCCGAGTCCGAGCTCGATCAGGACCTCGTCGGTGTGCTGGCCGAGCCCCGGTGCGGGGCCGGCAAGGACGGCGGGCGTCTCGGCGAACCTTGTTGGATGGCGGGGGAGACGCACCGGTCCGGCGATCGGATGTTCGAATTCAGTGAACATTCCGATTGCAGCGGCGTGTGGGTCGTCGACGATCTCGGCGGCGGACAGCACCATCGCGAACGGCACTCGCTCGGCCTCGAAACGTGCGATCGCGTCCTTCTGGGTGAGGTTCGCTGCCATTGCGTAGCACATGTCCATGATCGGTTCGACGAGGCTGCGGTGCTTGCGACGTTCGCCGATGGTGGCGACTCGCGGGTCGTCCATCCCGCCGACGCCGAGGGCGCGGCACATGCCGGCGAAGTCGGCGTCGGTCGTCGGCACGACGATGCCCCAGCCGTCGGCGAAGCACATGGGACGGAACCCTGCATTGAAACTCGATGGCATCGATCCGTCGGAGTCGAGCAGTACCTCGTTGCCGGCCGATTCGGTCCACAGGAACGAGACGCACGCGTCGGCCATCGCCAGTTCGATGTGTTGTCCGCCGCGACCGCGGGCCACGGCATACAGCGCTGCGGTGATTGCTTGGCTGGAGTAGAGCCCACTGATCTTGTCCGCTGCGTTCTGGTGCAGGAACTGAGGAGGGCCATCGGGTTCGGCCTGATTCGCGGCAAAACCCGCATACGCCTGGATCGAGGTGTCGTAGGCACTGCGGTCACGGTACGGACCAGTGCTGCCGTAGCCCGAGATCGAGCAGTAGACGACGGACGGGTTGATGGCTCGAACCGCCTCGTAGCCGATGCCGAGCCGGTCGACGACTCCTGGACGGAAGTTCTGGACGATGACGTCGACGTCGCGAGCGAGTTGGAGGACGATGTCGCGACCTGCCTCGGTGCCGATGTCGACAGCGATGCATCGCTTGCCGCGATTGCAAGCGAGATAGAACGCGCTCATCCCGTTGACCGACACACCGACCCAGCGGGCGATGTCGCCGATACCGGGTCGCTCGACCTTGATCACCTCGGCACCTTGATCGGCGAGCAGAGCCACGGCGTACGGGCCGGTCAGCGCGATCGAGAGGTCGAGCACTTTCACGCCTGACAGCGGTCCTTGGTGTTTGATCTCGGCCTCGCCCGCTGCGTTCGTCACCGAGGCAGCTTGGCAGACATCAACGACCACTCGCTCGTCCGGACCTGATGTCGCGGCGTCGTCTTGGTGGTGATGGGATTGGTCCTTCATCTCCTCGATCGGTCTTTCGCACATTCGGTCGGTCGGTCTACCGAGTTCGAGTTCGGTTGTCAGCGTTGACCCACTCGCCTCGGAAGAGGACACGCTCGACAGTGCACATGTCGGTGAGTACGACAGCGTCGGCGCGAAGCCCAACTGCGAGTATCCCGACGTCGTCCAGGCCGACGAACCGTGCCGGCAGAATCGTTGCCGAGCGGATCGCCTGATGCCACGGCACTCCTGCTCGAACACAGTTCCGGACCGCAGCGTCGAGGGTGATCGTGCTCCCGGCGATGGTGTCGGTACCGCTGACTCGAGCGACGCCGTCATGAACGTCGACAGCAAGATTGCCGAGCGCGTATCGTCCATCTCCGCAGCACGATGCGGCCATCGCGTCGGTGATGAGCACCGACCGGTCGGGACAGGTTCGAGCGACCCACGCCGCGAGCGCCGGGTCGAGATGGACACCATCGACGATCAGTTCGAGCCACACGCGTTCGTCGTCGAGCAGGGCAAGAACCGGCCCCGGCGTTCGATGGTGCATCGGTGGCATCGCGTTGAACAGATGCGTCGCACCGGTGACACCGGCGGCGATCGCTTCGCGAGCGGTCGTGAAATCGGCGGCCGAGTGGCCGAGCGCAGCCACCGCTCCGCGCTCCACGATGCGGCGGATGGCGGCCATCGCGCCGGGTCGCTCCGGCGCCAGCGTGACCATCCGCACTGTGCCCTGACCGGCGTCGAGAAGCCGGTCGACATCGACGAGTGTCGGGTCGCACAGCGCGTCCTCGGGATGGGCGCCCTTGTAGCCGGGCGAGAGCCAGGGTCCTTCGAGGTGAATCCCAGCCAACACGCCATCGGTGACGAACGGTGCCAACTTCCGCACATGCGTTTCGAGCACGTCGATCGGTTGGGAAACGAGCGATGCGATGATCGTGGTGCTCCCATGCCGACGATGGCCGGCGACCGCCGCGACGGGGTTGTCGCTGAAGTTCACGCCTCCACCACCGTGGTTGTGGACGTCGACGAACCCGGGCACCAACGTGTCGACCTGGATATCGGGGCGTCGGTTTCCTGGGACGCCGACACCGATGATGCGGTCGTCGACGAACTCGAGTTCGCCCGGCGTGAACTCTTCGGCGCCCGTGAACAACCGGCGTGCGCGGATGATGGTCACGAGCGATCCTGGAACCGCTGCCAGGGCGGCTTCTGCTCGAACGTCGTGCGGTAGTAGTCCGTCAGAGCAAGCTGTGACGCTGCTGCTTCGTCGATGATGATCGTGGCCCGCGGATGGAATTGGAGTACGGAGCCGGGACACATTGCTGTCACGGGGCCCTCGACGACGGCCGCGATCGCTGCGGCCTTCTCCACGCCTTGAGCAACGACGACGACCTCGCGTGCGTCCATGATCGTTCCAAGGCCCTGGGTGAGACAGTGAGTCGGCACCTCCTCGGGGGCGTCGAAGAAGCGAGCGTTGGCGGAGCGGGTCGTTGCCGTGAGCGTCTTGATCCTCGTTCGCGATGCAAGCGACGAGGTCGGCTCGTTGAACCCGATGTGGCCGTTGGCACCCACGCCCAGGATCTGGACGTCGATCCCTCCGATGTCGCGGATCGCTTGCTCGTATGCGGCTGCTGCCTCCTCGATGTCGTCAGCGGAACCCGCCGGAGTGTGGACCCGGGTCGGGTCGAGACCGAGCGGCACGGTGACCGTGGCGTGGATCACCGCCGCGTACGACTGAGGGTGGCTGCGCGGCAGGCCGACGTATTCATCGAGCGCAAAAGCCGAGGTGTGGCGGAGGTCGAGGTCGCCCGACGCGACCATCCGTGCCAGGGCACCGTAGAGCGCCAACGGCGATGACCCGGTCGCGACTCCGAGCACGGCGTTCATGCCGACTGTGCGGATGATGCAGGCGACCTTTGCGGCGGCCAGCTCACCGGCTCGTTCTGCGTTTGGACAGATGACGACTTCCATCGCGGACCCTCAGCTCTTTGCGACGATCGTCGACCGTTCGAGGACCCGAAGCACCGGCGCGTAGTGCTCGTGCACTGCGGCTCGGTATAGGTCGAGATCTCCGGCGATTGCCGCGTCGAGCATTGCCTTGTGGGCCAGCGCGGTGTCGGTCAGGTCCCGCCCCGTCGGAACCCCCAGTCGTGGGGCGACAACGGTGTGCACATCCCAGAACGCCCCGACGAGTTGCCCGCACAATTCGTTGTTCGGCCACTCGACGAGCGCGAGGTGGAACGACCTGTCGACGTCAGCGAAAGGTTGTCCGCGCCGGGCGCCGTCTGCCATCTGGTCACAGAGCTCGCTGAGTTCGCGCGCTGCGTTTCCGCGCAGCCGATCGACGATTCCTGGTGCCAAGCCCAAGTCGAGTGCCATGCGTACCTCGATCACCTGGCGGAGGGCATCGAAGTCATCGCCCGGTATCAGTTCGCCCTTGAAGGTCAAGCCGTTGACCAAGGGGCGAAGCGACATCTGACCAATGAAGGTGCCGGTGCCGTGACGCACCTCGAGAATGTCGATCGCCACCAACTGGCGGACGGCCTCGCGCAGGTTCGAACGTGAAACGTCGAGCATTTTGACGAGCTCGACCTCGGTCGGGAGTGGATCCCCGGGACGTAATCCGCGGGTGAGGATCAGCTCCTTGAGGGCGTCGGTCGTCTCCCGCCGTCGACCAACTTGACCTGAGCTGGTCGTCTCCGGTTCTGCCATTGCTGTACCTCCCACGTACGTGCCCTTGACGCTAGTCCAATCATTTGGTAAACATATGACATCGGACGTCCGATGTCCACTCTTTCGTGACGTGCAGCGCTTTCTATTCAGCCACCCTTGGAGGTACCCCAATGACCGAGTTCAATCCCGCCACATCGCGACGCCAACTGTTGAAGCTCGCCGGCGCCTTTGGCGCAGCGGCCGTCTTCGTCGGACCACTGGCTGCTTGTGGTGGCAGCGATGACACGGCAGATTCCGCGGGCACCGGTTCCTCGGGTCCTGGCACGACGCCGAGCACCTCGCCCGGCTCGACCCCCGCAGCCGGCGGCGACACGACGATCGCCACCACTCCCGCGCCGGGCGGCAAGACCGGAAG
>JBDSDH010000301.1:0-16397 GCA_039920665.1 Ilumatobacteraceae bacterium
CGAGGGCGTCCTGGCCGAGTGCTTGTCCCTCGGCGGACAGGCCGGCTCCGTCGAGCGTGCCGGCTCGGGCACCTTCGCCGAGGATCTGTGCGTCTGCATCGCTGAGCTGGGCGACGACATCGAGCAGACATTGACTGTCGACTTCGACACCGCTGCTCGTTGCGCTGGTGAGCATGTAGTTGACGATGTCGGTCCGGTCGTCGAACCCACCGGCTGCGGGTGCGGTGGCAGCGGTTGCGACGGTCGCGGTGACCGACGTGGTGGACGGCGTCGTGTTGGACGAGGCGGAGTCTGAGCTGCATGACGCAGCGACGGTGATCAGCAGAGTCGCGCCAATGGCAGCAACAAGTCGGGGGAAGTGGAGCATTGGACGACGATCCGATCGGTGGTGAAAGCGGCCAACACCCTAACGGCCGCCTCCGCAGCGCAAACCGTCAGGTTGCGGGAGCGAGTCGAATGGTGAGGATCTGGAACGGGCGCAGCACGACCTGCACCCCACGATCGTCGACCACGGCTGCACCCTGTTCGTCCGGGAGCGCACGTTCGAGGAAGTCGGTGACGATCACATCGGTCGTGACGAACGCAGACGCCAGCAGCGCCACCCGCCGACCACCGGTCGACTCGTAGCAGCGCACGATCACGTCGCCGCTACCGTCCTCGGCCAACTTGACCGCGCTGACGACGACCCCGGGATCCGAACTCTCGACAGCGACGACGGGAGCCAGAACGCTGCGACCCGATCCAGCGATCGCGATGACCGGCTGGTTGAGCCGAATACCTTCGGCGATGACTTCGCCCTCCACCAATCCGCCGAGGTGGGGGAGCAGCGAATACGTGAATCGCTGCTCGCCACGGTCGGCATCCGGGTCAGGGAAGTTGGAAGCTCGCAGCAGCGTCAGTCGCAGCGCGCCGCGGTGTACGTCGTGGCCGTACTTGCAGTCGTTGAGCAGCGCCACGCCGTAGCCGTGCTCGGACACGTCGATCCAACGGTGGGCGCAGATCTCGAACTTGGCTGCATCCCAGTTGGTGCTGGCATGGGTCGGGCGCGGGACGTGACCGAACTGGATCTCGCAGTTGGCGACATCGGCGTGGACGTCCACCGGGAACGCGACCTTGAGGACCTTTTCGTCCTCGTACCAGGACACGTTGTTGATGACATCGAGCCGAGCCGATCCGGCGCGGACCACGATGGTCTGGGTGATCTGTGACGCACCGAACGATCGCTGGACTCGTACCGAAACCACCATCGGGCCTGCGTCGATGATCTCGACCGAGTCGGCGTCGGTGAGATCGACGGTGTTGTTGGCGTAGTACTCGTCGAGATCCCATGCGTCGTATTCGATCGGGTGATCGGTGGACAGCTCCAACACATTGGCCCGCTGACCATCGGTGATCACCTCGCGGTCCGCACGCTTGTCGTAGATGGACGTGATCAATCCGTCGCTGTCGATGAGCACATCGATCAGGCCGTTCTCGACGTGGATCATGCCATCGTCGAGCTCGGCGGTGATCACATCGGGCGCTGCAACGAGGCTCCCGACGTCGATGCCAGTGACCGACATCGCGGCGAGGTCGGCGTACAGCGCAACCGTGCCATCGCCGAGTGTCTGGGTCAGTCCGTCAGCGGCATCCGACATCGCCGACGCGAGCGAGGGCGGCAGACACATGACCTCGGCGCGGGCATGTGGCGCAGAGTTGGCGAGCATCACGCTGCCTCCGACCGAACCGGTGAGCGCCGCCAGCGACCGGCTGCGCAGCGATTGCAACGACTGTCCGACCCTGGCGTAGATGGCTTCGGCATCATCGTGGACCCACGCGATCGACGAGCCTGGGATGATGTCGTGGAACTGCAACGTCAGGACCTCGCGCCAGATCCGGCGGAGTTCATCCGCGGGATACGGCATCTCGGCAGTGGTGCTCGCCAAGGTGGACCACAGTTCGACCTCGCCGAGCAGTACTTCGCTGCGACGGTTGCCGAGCTTGGTCTTGGCCTGTGACGTATACGTACCGCGGTGCATCTCGAAGTACAGCTCGCCGACCCACGTCGGCGCGTCCGGGTAGTCGTCCACAGCTGCCGCGAAGAAGTCGGCCGGCGACTCGATGCTGATCGTCGGCAGGCCTTCGAGGTTGCGCATCCGTTTGTAGCGCTCCATCATCTCGCGTGTCGGGCCGCCGCCTCCGTTGCCGAATCCGAACGGTGCCATCGACATCGTGCCGCCGCCGTGGTCGGCGTAGTTGCGTTCGGCGTGGGCCATCTCGAACGGTTTCATCGACACGTTGTAGGTGTCGACCGGCGGGAAGTGGGTGAACATCTGGGTGCCGTCGAGACCCTGCCACCAGAACGAGTGGTGGGGCATCCGGTTCTGCTTGTTCCAGCTCAACTTCTGGGTCAGGAAGTACGACGCTCCGCCGAGCCGGAAGATCTGCGGCGCGCTGGCCGGATATCCGAACACGTCGGGGATCCACACCTCGTCACATGTCGTGCCGTAGTGCTCCTCGAAGAACCCCTGACCGTGCAGGAACTGGCGGGCCAGCGACTCACCGGACGGCAGGTTCATGTCGGCCTCGACCCACATCCCGCCGACAGGGATGAACCGCCCCTGGCCGGCCTGGGCCTGCATTCCGGCGAAGATCGACGGAAAGTGCTCGCGCATCCATTCGTGCTGTTGAGCCTGGCTGCAGACGAACTTCAGCTCCGGCTCGCGAGTCATCAGGTCGAGCGCATTGCTGAAGGTGCGCGCACATTTGCGAACGGTCTCACGCAGCGGCCACAACCAAGCCGTGTCGATGTGGGCATGGCCGATCGCGGACACGTGATGAGCGCTGGGTACGGCCGGCCGGGCCAGCATCTCGGCCAGTTCGGCCCGTCCCTGCGGTGCCGTACCTGCGACGTCGTCGTAGTCGAGCGCGTCGAGGGCTCGCCCGATCGCGACCGTGATCTGCGGCCGCCGAGGCTGGTTCAGCGGCAACTCACGGATCAGATCGCCGAGGATGTCGAGATCGTGGACGAGTGCTGCGACCTCGGGTTCGAAGACCGTCAACTCGGCCCGCTTCAGCGCATACAGCAGCGTCTCGGGCAGCGTGGCCTGATCGCCGAGCGGGGTCGGACGGTACACCGGACCACCGATCATCGGATTGGCCGCGGCCTCGACGAGAAACTCGAACTCCTCGCCACCGCGGGCGCTGATCAGCAGCGGGATCGAGTGGTTGAGCGGATTGAGTGCTCGCAGCGGGCCAACCGGGCCCCATACCAAGCCTTCTGACTGGAAGCCGGGAGCGAGTCCGAAGCCGAGGTCGATCCTGGCCTCCACCGTCGAGCCCGCCCATTCGTCGGGCACCCGGCCGGAGCAATGGAACCACGTGGTACTCCACGCCTTGCCGTACGGCGACCCGATGGGGAACGGCTCGAACTGTCCGTCCACCATTGCCAACATGACCTCGTTGAACGAGATCGGTTCACCGGCAACGGCGTAGGCCGTGACGGTGAACGGCGCCGATGCGCCATAGCGGGCCGGCCGGATGCGTTCGCTCAGGAACCGTTCGAGCCGCTTTTCGGTGATGACATGGCGATCGTGCACGAATGTCGAACGTAGCCGTTGCCAACCGGTCGAGTCAGCTGATGGCGACCTCGCAGGCGATGCGCATCATCTGATCGACTCCGGCCTTGAGTTCGTCGTCGCTGATCCGCTCGCTCGAGTTGTCGTCGCCGATCATGTCGCTGACCGTGCACAAGGCAACGGCTTCGCGCTGGTGGATCGCGGCGAGCGTGTACAGCGTCGACACTTCCATCTCGACACCGAGGTGGCCGCGCTCGCGCCAGCGTTGCATCATCCCCTCGCGTGAGTCGTAGAAGACCGCACTCGTGACGACCGGTCCGACATGAACACGGATTCCTTGGGCTCTGGCGAGCGACGCAGCGAGCGCAACGAGTTCGAACGTTCCCGTCGGGCAGTGAGGTTCGCCGTTGGTGAGGATGCTCGTGGTGGGGTCGTCGGGGGTTGCGCCGATGGCAACGATCGTGTCGCCCATTCGTACTCCGGCCCCGAGGCCGCCGGCCGTGCCGACCCGAACCAGGCGCTGCGCCCCGAGCTGGAACAACTCGGTGTAGTAGATCGCTGCACTGGGTCCACCCATCCCGACCGACTGCACACTGATCGGCTTGCCATTGAACGTGCCGGTGAAGCCGAGCATTCCGCGCTCTTCGTTGACGCATCGAGCACCCGGATCGAAGAACGTCTCGGCGATGTAGCGCGCCCGGCGTGGGTCGCCGGGGACGAGGACGGCTTCGGCGTAGTCGGACGGTTCGGCACGGAGGTGAACGGGCATCGGGTCAGCGTAGGCGAGCCGAGCGTCGGCGTGCCGCGGTCGTTCACGAGACGAACTTGCTGGGGGTGTTGTTCAGGCTCCGAGGAGTGCAAGTGGTACAACGGCGATTCCGTCCGGTCGGCGGTACGCCTGCGGACCCGTGGTGACCACCACTGCGTCAAGGAGGTCGGAGCCGATTCGATCGGCCAGCCAGTGCAGATGGCGCACGTCTGCGTCGTTGACCGAAGCCGAGAGCTTGCATTCGAACGCGATCACCCGGCCGTCAGCACGCTCGACGATCACGTCGACCTCGTGTTCGCCGCGTTGGGTACGAAGGTGTCCGCATGAACTCTCGGCGCGCTGAGCTCCGACCCGAAGTGTTTGAGTGACCAGAGATTCGAAGAGTGCTCCGAAGAGCGAACCGTCCCGAGGAATCGGAGCGGGGCCGGTGTCGTCGGTGAGCAATGCCCCCGCGTCGACGCGAAGCAGCGAGGCTGCGAGCGCAGGATCGACCAGATGGTGCTTTGGAGTCCGGGTGAGCTCCGAAAGAGGATTCCTCGACGGCTCCCACGCTGCCAGCGGCTCGAGAATGAACAGCGCTTCGAGCGCATCGCGGTACGGCTGTGTTGTCGACCGGGCTGGCTTGTCGCCGTCGCCGCTGGTGGCAGCGTCACGGATCTGTTCATACGACGCGGTGGTCGCCGTGGCGGCGGCATAGGCGGTCAGCCAGCGCCGCAGGGCCGCAACGTTGCGCACACGTGTGCCGACCATGTCGGCGATGTCTCGATCGATGACTCGGTCGATGTAGCCACGAAGTTGGGCTCGGCGAACTCGGTCGCCACCAGCGCGGATGGCTGGAAAGCCCGACCTCAGAATCTCGTCGGCGTAGACCGACAAGTCGACGTTCGACGTTCCTCCCACCGGATCGCGACTGCCCGCGAGCAAGCCTCGAATCGAAACCGTCGGTTCACTCACACCGCGTTCAGGGAGAGTCATCGGGCGCATTCTGAGGGTGATGATTCGGCCAGCGCCGGAGTGGGTTCCGTGATCGATCGGTGTCGCCGACCCGGTGAGTAGAATCTGGCCCGGGCTGGCGCCGTTGTCGACCGCACGTCGCACCGCATCCCAAACTGCTGGAACGTGTTGCCAGTCGTCGATGAGCACCGATTCGCTGCCGAGAACTCGAACTGGGTCGGCAGCGACGAGCTCGCGGACCGCAGGCTGGTCGAGCGCCCAGACAGTCTCGACTCGAGCGGTGGCAGTCGTGCTCTTTCCAACGGCCTTGGCGCCCTCGACGACAATCGCGGCCGCTCCGTCGGCGATGAGTTCATCGAGCTCATCGTCCACCCATCGACGGGTATAGCTACCGGGGTGCGACGGGCCGATCACGCCATCTACACTACATATTCGGGCGTTATTGCACTACAGATTCGGGTCACTCGGCGCTACAGATTCGGGAACCGCCGCCCGCCGCCCTACTTCAGGAACTTGCTGGTGGTGTTGTCGGCCAGCACTTTGCCGCTCGTCTGACAGGTGGGGCAGTAGGCAACGGTGTAGCTGCTGTAACTGACCGAACGAATCGTCTCGCCACACTCGGGACACGCCTCGCCGACCCGACCATGCACTCGTCCGGGTCGATCCTTGGAGGAACTCATGTCGGTGCGGGTGCGCTCGTAGTCGAGTCCGTCATGGATCGCATCGCGGATGGCAACAACGACCCGAGCGACATCGGCCTCGGGCATCTTGGCGGTGTTCGCGAACGGCGACACCTTGGCCCGGTGGCAGATCTCGTTGGCCAGCATCCGGCCGAGTCCGGCGATGGCTCGCTGGTCGCGGAGAAAGCCGTGCAGCCGCATCGAGTGTTCCTTGAAGCGAGCTTGCAGCGAGGCGGTGTCGAACGACAGCGCGTCCGGGCCGAGTTTGCTCAGTGGCAACTCCTCGAGAGCAGTTGCTGTGGGTACACACCACACCCCGGCTCGGCGCTCGCTGCCCTGCTCGGTGAGCAGCAACGCGGCGTCGGGCGAGAAGTCCTCGGGTGGATCGAACACCCATCGAGCTTGGCCGCCGCGTGGCTTGGCTGCCTGCTTGGTGTCGACCAACAGCCGACCGCCCTGCATCAGGTGGACAACGAGGGTGACCGGTTCGAACTGCAGCAACAGGTACTTGCCACGACGTCCCACCTGCAGCAGCGGCAACCCGTAGGCATCGCTTGGCGGCGGCACAGCGGTCTTCAACGCAGTGAACGTGAGCGGCACGAATTTCTGCAGGATTCGGCCCGCGAACTGTTCGGTCAGCCGTTCGGCGTGGGCCTGGACCTCGGGCAGCTCAGGCATGGATCAGGCGTACTCCGTGCGGTCGCGAACCATGTCGAACACGGGCCCCATCGCGCTGAACAGCGGTTGGCTGTCCATCAACTTCTGTTGATCGCCGATCAGCAGGATGCGGCCCTGGATGAACGCCTCCTGGGCGTTGACCGCGCCGGTTGCGACGCCGACGGCTGTCTCCCACGTCTGCTCGAACCGCACGTCTTCTGGAAACGCCTGACCGGCCGAGAATGTGAACGATCCGTCGTGGGTCTGGAGCGAATAGATCACGGTACCTTCCGGGGCGTCGGTGACGACCTGGGTGACTCCGATCGGGCACGACGCCGCTGCCGTGGCAACAGCGATGCTGGCGGCCGCTTCGGCTGCGACCGCTTCGATCCAATCGAGACTCAAATAGCGCACCGGGACAACGTAGTGTCGAATTCGTGCCAGCGTCGACACCCGTCCGGACGTGTCGCGGATCTCACCGATGACGGTGTTCAGCGATCTCGACGAAGGGCGCCACCCGAACGCCGCCGTCGAGGCCTGGTGGTGGTGGGGAGCGTCGGCCGATCTGCAGGTCGGCGTGTTCGTCGGATTCGAGCTGCGCGGCAACCGTTTCGACTACTGGGCCGGGCTCGTGCGCGACGACGAGCCGTACCTCTACATCGAAGAACTCGACGGCACCGAACTGCGCGGTGGACTCGAGATCAAGCCGCCGCAGATGTGGGCCGACCATGTCTGCGATCGATCGTTCGAACAGTGGAGCCTTGGTAACGAAGGCCACGGGGTGCTGCTCGACGACCCGACCGAGGCCTGGCGACGTGCCCACGGCACGGTTGTCCCGGTCACGTTCGACATCGAGTTCCACGCAACCCAACCGGTCAACTCGACGCTCGCCGCGATCCCGCACGGGTATCGCCAAGCAGGCGAGGTGGACGTACAGATCGAACTCACCGAGGGGGTCTTGTCCTTCGCCGGACCGGCCGAACGGGTGCATGTCTGGGGCGTGCCATACGTGCCATCATCGTTTGCCATGCCGATCGTTCACTCCGACCTCCGCGCGCCGTACCGGCGCAGCGACGGGACCAACGTCGACCAAGTCCTCACCGACCGCTGGTGGGTGTCGAGGGATTCGCGATGAGCCGCGACATCCTCAGCGAGCACGAGCGGCAGAAGAAGGCACCCAAGTACCGTGAGGTCACCGCCCAGATGGGCATGCTGGTCGAGGACCGGGCCAGCGGGTTCTGCGGTGACGTGGTCAAGATCACGTTCGAGGCAGTCACCCTGCGTGACCGCAAGAACCAGTTCCGCCACTTCCGCTGGAAGGAAGGTGCCTTCCTGCTCGAGGGAAAGCCGGTCACATTGGTGCGAGCGACACAATCCGCCTCGGCGGTCACAGGGTCGAAGAAGACCACCAACAGCGGGTCGGTCGCAGCGAATGGTCCAGTGCGCGCCAAGGTGGCACGCGCCGCTCGGATCTGGGTCGAGGGTAAACACGATGCAGAGCTCGTCGAACACGTGTGGGGCGACGACCTGCGCGAACTCGGCATCGTCGTCGAACCGTTGCACGGCATCGACGATCTGGCCGGAGCGGTGCGCGAGTTCCAACCATCGGCCACACGTCGTCTCGGCATACTCGTCGACCATCTTGTCGCCGGATCGAAAGAGTCGCGGATCGCGGCCGAGGTACGCGACCCCGACGTCTTGATCACCGGTCACCCGTTCGTGGACGTCTGGGCCGGTATCCGACCCAAGGTGCTCGGGTTGCAGGCATGGCCTGATGTGCCGCGTGGCCAGCCGTGGAAGGAGGGCATGTGCCGAGCGCTCGGTACCGACCTCTCCACGTTCTGGCCTCGCCTGCGCAACAAGGTCACGACCTATGCCGACCTCAGCCCTGAGCTGGTCGGCGCCGTCGAGCGGCTGATCGACTTCGTCGCCGAAGCATCGTCGGAAGCCGAGGAATAGCGATTCAGCGACCCTGATCGGCGGAGTCGGTGGGGTCGGCGACGTCGTGGGCGATGTCTTCGATCACGTGGGCAGCTTGGCGCTTGTGGCGGAGGAACTCGATGATGATCGGCAACAGCGACACGAACACGATCACGATGCTGGCGATCTCGATGTTGTTCTTGACCACATCCTGTTGGCCGAGGAAGTGGCCGAGCGTGGTGATGCCGACGCCCCAGATGAATCCGCCGATCAGGTTGTAGGTGACGAACGTGCGGTACTTCATCTTCCCGACGCCGGCCACGATGGGCGCGAAGGTTCGCACGATCGGCACGAAGCGGGCCAGCACGATCGTCTTCGATCCGTGCTTTTCCAAGAACGCATGCGCCTTGTCGACGTGGCTCGGCTTGAAGAAGCGCGACTGGGGTCGGTCGAACAGGCTCGGCCCGACTTTGCGTCCGAACAGATAGCCGACCTGATCACCGAGTACGGCCGCCGCGAACACGATCAACGCCGTGATCGGTAACGACGGCAGGTAGTCGTTGGTGGCGGTGAAGAAACCCGCAATGAACAGCAGCGAATCGCCGGGCAGGAAGAAACCAATGAGTAGTCCGGACTCGGCGAAGACGATCGCCGCCAGGAGCAGGATGCCTCCGCTCTTCAGCCAGGACTCGACGTCGAAGAGAGCGAGCACCGAGCGACCATACCTGCGAAAACGAACGAAGCCCGGGCAGCAGCCCAGGCTTCGTTCACATCATCGTGCGTGCGAGGTCAGTGATTGACGGGCTGGGCTGCTGCGGTAGCCGGCATCTCGCCCATGTCGATCTTCTGGCGGGCGCTGTAGGTGACGGCACCGATCAAGACCACCAACGCTGCGGCGGCGATCGAGTAACGGGCGCCGTCGTTGTCCTGCAGGCCGATGATCGCCGGCAACATCAACAGCGAGACCAGGTTCATGACCTTGATCAACGGGTTGAGTGCCGGGCCGGCAGTGTCCTTGAACGGGTCGCCGACGGTGTCGGCAATGACCGCGGCTCGGTACGGGTCGCTGCCCTTGCCGCCGTGGTGACCGTCTTCGATGTACTTCTTGGCGTTGTCCCATGCTCCACCGGAGTTGGACAGGTAGTTGGCCATCAACTGGCCGACGAGGATGACTGCCGCCAAGAACGCGCCGAGCGCGTAGAAGTTGATGCCGAAGCCGACGACGACCGGGGTGAGCACTGCGAGCAGAGCCGGGGTGGCCAACTCACGTAGCGATGCCTCGGTGCAGATGTCGATGACGGGGCCGTATTCCGGCTCCTTCTCGCCACGCATGATCTTGCCATCGGCGAACTGCTTGCGGACTTCTTGGACGACGACGCCAGCGGTGCGACCGACGGCGCGAATCGCCAGCGCGCTGAACAGGAACGGCACGGCGCCGCCGATCAGCAGACCGATGAAGATCTTCGGGTCGGCGACGTTGATCGGGAACGCCTCGAAGACGTTCTTGGCACCCTTGTTGAGCGCTGCTGCGTACTGGTCCGGCAATTCTTCGGCCACGGTCTCGATGAAACTCGCGAACAACGCAACGGCCGCAATCACAGCGGAGCCGATCGCAAAGCCCTTGGTGACGGCCTTGGTGGTGTTGCCGACGGCGTCGAGGCTGACCATGATCCGCTGGGGTTCGCCGTGGAACTCGCCCGACATCTCAGCGATGCCCGCAGCGTTGTCGCTGACGGGGCCGAACGTGTCTTCGGAGACGATGATGCCAGTGGTCGCGAGCATGCCCATGCCGGTGAGGGCGACCAGGTAGAACGACAACTGCAGGTTGCCGCCGCCGAGGGCCAACGCTGATGCGAGTGCGATTGCAATGGCGAGCACGGCGTAGACCGAGCTCTCCATACCGCTCGCAGTACCCGCGAGGATCGCTGTGGCGGGGCCGGTCTCGGCGCTGCGGGCGATCTCTTGCACTGGCGAGTGGTGGGTCGCGGTGTAGTACTCGGTCAACCGACTGATCAGCTGAGCGAGGATCAACCCGATTGCCACGGCGCCGAAACACTTCCAGCCGATGTTGTCGAAGTCGTTGCCGACGTAGAACAGGGCAACGATGAACGTGCCGATCAAGGTCAGCGTGCCGGCGACGAGGAAGCCCTTGTTGATCGGCTTGAGGGCGTTGGTCTCGCCCTCTTTGGCCTTGACGAAGAAGATTCCGACGATTGATGCCACGACGCCGATGGCGCGAGCGGCGAGCGGGAAGATGAGCCCGAGCGCCGGGTTGGCGCCGATCGAGTTGAACGCCGAGACGCCGAGGATGATCGAGGCGACGAGGGTGACCTCGTAGCTCTCGAACAGGTCGGCGGCCATGCCGGCACAGTCGCCGACGTTGTCGCCGACGTTGTCGGCAATCGTGGCCGGGTTGCGCGGGTCGTCTTCGGGGATGCCCGCTTCGACCTTGCCGACCAGGTCGGCACCGACGTCGGCGGCCTTGGTGAAGATGCCACCACCGACGCGCAGGAACAGCGCGAGCAGCGAGCCACCGAAACCGAAGCCGATCAGGATCACCGAGCTGGTGTTCTGGAAGGCCATGATGATGCCGGTCGCACCGAGCAGGCCGAGACCGACCGTGAACATGCCGGCCACGCCGCCGGTGCGGAACGCAACGTCGAGCGCCTTGGGCATGCTGTTGGTGAGCGCAGCCGCCGCGGTACGGACGTTGCCACGGGTAGCGAGCGTCATCCCGATGTAGCCGGTGAAGCCTGATGCCAAGCAGCCGAGCACGAACGCAAGCGTTCGGAACAGGCCGGTCTGGACGAAGGTCAACGCGGTGACTCCGCCGGGCTTGATGATCTCGGTCGACGTGACGAACACGATGATCGCGAGCGGGATGAGGATGACGGCGATCGTCTTGAACTGACGCTTCAGATATGCCCACGCACCTTCTTGAATGGCAAGTGCGATGGATTGCATCTTGGGCGAGCCGGCATCGGCGGCCATCACGCTCTTGGCGAGGTAGAACCCCACCGCGATCGCAACGAGCGCAGCGCCGGCGGAGAGGAACAGAACTGCCCACTCACCACCCTTGAGCGTGAATACCTGATAGCCGCCTTCGGCGAGGATTCCTGACACGGTGACCCTTGTCTATATGTCGGGGCGCGCACGTGTGTGTACGAGCCGTTGATGGAGACTGCAAGAGCATAGGGAACGAACCACCGAAGTGACGAACCGTCGGTGTCAACGGTCACGCCGAGCCGCCTTGCATTCGCCAGAGTCCGAGGATGGTGTCGATGCGGCGCAGGTCACGCCATCGTCAGTTACCAATCGCGGTCGTGACAGGAGTACGGTCATAAACGCCCCGAACGGGCAGCGGATCAACCGATTTCACGATCGTTCACGAAAGGCCGTCCCCACTGATGGCACACGCAATCTCCACCAAGCGGGCTGCCAGCGACGCCGCCCACAAGCCCAAGAAGCGCAAGCCGTTCCTGCTCGACCTGTACTCCACGTCGCTGGGCAAGAAATACGTCATGGCCATCACCGGGATCATGATGTTGGGCTACGTCGTGGCTCACATGGTCGGCAACCTGAAGATGTATCTCGGCGCCGAGGACCTCAACCACTACGGCGAGTTCCTGCGCGAACTCCTCGTGCCGATCCTGCCGCACACCGTGCTGCTCTGGATCCTGCGAATCGGCTTGCTCGCGGCGACCCTGCTGCACATCCACTCGGCATACGGTCTCACGATCATCAACCACAAATCGCGAGCGGTGAAGTATCAGTCACCGCGTGACTATCAGGTCGCCAACTTTGCCAGCCGCACGATGCGCTGGACGGGCATCATCATCACCCTGTTCGTGATCTGGCACCTCGCCGATCTCACGTGGGGCTTCACGACGGCCGTCGGCACGGATGGCACGTTCGTCCGGGGCATGCCCTACCAGAACATCGTGCTCAGCTTCAAGCGGGTGCCGGTGTCGATCTTCTACATCGTCGCCAACATTGCGCTCGGCATCCACCTCTTCCACGGCATCTGGAGCCTGTTCCAGAGCCTCGGGATCAACAACCCCCGCTTCAACAAGTGGCGTCGCCACCTCGCGACCGGCATCGCTGCCCTGATCGTGATCGGCAACGTCTCGTTCCCCGTCGCCGTCCTGGCCGGCATCGTCGGCTGAGCCCACAGCAGCAGATCGAGAGAGAAACCGACATGACGACTGCAACCGATCCACGTCTGAATTCCAAGGTCCCCGACGGCCCGATGGCCGACAAATGGTCGACCTACAAAGAAGACATGAAGTTGGTCAACCCCAACAACAAACGCAAGTTCAAGATCATCGTGGTCGGGACCGGCCTTGCCGGAGCATCCGCTGCCGCAACGTTTGCCGAACTCGGCTACCAGGTCGACGCGTTCACCTTCCACGACTCCCCCCGCCGAGCACACTCGATCGCTGCCCAGGGTGGCATCAACGCCGCCAAGAACTACCCCGGCGACGGCGACAGCGTGCACCGTCTGTTCTACGACACCGTCAAGGGCGGCGACTTCCGGTCACGAGAGGGCAACGTCCACCGGTTGGCCGAGGTCAGCGTCGACATCATCGACCAGGCAGTGGCACAGGGTGTGCCGTTCGCCCGCGAGTACGGCGGTCTGCTCGACAACCGCAGCTTCGGCGGCGCCCAAGTCAGCCGAACGTTCTATGCCCGTGGCCAGACCGGCCAGCAGTTGTTGCTCGGCGCGTATCAGCAACTCGCCCGCCAGATCGGCCTCGGCGGCGTCACCTTGCACAACCGGGTCGAGCTCGTCGACACGGTGATGGTCGATGATCGTTGCGCCGGCATCGTCGTGCGCGACCTGCTCACCGGCGAACTGCAGTCCCACGCCGCCCACGCCGTCGTGCTCGCCACCGGCGGCTACGGCAACGTGTTCTTCCTCAGCACCAACGCAATGAACTGCAACGTCACCGCTGCATGGCGTGCCCACCGCAAGGGGGCGATGTTCGCCAACCCGTGCTACACCCAGATCCACCCCACCTGCATCCCCCAGAGCGACCCGACCCAATCGAAGCTGACGCTGATGAGCGAGTCACTGCGCAACGACGGTCGGGTGTGGGTACCGCTGGCGGTCGGCGACGAGCGCCCTGCGGCGCAGATTCCCGAGGCCGAGCGTGACTACGTGCTCGAGCGGTTGTACCCGAGCTTCGGCAACCTGGCTCCTCGCGACATTTCGTCACGCGCTGCCAAGCGGGCGGTCGACAGCGGACACGGTGTCGGCCCGTTGAAGAACGGCGTCAACCTCGACTTCGCAGCAGCGATCGAGCGCCTCGGCAAAGACGTCGTCCAAGAGCGCTACGGCAACCTGTTCGAGATGTACGAGCGGATCTCGGGCGAGAACCCGTACGAGACGCCGATGCGGATCTACCCCGCCAGCCACTACACGATGGGTGGGCTGTGGGTCGACTACGAACTGCAGACCACCGTGCCCGGTCTGTTCTGCGCCGGCGAGGCCAACTTCAGCGACCACGGTGCCAACCGTCTCGGTGCCTCGGCGCTGATGCAGGGCCTCGCCGACGGTTACTTCGTGTTGCCATACACCATTGGCAACTCGCTCGCCCCGATGCTCAACAAGCCGATCCCTGGCGTCGATCACCCGGCATTCAAGCAAGCCGAGCAGGACGCGCGTGATCGCTACAACGGGTACCTGAACATCAAGGGCACCCGCAGCCCCGATCACTTCCACCGTGAACTCGGCCGGATCATCTGGGACTACTGCGGGATGGAGCGCACCGAGCAGGGTCTCGAGAAAGCGCTGTCCGAACTGCCCGCGCTGTACGACGAGTTCCAGAAGGATCTCCGCGTCACCGGCAACGGCGAGAGCACCAACCAGACGCTCGAAAAGGCCGGCCGGGTCGACGACTTCTTCCAGCTCGGCATGGTGATGTGCCGCGATGCACTCGAGCGCAACGAGAGCTGTGGCGGCCACTTTCGGGCCGAGTACCAAGACGCCGAGGGTGAAGCCTTACGCGACGACGAGAACTTCGCTCACGTCGCTGCGTGGGAATGGACCGGCGATCCAATGCAGTCGATCCGCAACACTGAGCAACTCGAATTCGAATCCGTCCACCTCGCAACCCGGAGCTACAAGTGACCATCACCGAAACCCCCGTCACCCCTCCATCACCGAAGGCCGCTGGACACGGCAAGCACCTGACCAATATCACGCTCACCGTGTGGCGCCAGTCCGGACCGAACTCGGCCGGCAAGTTCGAGAGCTACAAGGTCGATTCGATCAGCGACGAGGCCTCGTTCCTGGAGATGCTCGACGTGCTCAACGAACAGTTGATCAGCGACGGCAAAGAGGCAATCGTCTTCGACCACGACTGCCGCGAGGGCATCTGTGGGACGTGCTCGTTGATGATCGACGGCATCGCCCACGGTCCGCAGCGAGGCACGGCGACATGCCAGTTGCACATGCGCAAGTTCGAGAGCAACGCAACCATCGTGATCGAGCCATGGCGAGCCACAGCTTTCCCGATCATCAAGGACCTGATGGTCAACCGTGGCGCGTTCGATCGGATCATCGAGTCCGGCGGCTACATCACCGCACCCACCGGTGGTGCTCCGGATGCGAACCTGGTGCCGGTCCCCAAGCCCGTCGCTGACGCAGCGATGGACGCTGCCGAGTGCATTGGCTGCGGAGCCTGCGTTGCTGCATGCCCGAACGGTGCGGCGAGTTTGTTCACCGGTGCCAAGATCTCGCACCTCAACCTGCTTCCGCAGGGTCAGGCCGAGCGCTATCGCCGCACCGAGGCAATGGTCGAGACGATGGACGAGTACTTCGGTTCGTGCACCAACCACGGCGAGTGCGAATCTGCCTGCCCGAAGAGCATCTCGATCGATGTCATTGCACTGATGAACGCCGACTACCTCAAGAGCAAGATCAAGAACCGCAAGTTCCTGGCCCGCTGACCGTGCTGCCGCTCGGCTGACCGTCAGAGTCGGATGACTCGGTCGGCTCGGTCGAACGCGACCTGACGGTGTGAGACAGCGATCACGGTCATCCCGGCTTCGGCCAGATTGGTCCACAGCCGGACCTCGGTCTCGACGTCGAGCGCGCTCGACACGTCGTCGAGTACGACCAGCTCGGGACGGTGTACGAGTGCTCGGGCAGTGGCGACCCGCTGGCGTTGACCACCGGACAGCCGCAGACCGCGCGGGCCGATCATCGTGTCCGCGCCGTCGGGCATCTCGTCGATGTCGTCGCGCACGGCTGCCATCTCGAGCGCCCGGAACAGCGCCGAGGCGTCGACGGGGCCGAGCGCAATGTTGTCGGCCACCGAGTCCGAGATCAACTGCGGAACCTGGGGAAGGTATGCGCAGTTGGGCGGCACGAGCACGGCGGCGCGATCGAGCAGTGGGCGATCGTTCCAGAGCACGTCGCCGGTGACTGTGGCCTGATGGGCGAGGCCGAGCATCGCTCGCAGCAGGGTCGACTTGCCACAGCCGATCGGCCCGGTGACCACCGTGAAGCTGCCGCTCGCGATGGTGAAGCTGACGTCGGACACGCCCGCTCCGTTGCCGTAACGAGCGCTGAGATCGCGGACCTCCAGGCGCCGTAATGGAACCCGTTGGGGACGGACCGCCTCGTGTCGCGGACGCACGGCATCGGTGCCGATCGGAAGATCGCGAGGGGTCACCAGGTTGTCGACGCGCTCGTCAGCCACCAGGTGACTCAAGCGGCTGATGGCCACGCCCGACTGCTTGCGCCGAGCGAGCACCCGGCCGACCATTCGCGGCAGGAAGCTGAGCCAACCGAGATAGGCCGTGAACAACGCGAGTTGACCGACGCCGAATTCGCCGGATGCAATCGCCGCA
>JBDSDH010000302.1:0-48968 GCA_039920665.1 Ilumatobacteraceae bacterium
CATCGGCTACACCTGGGAATGCGACCTCCAACTCTTCATGAAAAAAGCGTGGGCACTCATCCCAGCCTGGGGCAACGCCACCACCCACCGCCGCCACGTCGCCGACACCATCCTCGGAAAACGCTGAACCCTCAACGCCAACAGTCGGGGGTCAGCGGACCAGCAGCAGCCCGAGTTGATCGAGTTGACGCAACGTTGCATCGCGATCTGCGCCATCGACGCGCAGCACGACTTCGCTGCAGCCGAGGCCCTCGTAGTAGTGGATTTTGCTGGCGTCGGCGAGAACCCCGAACGGAACGACCTCGGGTTCGCCGTCGCGCCCGGCCGCCGTCCACGCTTCGTGCAACTGCGGCAGCGCGTTGCGGACACCGGCGCCGCCGATCGGGAACCAGCCATCGGCGTATTCTGAGACGTGGGCGAACATCTTCGGACCAGCCCCGCCGCCGATCAGTGATCGGATTCGTCCGCCTCCCGGCTTGGGCCAACTCCACGACGCACCAAACCGTACGAACTGGCCGTCGAACTCGGCCTCGTCATCGGCCCACAGCCGTTGCATCGCGAGCACGTGCTCGCGGGCTCGCTCTCGACGGTCTGCGTACTGAACGCCGTGATCGATCATCTCGTCCTGGTTCCAACCGAAGCCAATCCCGAGCGTCACCCGTCCGCCCGAAATCAAATCGAGCGTTGCCAGCGACTTGGCCATCACGATCGGATCGTGCTGGGCCACGAGCGAGACGCCAGTTCCCAGCACCAGCGTCGACGTGACCGCAGCGGCCGCTCCGATCGCGATCAATGGATCGAGCGTGCGCTTGTACTCCTCGTTCAACTGCTCGTCACCGGTTGGTGGAGCCGTGATCCGGCTGATCGGAATGTGGGTGTGCTCAGGGAAATACAGCGAATGGAATCCGCGGGTCTCTGCCTCGACCGCGAGCGTGACCGGATCGATCGTGCGGTCGGTGAGAAAGACAGTGAGACCGATCCGGATCGGCATCTACGCGTCGGCTCGGAGCAGATCGGGCCGGGTTGCCTCGAGCTGTCGGCGGATGCCATCGCGCCAATTCACCTGTGGTCGGAAGCCCGTGCTGTACATCTTGGTCAGGTCCGGGATGATTGCCGCGATCGTGGCCGGAGTCGGCTCGAACGTGGGCGTGAGGCCGGTGAGCCGGCCCATTTCCTCGCACCAGTCCTCGATGCCGGCCACGTCGCTTCCGCCCCAATTGACGATGGTGGCCGGCGTCGATTTCAGCGTCAACAGGTAGGGCAGCGAGGCGATGATGTCGTCGGAGTGAATCGGCGCGTATGACGTCGGCTGATCGACGTGGACGGCGACAGCCATGTTGCGTTCCATCATCATCAGGTGGAACATCATCCACCCGTAGTGGTCACCGTAGGGCACGTTGAGTCGAGCGATCACGGTCGGCAATCCGAGACGGTGGGAGGTGTGCTTGACCAACACCTCGGCGGCGATCTTGGAGATGCTGTACGTCGGCATTCCAGGCATCGGGCGGTGGCTGTCGCCGAGCGGATCACCCTCGGAACGGGGGTTGTGGTCGTCCGGCGCGTAGACCGCAGTGGAGGAACAGTGGAAGAACGCTTCGGCGCCCTGGCAAACCTCCATCAGATTGGCGGCACCCTCGGCGTTGGCCCGGAACGCGAGCTCGAAGTTGGTGACCTTGGCGACGGCGAAGTTGAACACCAGATCCACATCGGCAGGCACTTCGTCAAACCGGCTGTTGGCGAGATCGATGCTGATCGGGTGAACGCCAGCGGCCTCGATCGGCTCGCGCGCCGACGGATCCTTGAATCGTGCCGCGCCGTACACCTCGTTGCCGTTCGCAGCGAGCGCAGCGGCAACCGGTCCGGCGACCCAGCCCGTTACGCCGGTGACAAGGATCTTCTTGCCCGTGATCGGCTCGACGGGCGTGTTGGTCACCTCGTTCACCACAGGTCTCCGGTGTAGGCGTCGGTTCCGAAGATCGTCTGCTTCCACGGCGCGGTCCAGAGGTGGGTCGCGACGCCGCTCTGATTGAGTTGTTCGCCGAAGTGTGCATAGCCCTCGGCCCAGCCCTCCTCGGGAGCATGGTCGACGAAGTGCAACTGCAGGAATCGCCGATCCGCGTTTCTGATTCGGGGAACGTCCGGGGGAGCGTCGTCGAGCAGGGGGAGTGGTGTCGCGTTGAGGATCAGATCAGGTCCCCACGCCGAACCCATTGCATTCGGTGCCCACTCGTTACGGGTCCATCGCTCGAGGTCCTCGTGAGTCGCGCCGTCGGCCAGTTCCCCGACGTGGACCACCATCCCTGCGTAGTTGCGGTCGAGTGCGAGTTCTGCGGACGTGCCCCGATCGCTCGACTGGATCGACCAGCCGAAGTCGTACAGCGCGGTGTGGATGTGGGTGCGCTCCGGGAACATCCGTCCTGTCGCATGCAGCATCTTGACCGTGTCAACACTCCACCGGTTCCAGTCCTCATGGTGGTCTTTGAGGACCCAGTACATCGCCAGATACGAGCCGGTCGACGGGTCGGGCGTCATCGGCGTCTCGGCCGGATAGCGCAGATCCTTCAGATCGCTGGTGGCGACGAATCGATCACCGGCGAACGACCAGGCGCCGGTCAACACTCCGCCGTAATAGTGGTCGCGCTCGTACCAGCGGTTGTATTCGACCTCGTGTCCCTTGGTTGGTTCGACCATGGTGAAGAGCATCGTGCCGAGCTTGATGACGTAGTCGCGTTCCACGAACGAGTGTCCCCCTCTGTCTCGCCAGCCACAGGCTGGCGGTGAAAGCCACAGAGTAGCCAGCATCTGACGCCGCGTCAGAAACTGAGCGCGCCGCGTCCTACGATGCTGCGATGCCGTCGAAACCGTTGTCGCCCCATCTCGTCGATCCTGGCCGCTGTGCGGTGATCACGATGGAGTTGCAGCGTGGCGTGTGTGGGGATCTGGCGACGATGACTTCGCTCGCCGAAGCCGTCACCTCGGCCGGAGTGGTTCCTGCGACGGCTGGGGTACTCGCCGCAGCTCGACGCCGGGCCGTGCCGATCGTGCACTGCACGTTCACCCTGCTGGACGACCGCGCCGGTACGCCGATGAACGCGCCGTTGATGCGGATGGTTGTCAAGGATCCGAACCACCTGTTGGTCGGATCGACCGCGGCGGACGTGATCCCCGAACTGGGCCTCGATCCGGGAGATGTGATCTCGGATCGACACCACGGCTTCGCTCCGTTCACCGGAACGGACCTTGCCACGCTGTTGCACAACCGAGATGTGGGCACGGTCATCGTCACTGGCGTGTCGCTCAATCTGGGCATCCCGGGAGCCGTGATCGAAGCGGTCGGGTGCGGGTTCGACGTGGTACTTCTGAGCGACTGCGTCGTCGGGGTTCCTGGCGACTACGGCGATGCGATCATCGCCAACACGCTCGCGATGGTTGCGACCATCACCGACAGCCAGCAGTTGATCGCGGCATGGGAGTGATCAGCGCAGTCGGCTGATCAGGTTCTCCCGAACGCCAGGCCATTCAGTGTCGAGGATCGAGTGGGCGGCGGTGTTGCGCGGCTGGCCAATTTCGCCCACGACGGCAGACGCCCGGTTGTTGCGAAGGATTCCCTCGAACGTGGCCCCGGTACGGATGATCGCGTCGCGGCTCTGGGTGTTGCGGGCATCGGTGTAGATCGCGAGTCGACGGACGTGCCACTGCTCGAACGCCTGATGGAACAACAGCAGCTTGGCTTCGGTGTTGATCGCTGTTCGCTGCGCTGAGGCAGCGAGCCAGGTGCCGCCGACCTCGACCTCGTCGGGAAGATCGCGACCGGTCCAATGGCGGATCTCCAGATACCGGGTGCAGCCGACAAGGCGTTGATCACTCATCCGACGCTGGGCGAACGGGATGATCCGTCCAGCGTCGGCGTCAGCGAGCAGCGCGCTGACGTAACTGTTCATCGCCCCGACTGTCTCCGGCACAGGGGTCCATCCGAATGTCGTGCGATCTTCGTTGGCGGCCACCACCAATCCGTGGACATGGTCCATCGACAGCGGTTCGAGTTGGACGTGGCCGCCGGTGAGCGTGATGTCGCGAGGAATCATGCGCCCCATCGTGGCGCACCGGCAACGGCGACGAGTGCATCGATTTCGCTGAATCGCACGCCGAGTTGGAGGACGTGCACCCCGCCCGCATCGTGAGCGTCGAGGATCGCTTGCTTGCGCTCGTCGGCGCAACGCGCCGGACCGTCTGATGTCCAGACTTCGATGACCAGATCCTTGGCCCGATCGATCACGGTCCGGCTCACATCGTCGATCGCGTCGAGTACTGCGATGCCGAAGCGGCCGGTGCGGCGAGCCATCAACGCCTGCGTGACCGCAAAGCCGGACGTCGGCCGAATCGGCAGTTGCATGCTTCCCAACGCCGTGGTCGGGAACGTGCGCCCTAGCCAGAATCCGACCCGTCCGGTGTCGGCTGCGACGACGCCGCTGTCAGGCAGGAGCGAGGCGAGGTCGGCAGCGGCGCGTGCCGGGTTGACGGGGGTGGTGTCGTCGGCGTACAGCGGTTGACAGACGGCAGCGAGGGCGTCGTAGAGCGGCGGGCGAGGAGTCGGTCTGGTCCGTCCGGGAAGCCGTTCATCACCGATGTCGACCGGCATCACATCGCGCCACGCGACGCCTGCAGCCGTCAGCGCGTCTCGATCCAGTTCGTCGTCAGTCACGCCACACAGCACGACCATGTCGAAACCAGCCAGCCCGGCCAGTTCGACATCGCGTTCCTGCAACCCGATCGTGCCGAGATGCGCTGGATGGTTCCACGGGAACAAACCCTTGCTGCCCCACGTGTTGAAGATCCCGATGTCGGTGCGATCGGCGATGTCGCGCAGCGTCGGCGCCGCTCCCGATTGCACCGCCGCTGCGCCGGCGACGATGACCCAATTCGCTTCGCCAGCCGGGTTCGCTTGATCGGAGACGTTCGCTTGCATTGAGTCGGTGGTGGTCACTCCGGCAGTGTGTCCGGACCATCGCCGATCACGACGACCGGTGCCTCGCAGATCGTCCAGTGCAGCGCGGAGACGTCGAGAAACCGTTTGATGTCTTCCATCATCTCGGCCTGGTCAGGCTCCATCACGTGGGCGTAGAAGTCATCGGCGCTGTCGAAGAACTGAATGGTCACGCCGTCGTACATCGGCTCCGGCATCTTGGCGCCAGGGGGCGGCCAGATCGAGGCGTGCTGTTCGTAGCGGCGGACGTAGCGCGAACAGGGCAGGCCCGCCACGAGCGGGCCGTGAATGGTGCGCCAGTAGTCGAGGAACTGCTCGTGGGTGGTGCCGGGCTTGCGCTTCAACATCGTGACCAGTTGGATCATGCCCCGGACCGTAGTCGGCTGGAACTCGCAAATCTGACGCAACGTCAGAAACTGTTGTGTGATGGGCTACGGTGCGCCGATGGACCTGCAACAACTCAGCGACCGGGCCGAGATCGGCGATCTCGTGCTGCAATACAGCGAGGCGCTCAACCGTGCCGACTGGGACACGTGGCGCGCCGTCTTCACCGACGACGCCCATGTCGACTACACCACCGCGGGGGGTGTCGCCGGATCCGTCGACGAAGCGGTCGCGTGGCTCAGCCCGACGTTCGTGATGTTCGACATGCGGATCGGTCGAATTGCGAACGTGGCCGTCACACTCGACACACTCAGCGGAGACTCCGCCACCGTCAGCTCGCAGTACACGATGACCATGCGAATTCCGGCTGCCGATGGGGGCAATCCCACCTACATCGACGCCGCCGGATGGTACGACGACATCGCCGTCCGGACCGATGCCGGCTGGCGCCTCAGCGCCAGAACCGAACGCATCGCTTTCATCCGGATGTAACTCGCAACGTCATGGCCAGAGCGTGCCGTTGCGGGCGGCTTCGGTTGCCGCGCCGAGATGGGTCGGGACCCCGGCGTCGGAGACGGTTCGGCTGAATCGGGGAGCGGGACCGGGCAGGGTGACACCGTGACGTTCGACGAAGGTGCCGCGTTCCACGTTGTGGGGATGCTGTGCCGCCTCGGCCGGTGAGAGCACTGGCGCGAAACACGATTCGGTGCCTTCGAGCAACTCGCACCACTCGGCGCGGGTGCGTGTGACGAACAGATCGGCCAACCGTTGCTTCATCGCCGGCCACCGGGCGCGGTCCCATTGCGGGAAATCGTCGAGCGGTAGCTCCAGTCGGGCCAGCAACTCCGCGTAGAACTGCGGCTCGATCGCGCCGACTGCCACAAATGTGCCGTCGGCGCACTCGTACACGCCGTAGAAGTGCGAACCGCCGTCGAGATGGTTGGTTCCACGAGCACCCCAGAACCCGGAGGTCGTGGCCGAGAAGAACGGGGCGGCGACCAACGCTGCACCGTCGACCATCGCTGCGTCGATGACCTGGCCGACTCCGGAGATCGATCGTTCGAACGCCGCGGCCGCGACACCGAGCGCGAGCATCAGCCCACCACCGGCGAAGTCGCCGAGCAGGTTGATCGGGGGTTGCGGCTTGTCACCCTCGGTTCCGAGCAGCCACAGTGCTCCCGACATCGCGATGTAGTCGATGTCGTGGCCGGCCACCTGAGCGAGGGGGCCCTTCTGGCCGAAGCCGGTCATCCGCCCGTAGATGATCTGCGGGTTGCGCTCGCAGACGACGGATGGCCCGATGCCGAGCCGCTCGCAGACGCCAGGTCGGAACGGATCGATGAACACATCGGCTTCGTCGAGCAACCCCAACAACAGCGACACGTCGTCGGCGAGTTTCAAATCGAGGGCGACGGACCGCTTGCCGCGCATGAACAGATTTGTCGCCGGCTCGGCACGATCGACCCGGGCGGCGTCGGCCGGTCGATCGATCGTGACCACGTCACAGCCGAGATCGGCAAGGATCATCCCGCAGTACGGACCCGGACCCTGTCCGGCAAGTTCGATGACGCGGAGTCCGCGGAGAGGTCCCATACGCCACATCTTGGCGGGCTCGCGCCGTGCCGGACGTGGTCGAGCTCCGTATCTGACGCGACGTCAGAAACAAGCTATGTTCCGATGATGGAACTGGGGTACACCACCGAGCAGGAAGCGCTGCGCGCAGAACTGCGGGCCTATTACGACGATCTGCTCGACCCGGACACCGTGGCCGAGCTGTCCCAGGGACACGGAATCTCGGCCAAGACCCGCAGCGTGTGGAAGCAGATGTGCGCCGATGGCTGGGCCGGGATCGGCTGGCCGAAGGAGTGGGGCGGCCAGGGCAAGAGCCCGATCGAGCAGTTCATCTTCTTCGACGAATCGATGCGATCCGGCGCCCCGGTGCCGATGCTCAGCATCAACACCGTCGGCCCGACGATCATGCAGTTCGGCACCGACGAGCAGAAGCAATTCTTCCTGCCCAAGATCCTCGCTGGAGACCTCCACTTCTGCGTCGGCTACAGCGAGCCCAATGCCGGCACCGATCTGGCCAGCCTCCAGACCCGGGCCGTGCGCGACGGTGACGAGTACATCATCAATGGCCAGAAGATGTGGACCAGCCTCGCCAACGGCGCCGACTACTGCTGGCTCGCCGTGCGGACCAACCCCGAGGTCGCCAAGCACAAGGGGATCAGCATCATCATCGTCCCGCTCGACACCCCGGGCATCACGATCCAGCCCCTGAGCCTGATCGGTGAGCACGACATCAATGCAGTGTTCTTCGACGATGTGCGGGTGCCGGCCAAGTTCCTCGTCGGCGAGGAAGATGGCGGATGGCGACTGATCACCAACCAGCTCAATCACGAACGTGTCACGTTGTGCAGCACGGGGATAGTCGATCGGGCCTACACCGAGGTGCGCGAGTGGGCCAAGTCGACCCTGCTGCCCAACGGCGACCGGGTGATCGATCAGGAGTGGGTCCGGATCAACCTCGCCAAGGTGCACGCGAAGCTCGAGTTCCTGCGCTTGATCAACTGGAAGGTCGCCTGGACCGCGACTCAGGGTCGGCTCGAGGTCGCCGACGCATCGACGGTCAAGGTGTTCGGCACCGAGTTCTACCAGGAATCCCTGCGACTGCTGTTCGAGGTGCTCGGTCCGGTCGGTTACCTCAAGGCTGATGCTCCCGGAGCCGTGTTGCGCTCGCGGCTCGAATCGAGCTATCGAGGGATGGTGATCCTCACGTTCGGCGGAGGGACCAACGAAACCCAACGAGATCTGATCTCGATGTTCGGACTCGGGTTCCCCCGGGCCGGGAAGTAAGGGCACCGACATGGACTTCCAACTCACTGCCGAGCAGGACGAACTGCGCGCACTCACCAACCGGATCCTCACCGAACAGGTCACCAACGACACCCACAAGACAGCCGCCGAGAGCGAACACGGATTGTCGATCGACGTCTGGCGCACGCTGGCCACCGCCGGCATCGTCGGGATCGGCCTGCCCGAATCGGTTGGAGGCGGCGGGCTCGGGGCGATCGAAGTCGCCATCGTGCTCGAAGAGGTCGGCCGCGCGACCGCTCCTGTGCCGGCATACGCCGTGATGATCGCCGGCATTGCTTTGGCCCACTTCGGCGGCGAGCCACATCTCGACGGCGTGGCCGACGGGACCCGAATCGTCACCCTGGCATTGCAAGAATCTGTCGGATCCGCACTCGATGCGAGGACGACCGTGACCAATGGTCGGATCACCGGCGAGAAAGTGTGTGTCCCGGCCGGCACCGCTGCTGCCGCCTTCGTCGTTGCCGCTGCCGATGGTCTGTACGTCGTCGACGCATCAGCCGCAGGCGTCACCGTGCAGCGTGAAAACACCACGACCGGCATCCCCGAGGCAATGGTCACCTTCGCCGACGCGCCAGCCGAACGCCTCGCCGACCGGGAGGGTCTCGCCTGGTTGGTCGACGTCGCGACTGCTGCCCAGTGCATGCTGATGTCCGGCGTGTGTCAACGTGCGCTGGCCCTGACCGCCGAATACACCAAGCAGCGGGTGCAGTTCGAGCGTCAGATCGCGAGCTTTCAAGCGGTCAGCCAACGCGCTGGCGACAGCTACATCAACACCGAAGCAGTGAAGCTGACGGCTTGGCAAGCTGTGTGGCGGCTCAGCGAGAGCAAGCCGGCATCGGAGCAGATCGCGAGCGCCAAGTTCTGGGCCAGCGACGGCGGCCTCCAGGTGCTGTACGCCGCCCAGCATCTCCACGGTGGCGTCGGTGTCGATCGCGACTATCCGCTGCACCGATGCTTCCTGTGGGGTCGCCAGATCGATCTCACCCTCGGCAGCGCGATGCCGTCGCTGGTTCGCCTCGGTGGTTTGATCGCTGAGACACCGGTTTCGTGACCCACCGCACCGACACCTTCGATCGCAACGAAATCCTCCCGCCCGATCCGGATGGGCTCGAGATCCTTCACGATCGCGAGTACCGAGTTCGCGCCTTCCGCAAGGATCCGAACATCTTGATCCGGGGGGCCGTGCGCGACCAGAAGCCACCGGGCCTGTACTTCCCCGGCGATCCGAACCCGTTGACCATCCATCACATGCAGGTCGACATCGAGGTCGCCTTTCCGACGCTCGAGATCGTGGCCGCCCACGTCCATTTCGAGATGCACCCCAACGACACCTGTCCGGTGATCACGACCCACTACGACAAGCTCGTTGGATTGTCGATCGCTCGCGGGTTCACCCACAAGGTCCGCGAGCTGTTCGGCGGGCCGCGCGGGTGCACCCACACGACCGCCCTGCTGCAGGCGATGGCACCGGTCGCGGTGCAGTGCTTCTGGAGCATGACCGCCAGCGAGGGTCGACGCAACGAGTCGAACGTCGATTTCGTCCGCAAGCCGATGACGCGCGAACAGCGTGCCGGGCAGATGCAGATGAATCTCAACACCTGCCACATCTGGGCCGAGAACAGCGAGACGGTTCAGTCGATCGAGCGCGGTGTCGAGATGGGTGTGCCGAAGTTCGCCCGCCAGCGTCTCGATGATCTCGGTCTCACCGAGGCCGACTGGCGCAAGGGAATGCGGGGAGCGTGAACGGCGCCAGCCTCGCCGGCGTCGTGCGACTCGATGTCGATGCCGGAATCGCAGTGATCACGCTCGACCGGCCCGAGAAGCGCAACGCGATCACGGGCTCGATGATCGCTCAACTCGGCGCTGCCTATGCAGCGTGTGATGTCGATGACGAGGTCCGGGTCGTCGTCGTCACCGGTGCCGGCACTGCGTTCTGCGCCGGCGCCGATCTGTCACCTGGCAACTCGCCGTTCGCAACGGTCACCGAGAGCGACGGGTTCGAATCATCGCCGGTCCGCCCCCGGGCGTGGCATGTCCGCAAGCCGGTGATCGCAGCAATCAACGGGGCCGCGATCGGAATCGGCTTCTCGATCGCGCTCCAGGCCGACATGCGGATCGTTGCCGTCGATGCTCCGCTCGCGGTGCTGCAGACCCGTCGCGGTGTGGTGCCAGACGCACAGTCGCACTTCGTTCTGCCCCGGTTGATCGGCACCGCTCGCGCCGCCGAGTTGTTGATTGCCGGACGGACCATCACCGGTGCGATGGCAGCCAATTGGGGCCTTGCGAATCGGGCGACTGCCGCCGACGACGTCTTCGCTCTGACTATGGATTGGGCTGTCGACATCGCCGCCAACGTCGCTCCGCTATCGGCGTCGCTGAGCAAGTCGATCATGTGGCGCGGTCTGGAGACGACTGCCGATGGTGTCGACGCGATGGAACGTGAAGCCCACCTCGTGTTGATGGGTCGATCCGATGCAATCGAGGGTGGTCGGTCCTTTGCCGAGAAACGGGACGCCGATTTTGCGTCACGGGTGCCTGCAGATTGGCCGGGCGACTGGCAGGTCGGCGGATGACCGGGACTACCGTTCAACCCATGCGTACCATCGTTTGTCACGCCTTCGCCCCGCTCGACCAACTGGCGATCGAAGAGCATCAGTTGTCGCCGCTTCGTGACGGTCAGGTCCGGGTCGCGATCACCGCGGCGGGCGTGAACTTCGTCGATGCACTCATCGTGCAGGGCCTCTATCAAATCAAGCCTCCGTTGCCGTTCACGCCCGGCGGTGAATCGGTCGGTGTCGTCACCGAGGCGGCCAGTGATGTCGTCTCACCCACCGTTGGCCAGCGGGTGCTGGTCAGCAGCGGGTTCGGTGGGTTCTCGACCGAGATGGTGGTGGCCGCTGCCCGCACATCCGTTGTGCCGGACTCGCTCTCCGATGGTCAGGCCGCAACCTTCATGCAGAGCTACATGACTGCCTACTTCGCGCTCAAGGAGCGAGCTGCGATGCAGCCCGATCAATGGCTGCTGGTACTCGGTGCCGGTGGCGGCGTCGGGCTCGCAGCGGTGGATGTGGGGACGGCACTGGGCCTGCAGGTGATCGCCGCTGCGTCGTCGCCCGACAAGCGTGAGCTCGCGCTCAGCCGTGGTGCTGTCGCCGTCATCGACTCGAGCAGCGACGATGTCAAGGCTCGCGCCAAAGAAATCAGTGGTGATGGCGTCGACGCGGTCTACGACCCGGTCGGCGGATCACTCGGCGAACAGTGCCTGCGCGCTTTGCGCGACGACGGCCAGTTCCTCGTGATCGGGTTTGCGTCCGGTGACATTCCGAAACTGCCCGCCAATCAAGTGCTGCTCCGCAATCGTCGGGTCACCGGCGTCGAATGGGGTGGCTGGGTCGGCAAGCATCCCGACCGCAATCACGTGTTGATCAACGAGGTGATCGAAATGATCGCAGCCGGATCGCTGCATCCCGTCGAGCCGACGGCGTATCCGTTCGAGGACGCCGCCCAAGCACTCGCCGACCAGCAGAATCGCAAGGTCGTCGGCAAGGCTGTCCTGGTCGTCGAGCGGGAGAAGTAGGTCGCGATGCAACTCGGCTATTCCGATGACCAGCGGGAGTTGTTCGATGCTTTCGAACAGTTCTTCGTCGGTGAATCCCCGATCAGCGTGGTGCGCGCCGCCGAGCCGCTCGGTTTCGACCCATCGCTGTGGGCCAAGCTCAACGCGATGGAGATCTGGGGCAGCCACGTCTCGCTCCAACAGTTGTGCGTGATCGGCGAGACCGTCGGACGCTCGATTGCGCCTGTGCCCTTCGCCGAACACGCGGTCGCGGCTCGGCTCCTGCAGCGCGAAGACGTCGACACCGGGTCCGTCATCGCAGGCTTGTCGCTGCGCGAGACCGACGTCGGCGGCGACTGGACACTCGTCCCCAACGGTGCGATTGCTGACATCGTGGTGGGGATCGATGGCGGCTCGTTGGTCAGTGTGGAATCGTCGGCTCCCGGACGGAGCCCTCGCAACCATGCGTCGGCGCCACTCGCCGATCGCAATGTCGCCGAGGGCACCCGCACCGTTCTCGGACCACGCACCGACGGTGATCGCGCGGTTGCCGAGTGGAAGGCGATCACTGCCTCGATGCTCGTCGGCGTCGCGTCGCGCGCGCTGGAGCTGGCGATCGACTACGCAACCGAGCGGCATCAGTTCGGCGTTCCGATCGGGTCGTTCCAAGCCATCCAGCACAGCCTGGCGGATCTGCCCGGCTCGATCGATGGCGCACGGCTGCTGGTCAGCAAAGCGGCCGCGGCGCTCGATGCCGAGGTGACCGGATCCACGGCCGACGTGAATCTGAACGAGATCGACGACCCGATCGTCTTGGCATCGATGGCAATCCTGTTTGCCGGCGATGTCGCCGCGATGGCCACCGACCGATCGCTTCACGTCCACGGCGGTTATGGATTCGCCGAGGAATACGACATCCAGCTCTATTACCGGCGGGCGCGAGGCTGGGCGTTGGTGTTGGGTGATCCAGCGGCCGAGGCCGTCTCGCTGGCCGACCGGCTGTGGCCATCCGACATCGCAGGGGGACACTGATGGACTTCGAGTTGACTGCGGACGCCGCTGCCTATCGCGACCTGGTTCGAGCGATCGTTGCCGAACACCACACCCCAGCGGCGGTCGAGCGTCAACACCGCACCGGCACCTTCGACAACCCCGAACTCAATCGTGCCCTGGCCGAAGCAGGATTGATCGAGCGCGCCGTTCCCGGTCTGGGCACCGGCGATCCGATCGAACTGTGGATTCTGTTCAACGAGATCGAGAAGGCCGGGGCACCGGTCGACGCGCTGGCTGTCGCAGTGATGATCGCGGGCGTCGTGCAACGGGTCGGCTCCGACAAGCAGAAGGCCGAGGTGATCCCCGCAGTCATCTCCGGCGAGGCACTGATCTGCATGGGCTACAGCGAACCCGACGTCGGCAGCGATCTTGCCTCGCTGACCACCAAAGCAGAACGCGACGGTGACGAGTGGGTGATCAACGGGGCCAAGATGTGGACCACGATGGCCCACGTTGCCCGATGGGTGATTCTGCTGACCCGAACCGATCCGACCCTTGCCCGTCACAAGGGACTGACAATGTTCCTGATTCCGATGGACACGCCCGGCATCCGGGTGGATCCGGTACACACGATGGCGACCGAGCGAACCAATGCGACGTTCTACGACGACGTACGGGTCGGCGACGACTGCCGCCTCGGCGAAGTCAATGGCGGCTGGACCGTGATGAGTATCGCTCTGTCGTTCGAGCGCGGCGTGATGGGCGGGACCAACCAGGGTGTGCCGCTCCTCGGACACACCGTCGAGTGGGCGCAGTCCTCCGGGCGCATCGACGACCGTGCCGTCCGCGAAAAACTCGCTCGGGTCGCGATCGACAACCACGTCGCTGCGCTTCTGACCCAACGCTCCGCTTGGATCGCGGCATCCGGTGGTCTGCCAGGACTCGAGGGTTCGATGACGAAGTTGTTCGCTTCGCAGGCCTACCAGAAAGCCTCGGGATGGTTTCAACAGATGGCAGGCGCCCAAGGGTTGTTGCAATTGCACGAACCCGGGGCAGCGGCGGATGGTTGGATCGAATACGACGCTCGCCACGCCCCGGTGATGACCATCTACGGGGGCACCACAGAGATCAACAAGAACAACATTGCGGAGCGCCATCTCGGTCTGCCACGAGCACGTCGCTGAAGTCGAACCAGTTCGTTTTCAGAGCTTGAGGCGGGTCGCGTCAGCGACTTCGACGACCTCGTCGATGGTCGCGCTCCGTTCCCACATCACGGCCGAGATGACGACGATGACGACCCAGACCACGCTGACGACGTAGGTCCAGCTGAGCAATGCCAGCGCGATTCCCACGCCTCCGAAGCCGCGTCCGTACCAGCTGAACCATCCGGGCAAAATGAAGAGCGACAACACCCACAGTGCGGTGCTGGCGACCATTCCCAGGATCGCGCCGAGGCGGAGGTCGCTCGAGTCGAGCTTCTTGTCGAGCAGCAGCCGGGGCGTGACCTGCCAAAACCAGTAGTTCATGATCGCCACGATGGGGATGCTGATGAAGTACGCCCCTCCGCCGTACTTGGCAGGTCCGCGCTGCAGCAACTGGCCGAACGCGAACGTGGCGAACACCAGAACGAACCACACCCCTCCGCGCAGCGGTCCGCGCCAGCCCTTGATCCGTTTCGCGTTCCATGCATCAGCAAAGGTGCGCTGGAAGTTGGATGCGACATCGAAGCCGCTGATCGCAAACGATCCAACAGCGATCACCGACGCGATTTTCAACACATTCGAGGTCTTCGGAAACGCGCCGACCACGATCCGCGCGGTTTCGCCCTTGAGGTGGAACTGCTCGATGAAGACCTGGCTGAGTGAGATTCGGTCGCGAAACCGGGACACGAACGAGAAGGCGATGATGGTCAACGGGATGATCGAGATGAACAGGTTGAATGCCATCAGCATCGCCATCCGAATGCCGTCGATCTGGAAGAAGCGGCGGACGATGCTGGTCGGGATACTGATTCCCCGCATCGCAACGATCCGGTCGCGGCGGCTCAGATGAGGGGACCCCGGCGGCTCGACCGTGCCCGGCTCCGGCGCCGGGAACATCGCAGGGGGCGGCAGCTGATCGGTCATCCCGTCCATCTTGCCAGTTGGCGATCAATTTCTTGACTGGCCGAGGCGGGTCAGAGTGGAACGAGGAAGACCCTGGGGCGGTAGCGGGCGGGGTCGCCACCGTTGTGGCTTTCCCAAGCGGAGTCGATCTGGGACAGCATCACGATCGCGCCGCCGTCGGCGGTGGACCACGGCAGAACGATCGGTGCGTATGTCACGACGTCGGCTGGGTCGCCCCGTGGAGTGGCCGGGACGGATGCGACGGTTGTCCACGGCCCCCACGGATTCGGTGCGGCCTCGACGAGCACGGTTGTGCCGAGGAAGCCATTGGGTTTGGTTGCCGAGACCCAGCCGCCGTTGATGTACGTCGGATGCATGATGTTCTCGGCATCGAAGCGCGAGGTGATCGCGACGGCGTCGGCGGCCCGGCCGGACCATCCCGTTGCAGTTCGGAACTCGGGAGCTTGTTCGAGCTTGCCGCGCGGAACTCGGGCGAGTGTCATGACGGTCGCGGAATGGGGTTTGTTGTCGAAACCACCCTCGAGCGCGAAGTTCTGCAGGAACGTGTTGCCGAACAGGTACGTATAACCGTCCGGCCCGTCGACCGCATCGAACCCGACGATCGGAAACACGCCTGGGTTCGGGGCCGGCTCGAACGACAGCCGCTCGAACGAGGTGAGGTCATACGTTGCCAGCCAGGTGCTGGCCGGGTGCACGTTGACGCCGTCCCACGGGTTGCCGGTCGGTGCATCTCGGATCACTTCGATCCAGAAGATCTTGATCCGGTTGCCATCGACTGATCCGCCGGCCGGCCAGAAGAAGTGGGTGAACGACTCGCCGTTGCCCGGCTCGACCGACCATGCCTTGAACGGCTCACCGCGCTGGATCTGGGTGAAACAGGTACCAATCTGGAGCAGCGCCGTGCTGTTGGTGTATGTCGCCGAGTTCATCGTCGTGGCCGTGCGGGTGTAGTCGATGAACGTGTCCTGGAGCATCCACAGATAGCGGTCGCTACCGAGTGGATACACGCGCGGCGAGTCGAATCCGATGATCGGCCCGAGTCGAGCGGCGAAGAACTTCTCGAGGTCCCCGGCTGAGCGACTCGCAGCACAACCGACATCGGTCGTCACGTAGTCCGACGAAATCTTCGCGAGTGGCACCGGGTGGCTGCGGACCGCCGACGAACCAACGGTCGCAGACGTCATGATCGTGTCCGAAGCCTGCAACGCGTTCGCACCCGATCCAGATGGGCCGGCAGCCGCATTGGCGGCGACCGGGTTCCCCGGCCACACCACTGATGCATCCGATCCAGCACCCGACAGCCAGACCGAGCCCACGGCGATCGAAACCACCAGCATCGTCACCCGCGACCACCGCCGTTGGATGGTCTCGGCGTGTCGTCGGGTGGACGCTGCGGCGCTCACCTCGATGATCTTCTCCCCGCGCATGTGTCCTCATCCGTCCCGCTCCGTTCCCCGACGGAATCACAGCGGCACCATAGATGATCCAGGTCGCGGAAGGGGAATGCGGACCGGGCGGCAGCGGGCGTCGGACACGCAGTGTGTTCGGTTCCGGGCATACCGTGCGATGCGGTCGAACGACGTCCGCCAGAAGCATCAGGAGGCAATCACGGGTGTCCGACGTGTGGTGACCGGCCACTCGGCCGAATAAAAGGCAGTCGTCGCGACCGATGAGGTCATCGAGCCGATTCGGTTGGCGTTGCTGCCTGGTTCGGAGTTCGTCCGATGTGGGGCGCCGACACTGCTCCGACGTTTCCCGATGCCGGGGCGGTGCCGACCCACGATCAGTACTTTCCGCCGACCTGAAGTCGGGATCGGGCTCCGGGCTATGTTGCCGTGGTCGCTGACGTCATGAGGACGGCGTCAGGACGGCAACGATCGGGGATTGATGTGGCGTTCTTCGGGATGCGGTTCGACTTTCGCAATCCGGCGCAAGCCGGTACGACGATGACGGAGCGCTATCGAGCTGGGCTCGACATGGCTGCGTGGGCGCAGGACAAGGGGTTCATCATGCTGGTGCTCTCCGAGCATCACGGCAGCCCTGACGGATATCTGCCGAGCGCGTTGACGATGGCGGCTGCGATGGCGGCCCGCACCTCGACGATTCGATTGTCGGTGTCCGCTGTCGTCGCGCCGCTGCATGACCCGATCCGCCTCGCAGAGGAAGCGGCGGTGGTCGACCTGATCAGCGGTGGTCGGCTCGACCTCGTGCTCGCGAACGGCTACGTCGCGGAGGAGTTCGAGATGTTCGGGGTGCCGATGGGGGAGCGATCGCAGCGAGTCACGGCCGCCATCGACGCGCTGCGGGCGACGCGCTCGGGCGAATCGTTCGACCACCAGGGACGATCGATCAGGGTCACTCCTGCGCCGGAGAGTGGCGGACCGAAGCTCTCCCTCGGTGGCAGCACCGCTGCTGCTGCGCGTCGTGCGGCACGCATCGCTGATGGATTCACGCCGTCGATGCCCGATGTCTGGGAACCGTTTCGCGCGGCGCGTGTTGAGGCCGGTCATCAGGACCCCGGGCCGTACTTCGGGGTGTCAGTCGGCAACTTCCACCTCGCCGACGACGTCGACCGTGGTTGGGACGAAGTCGGCGAGTGCTTCCTCCACGAGACGAATGCCTACGGCCGATGGATGGCCGATGCGGGTATCGACGGGATGTACCACCTCGCTGATGACGTCGACGACGTTCGTCGCCAAGGGATGTACCGGGTGCTGACGCCGGAGATGATGATCGCCGAGATCGAAGCCGCCGGGCCATTCGGGTTCGTCCTGTTCCATCCAATGCTCGGCGGCATTACTCCCGAGTCCGCGTGGCGAAGCTTGCGACTCTTCGAGGATAATGTGTTGCATTACATCCAGTGAGTCCGGGGGTCCAACAGATGGTTGATACACCGATCGAAAATGGCGGTCTGCTTGCAGGCGTCCGTGTGCTCGACCTGTCGCTGCTCGGACCAGCGGCCTTGGCGTCGCATCTGGTCGACTTCGGCGCCGAGGTGATCAAGATCGAAGCGCCGTCAGGCGACTACGTGCGAGACATGACGTGGCCAATGGTGAACGGCGTGTCGTTGATGCACCTGCACATCAACCGCGGCAAAGAGTCGTTGGTCCTCGACCTCAAACAGCCGGCTGCGCTGGCGGTGTTCGAGGAACTGGTCGCGAAGTCCGACGTCATCATCGAGGCGATGCGCCCAGGGTTTCTCGACAAGCGAGGCTTCACCAAGGAGCGACTGGCTGAGATCAATCCGGCGATCGTGTTCTGCAGTATCAGCGGATATGGAGCGACCGGGCCATATCGCAACCTGCCCGCACACGGCATCGCCTTCGATTCATGGGCCGGTCAGGTCAACCCGGTCGTCGATGACGACGACTTCTGCCGGATCCCGGACCAGACCAATATCGGGATCACGGCCGGCCCTGCGTTCGGGGCGATGGCGGTGCTGGCGGCGCTGGTCCGAGCCCGCACCACGGGTGTCGGCGCCCACATGGAGATCGCCCAGAGCGACGCCGCGGCCTACTTCGACTGGTACCGGATCGAGACCTGGAACGCGTACAAGCAGCCCGCTGATGTCGTGACCGGCAACAAGTCCGACAACTACGAACGGCGCAAGCCCGGACTCGGCGGGATGTGGGAGGGCGTGCGCTACCAGTTCTACGAATCGTCCGATGGCCACGTGTTGTTCATGGCCAGCGAGCAAGCATTCTGGCGCAATTTCTGTGTCGGGATCGGCCGTGAGGATCTGTTCGACCGGTTCCCCGGGAGCAAGTACGCCGATCACGCGCGAGGAAATGTCGAGGTCCAGCGGGATTTGCGCGACATCTTCCGCACCCGGACATCGGCCGAATGGCTCGAGTTCGCCAGCGAGCACAACACCACGATCGGCCCGGTCAACACGCCGCAAACCGTGATCGACGATCCGCAATTCCAGGACCGTTTCACCTGGACGTCAGCAGCCGACACCGAGTACGAGCAACTGCTGTTCCCGCTCAACATCGCCGGCGAGTCGGCGCCTGTGCCGAGCAAGGCACCCACCGTCGGCGAGCACACCGAGGCTGTACTACGCCGGGTGCTGGGCTACGGCGACGATCAGATCGGCGAGTTGCGCAACACCGGCGCAATCGGTTGAGCAGCCACGTTGCGATGGGCAGTGTGGCAGCGGATCGGGCTAGGGTGGCGTTTCTGACGACGCGTCAGAAACGTCGTGAAGTGTCATGAGCCGTGGGGATGACGATGGAATCGGGTTGTGGACATGACTGAAGTGGACAGCTTGTGGACATAGGCGACTCCGCCCAAGAGGCTGACTTCCGGGCCGAGGCACGGGGTTGGCTCGAACAACACGCGACGCGACGCGACCCGGCCAAGCGCCATCGTCAGTCGGCCAACGATGCCGAGCAGGATCGCCATGCCCAGGCATGTCGCGACTGGCAGCGGGTCCTGTACGACGGCGGCTGGGCGGGACTCACCTGGCCGAAGGCATTCGGCGGACGCGGCGGCAGACCATGGCAGGCAGCGATCTTCGCCGAGGAGCAGTCCAAGTTCGATGTCGCGACGGGCGCGTTCGCCGTGGCCCACGGGATGGTCGCTCCGACGTTGATGATGCATGGCACCGACGCCCAGAGAGCCCATCTCGACGCAATGCTCAACGGCAGCGAGGTGTGGGCGCAACTGTTCAGCGAGCCCGAAGCCGGAAGCGATCTCGCCAACCTCGGCACCCGTGCCGAACTCGATGGCAACGAGTGGATCGTCAATGGTCAGAAGGTGTGGACCAGCGGCGCACAGCACAGCGAATACGCGATCCTGCTCGCCCGAACGAATCCCGATGCGCCCAAGCATGCCGGCATCACCTACTTCATCGTCGACATGAAGTCGCCCGGCATCGAAGTGCGTCCACTTCGTCAGATCACCGGTGTCGCCCACTTCAACGAGGTCTTCCTCACCGATGTCCGGATCCCGATCGAGAACGTGGTCGGCGAAATCGACAACGGTTGGAAGATCGCCCACACGACGCTCTCGAACGAACGGGCGATGATCGGTGGCGGTGGCAGCACCGCGTTCAGCGTGCCCGAGTTGATCGAACTTGCACGCGCCTACGACCGCACCGACGATCCTGTGGTCCGTCAGGGAATCGCTCGCGCCTACTCGCGGGCCGAGGTGCTCAAGTACATGGGCTACAGCATGCGCACGTCGCTCAGCCGAGGTGAGATGCCCGGTGTCGTCGCCAGCACGATGAAGTTGTTCTTCGCCCGACATTGGGCTGCCACCACCGGACTCGCGATCGAGATCGAAGGTGCCGACGGGATGCTGTGGGGCGCTTCGGCTTTCGACGAAGGACTGTGGCAGCAGACGTTCTGTGGCCAGTACGCCGTGCGTCTCGGCGGTGGTACCGACGAGATCCAGGGCAATGTGATTGGCGAGCGCGCCCTGGGACTTCCACGCGAGCCGTCGCTCGATCGTGACCTACCGTGGCGCCAGACCCGAGGAGGAGTCCGATGACCGAGACACCAACGGCCACGGCCACCGAGCCCACAGGCGAGCCGTCGCTGTTCGAACAGTTGCAGCGGTTTGTCGGGATGGGGATCGGCACCGATTCCCTCGCCGCCGATCCGGTCAACGTGCCCATGGTTCGTCAGTGGTGCGAGGCAATGGGTGACCGCAACCCCGTCTATCTCGACGAGGCAGCAGCAACGGCATCGGTGCACGGTGGACTCGTGGCGCCGCCGACGATGTTGCAGGCGTGGGTGATGCGACCCTACGGAGCGGATCGCAACGAAGGCGGACCGAACCCGTATCGGGACATGACCGAGCTGGTCGAAGGCGCCGGCTTCACGTCTGTGGTCGCCAGCAACTGCGAGCAGACCTACGACCGCTACCTACGCCCCGGTGATCAACTCACGATGCGCACCGTGATCGACTCGATTTCGGACGAAAAGACCACCGGCCTCGGCCAAGGTCACTTCATCACCACCCGCCAGGATTACTTCGACGCTGACGGCGAGCGGGTCGGCAGCATGCTGTTCCGGATTCTCAAGTTCCGGCCGATGGTCCGCACGCCGCCCCCGGCACCGCGTCCGGTGCGCCCCCGGCCGTCATTGACCCACGATCAGTTGTTCTGGTTCGAGGGGCTCCGGGCCGGCAAGTTGCTGATCCAGAGATGCTCGGACTGCGGTGTGCTTCGTCACCCGCCCGGGCCCATGTGTCGTGCCTGTCGATCGCTGCAATGGGAGACCGTCGAAGCAACCGGTGGCGGCACCATCCACAGTTACGTCGTCGTCCACTATCCACAGATCCCCAGCATCGACTACCCGAATCAGGTCGTGCTGGTCGATCTCGACGAGGGTGTCCGCATCGTCGCCAACACCGTCGCCGGGACCGAACGAGACTCGCTGCGGATCGGCGCCCGCGTCGAACTCGAGGTCGAGCAATGCGACGACGAGTTGTCGTTGCCGTTCTTCCGGATCGTTCCCGTCCCGTCAGGAGCCCACTCGTGAATTTCGATCTCGACGACGAACAACAGGTCATCAGCGATCTCGCCAAGCAGATCTTCGAGGGTCACGCCTCGGTCGATCGGGTCAAGGACATCGAGCGCAACCATGACGGGTTCGATGCCGCGTTGTGGAACGAATTGGCCAAGGCCAACCTGCTCGGACTGTGCCTGCCCGACGACGTCGGCGGCAGCGGTTTCGGTCTGGTCGAACTGTGCCTGATTCTGGAGCAGCAGGGACGCCGTGTGGCCCCTGTCCCGTTCTATGCCACGATTGTGCTCGGTGCCCTGCCGATTGCCGAGTTCGGCACAGCCGACCAACGAGCGCTGCTCGATGGTGTGATCAGCGGTCGGACGATGTTGACAGCTGCGCTCGGCGAATCCGGAATCGACGATGCACTCAACCCGTCGGTACGGGCCACCCGATCCGCTACCGGATGGCACCTGCAGGGTTTCAAGCCCACCGTACCCGCCGCTCAGTTCGCGTCACTGATGCTCGTTCCCGCCCGCCAGGACGACGGTGCGATCGGTGTCTTCCTGGTCGATCCGGCCAGCGCCGGCGTCGAGGTGCAACCGGTGCAAGCCACGAGCCGTCAGCCCTTTGCGCACCTCGTGCTCGACGTCGATGTCACCGCCTCTGATCGACTCGGCGGCGACGACGGCGACGGAGGCGAACAACTGCGGTTCATGATCGAGCGCGCCCTCGTGGGATTGTGCGCAGTGCAACTCGGCGTGTGCGCCGCAGCGATCGAACAGACAGCGGCGTATACGAGCAGCCGCACTCAGTTCGGTAAGCCGCTGAGCACATTCCAGGGCGTGGCCCATCAGGCCGCCGATGCATTCATCCTGACCGAGCCGATGCGGGTCACCATGCTCCAGGCTGCCTGGCGGATGAGCCACGGGATGCCGTCCCAGCAAGAGGTTCTGATCGCCAAGTACTGGGCGAGCGAGGGAGGCCAGAAGGTGGTGCACCTGTGCCAGCACCTGCACGGCGGGATGGGTTCCGACATCGACTACCCGATCCATCGTTATTTCCTGTGGGGTGTCCAGAACGAGACCACGCTCGGCGCCGGCAGTGCACAGCTGGCGCGGATCGGAAACCTGATCGCATCCGAGGCGGTGCAGGCATGAACGACCTTTCCTACGTCGATGTCTCGGTGGGTGACGAGATCGCTCCGTTGCCGTTCCCGCTCGATCCCAGCTTCATCGTCGCAACGGCGATCGCGAGCCGCGACTACCAAGAGGTCCACCACGATCCAGTGCTTGCCACGGCGCGAGGGTCCAAGGACATCTTCATGAACATCCTCACCACCAATGGTCTGATTGGTCGCTACGTCACCGACTGGGCCGGGCCGAATGCAGTGATCCGCAAGGTTGCGATCCGGCTCGGTGCCCCGAACTATCCGGGCGACACGATGACCGTCACCGGCACGGTCACCCGCAAACAAGATGGTGAGATCGAGGTCGCCGTGATCGGCGCCAACAATCTCGGCAATCACGTCACCGGTACGGTCGTGCTGACATTGTCGGGATCATCGAGCGACGGGGCCGAGCAGTGAGCCGGCGCAACTCACTCGGCGGCAAGACCGCGATCGTCGGGATCGGTGCCACCGAATTCAGCAAGGACAGCGGTCGCAGCGAGATGAGTCTCGCCTGCGAAGCCGTGGTCGCCGCGCTCGACGACGCTGGCATCGCCCCGAGCGAAGTCGACGGGTTTGCGTGTTTCGGTCCGGAGAACAACCCCGAGATCGAGATTGCTCGCCACACCGGGATGAACGAGCTGACGTTCTTCGGCCGCGTCCACTACGGCGGCGGGGCTGCGTGTGCGACCGTCCACCAAGCAGCGATGGCAGTCGCGACCGGCAGTGCCGATGTCGTGGTGTGCTATCGGGCTTTCAATGAACGGTCGGGGCGCCGATTCGGTTCTGGAGTGCAGGGCATCGCGCCCGAGCCGACGGCCGAGCGGGGCCAATTCAGCTGGTATGCGCCGATGGGTCTGCTGACGCCGGCGTCATGGGTCGCAATGGTCGCTCAGCGGTACATGCACATCTACGGTGCGACGAGCGAGGACTTCGGCCGAGTCGCAGTCGCGGATCGCAAACACGCCGCCAACAACCCCAAGGCATGGTTCTACGAACAGCCGATCACGCTCGAACAGCATCAGGCCAGCCGCTGGATCGCGGAGCCGTTGCACCTGCTGGATTGTTGTCAGGAGACCGACGGCGGTCAGGCTCTGATCGTCACGTCCGCCGAGCGTGCCCGAGATTTGCGCCAAACGCCGGCGATCATCGAGTCCGTCGCCCAGGGAACCGGCGTCGACCAGCATGTGATGACGAGCTTCTATCGCGACGACATTGCTGCGCTTCCCGAGATGGGCGTCGTCGCCCGTCAACTGTGGGAGGGCTCGGGACTGTCACCCGACGACATCACGATGGCGATTCTGTACGACCACTTCACGCCGTATGTCTTGATGCAACTGGAGGAGTTCGGCTTCTGCGGTCGCGGCGAGGCGAAGGATTTCGTGCGCGACGGACGGATCGAGATCGGTGGCGATCTGCCGATCAACACCCACGGTGGCCAACTCGGCGAGGCGTACATCCACGGGATGAACGGCATCGCCGAAGGCGTCCGTCAGATCCGTGGCAACTCGGTCAATCCGGTCGCCGATGTCGAACACGTGCTCGTCACCGCCGGCACCGGCGTTCCCACGAGCGGGCTGATCCTGGGGGTCCAGGAGTGATCCGACACAAAACGACAGTTCTGCACTCGAACCGCATTGGGGATTCATGAGCGTGACCGATTCGACCAAACTGACCGACATGACCAACGAGATCGACGTTGCCAGCCATGACGCGTTCCTCGAGGGTGTTCCGTGGGATCAGCTCGCCCGGCTGCGCGCCGAAGCGCCCCTGTTCTGGCACCGCCAGGTCGAACCCGAACAGCCCGAGGGCGGATTCTGGGTTCTCACCCGTCATGCCGATGTGGTCAAGGTCAACCGGCAGTGGGAGAACTACTCGTCGCAGCGGATGGGTGCGATCCTCAACGACCAGCGCCCGGACCTCGAAATGGCGCGGATGATGCTCGAGCTCGACCCGCCAGAGCACAGCCGGTTGCGCACGCTCGTCAACCGTGGTTTCACGCCGAAGGTCATTCGCTCGATGGACGGTCACTTCCGCGAGGTCGCTGGGCGGATCATCCAAGCTGCGGTCGACACCGGCACGTTCGACTTCGTCACCGAGATCGCTGCTGAACTGCCACTGGTCGCGATCGCCGAATTGCTCGGTATCCCGGTCGAGGATCGGCACAAGGTGTTCCAGTGGTCGAACGCGATGATCGGCTCCAACGATCCCGAGTACGCCGGCGCGCCGGACATGGCTCAGGTCGCGATGGGCGAGTTGTACATGTATGCCAATGCGCTGGCCGAGGCTCGCAAGATCGAGCCCAAGCAGGACATCATCACCACACTCCTCGCAGCAGATGGCGACCAGCAGTTGAGCGAGCACGAGTTCGACCTGTTCGTGCTGTTACTGTCCGTCGCCGGTAACGAGACCACCCGCAACGCGACCTCGCAGGGCATGCTGGCGTTCATCGAGCACCCCGATCAATGGCAGCTGCTCAAGTCAGATCCGGCCAAATATCTTGATGGGGCGATCGAGGAAGTGTTGCGTTGGGGGACGCCCGTCATCCATTTCCGACGCACCGCGACCACATCGATCGAGTTGCACGGCCAGCAGATCAAAGAGAACGACCCGGTCGTCATCTTCTACATCTCTGCCAACCGCGACGAAGACGTCTTCAGTGACCCGATGACGTTCGACATCACCCGTTCTCCGAACCCGCACCTCGCGTTTGGTGGCGGCGGCCCCCACCACTGTCTCGGGATCAGCCTGGCTCGACTGGAGATGCGGATCATGTTCGAAGAGATCCTCGCCCGTGTCGACCACTTCGAACTTGCGGCCCCAGCCGAACGCCTCCGGTCCAACTTCATCAACGGAATCAAACACCTCCGGGTCACCGCCACCCCCGCAATGTGAGCCGGCGGCACGGGCGCAAGTCGTCCGGCCCGCCGAGCGAGCGTAGCGGTGGAAAACGCGCCCATGTTCCCGAAAACCCCCATGTCACGGTGGTTGTCGGGAACGTGGGCGCGAAAAACGGCGGGAAACGGCCTCGCCTCGAAGCTGTCGTTCAGCTACTCAGATTCGTTCGAGGTCGGCACCGTCAAAGAGGGGTTGGATGTCGTGTTCGGTCGCGTCGGCTTCGAGGTCGGCGTCGGACGGGGCCGCCCCGGCAAATGATTCCGCGGCCGCGACGAGCGCCGGCAGCAGCGTGACATCGCTGGACGTGTTGAGAAACACCTGCTGGTTGGCGAGCACGAAATGCACGGCGCGCGTCAGCGCGTCACCGGCCGGGAGTGGTTGATACCACGCATACTGCGGATCCGTGACGTCGGCCGGCCAGCGCCGACGGGCGATCGACTTGATCGTCTGGACTGCGACGTTGCGCTCGGCGCAACGTTCGAGCAGCGCGGTGGCGTCGGCGCAGTAGGCGAAGGTCGACATCATCGAGTAGTTGTACGGCAACAGCACCGAGTCGAAGTCGAACCGGTCGAGGCTCTGCAAGTGCATCGACGGAATCCGGACGCCGTGGCCGGTGACCCCGATGAATCGGACGAGACCTTCTTCGCGAGCTTGGACCAGCGCCTCGACCGCGCCGCCCGGAGCATGTGCCTGCTCCCACTCGTCCTGCTCGACGAGGTTGTGGAGTTGGATCAGATCGACGTGATCGACACCCATCCGCTGCAACGACAACTCCAATTCTTGCCGAGCCCCGGAACCGGATCGTGAGCCGGTTTTGGTGGCGAGGAAACACGACGCGCGATGGTCGGCGAGGAATGAGGTCAAGCGCAGTTCGGAATCGCCGTAGGAAGCAGCGGTGTCGATGTGGTTGATCCCGGCTGCGAGCACGGTCTCCATCACTCGGTCGGCTCGGCTCTGGCCCATGCTGCCGAGCGCTGCCGCTCCGAAGATCAAGCGAGTGCTGATGTGGCCGGTGCGGCCGAACGGTTGACGATCGATCATGGTCCGACGCTACAACTGCAGCGAGGTCACGACCTCGTCGCCCTCACACTTGTCCGCCGTCGGGCACCGAGGCTTTCAGGCATCCGGTTGGAACCGGTAGCCGACCCCTGAATCGGTGACGAAATAACTCGGTCGGCCACTGTCGAGTTCGAGCTTGCGGCGGATGTGGCCCATGTGGACGCGCAGCAGGTTCTGGTCCGGGTCGTACGTCGGGCCCCAGACGGCGGTGACGAGTTGGCGGTACGTGATCAGTCGGTGGGGGTTGCGGACGAGGTGGCCGACGATGCCCCACTCGATCGGCGTCAACCGAACCTCGGTCCGGCCGACACCGACAAAGGCACGGTGACCAACGAGATCAAGACGGAAGGCCTCCGTCTCGATCTCGGGCTGTTCGATTGCAACATCCGGGTTGCGGCGCAACACAGCGCGGATTCGCGCGATGAGCTCTGCCATCCCGAACGGCTTGGTGATGTAGTCGTCGGCTCCCGCCTCGAGTGCCTGGACCTTGCTGCGCTCGTCATCGCGAACCGTGAGCACGATGATGGGCACCCTGGTCCAGCCACGCAATGCCTCCAGGACCATGATCCCGTCCATACCCGGCAAGCCGAGATCGAGCAGCACCATGTCGGGGTGTCCGCCTGCGACCACGTTGAGAGCGGCCTCGCCGCTCGTTGCGACGAACACTTCATAACCACGGGCACCGAGGTTGAGGCTGAGCGCGCGTCGGATCTGCGGTTCGTCATCCACCACCAGGACCTTGATCATCCGGCGATCCCGCTTCCTGTTCCGCGTGCCTCCCGGTTGCCGCTCGTCAGTGCAAGCGGTAACGCGATCGTGACCGTCAACCCACCGCCTGGCGTGTCGTCGAGTGTCATCGATCCGTGCATTGCTTCGACGAAACCCTGAGCGATCGAGAACCCGAGGCCGACACCGGTCGTGTGCTGATCGCCGAGCCGTTGGAACGGTGCGAGCACCTTGGCCCGTTCGCCGGGAGCGATGCCGGGTCCACGATCGATGACCAGGAGGTGAAGCTGCGAACCCACGACCCCCGTTTCTACTCGCACCGTGCGCTCGATGGGGTTGTACCGAAGTGCATTGCTCAAGACGTTGGCGAGACTGCGCTCCAGAAGCGTTGGATCGCACAGCACGGTTGCGGTGTCGTCGGGAATGTCGACGTCGACCGATCCTCCGGGTGCGTTCACGCTCTGCAGGGCCGCTCCGACGATGTCGGCGACGGTGGACTCGCGCAGTTCCATCGCAAGTGCACCGATCTGGAGTCTGCTCGCGTCGAGCAGATTGCCGACGAGTCGGTTGAGTCGGTCGGTCTCCTCCTCGACGGTCGACAACGCTTCTGATACCTGCTCTTTTGTCCACGCGACGCTCGGATCGCGCAGACCGGACACCATTGCCTTGATCGACGCAAGGGGAGTACGCAAGTCGTGCGAGACCGCTCGCAGCAGCGCAGTTCGCACGGCGTCGATGTCTGCCAAGATCGCGGCCTCGCCGGCCTCGGCCGCCAACCGCCGGTTGACGATGGCAAGCGTGAGTTGGTCGGCCATGATCCGCAGGAGACGCAAGTCGTCATTCGAAAGCGGACGCCCAAAGGTCCGCAGCGTCGACGTCGTGGCCAAATCCAGCGCGACGGAGCCGCCCTGAGATGCCGTCAGCCCAATCGATGCACTCGGCTCGCTCGTCACGTCACCGCTCTCGGCAACGATGGCCGCGGTGCCGTCGTCGAGTGGGGCGGCCGTGATCAGAACTCCAGCAAGGTCGAACGTGGTGCGCAGGTGCTCGACGAGGAGTGGCAGCGGATCTGGCTCGGCTGCGAGGCTGATGGTGGACCGGGTGAGCGCCTCGGCTTCGAGTCGTGCCCGACGGGCTTCCTTGGCACGTTTCGATGCCGTGTCGACGAGGGAGCCAACCGTGACGGCGACGGCGAGATACACAACGAGCGCGACCACGTTCTCGTGCTTGGCGATGTTGAACGTGTGCAACGGCTGGACGAAGTACCAGTTGAGCAGCAGGCTCGCTCCAACCGCCGCGACCGCCCCGACGAGCCGCCCTCCGATCGCAGCGATCGCGAGAACGAACACGAGGGTGATCAGCAATTCGGTTGCGAGTTCGAGCCGGTCGCGAATGACAACCCCGGCACCGACCAGCACGGGCAGCCCGATCACGGTCATCAACCACGCAGCGATCACGCGGCGGCGGTCGAGTGGGGGAGCGGCACGACGGGTCATCGCGGCCAGATCTGCCGATACTGGCTGGGCGATGACATGGACGTCGATGTCCCCGGCCAGACGGGTGATTCGAGCGATGAACGATCCGTGGAGCAGTTCGTGCCAACGGCTGCGACGGCTCGCGCCCAACACCAACTGCGTTCCCTTCTCTCGCCGGGCGAAGCTTGCGAGGGTTTCAGCAGGGTCGTGTCCAACGACCTCGTGCACCTTGCCACCGAGTTCGGTCAGCAGTCGGCGCTGGGCCGCGAGTTCGCTCGACGGTGCCTGAGTGAGACCGTCATCGACGGCGACGTGCACGCCGATCAACTCACCACTCACCCGGCCGGCCATACGCGCGGCGCGCCGGATCAGCGCCTCGCCACCTGTGTAACCAGTGATTCCGACGATCACCCGCTCGCGTGTCTCCCATGATTCGGAGATGTCGTGATCGTGGAGGTAACTCTGCAACGACTCCTCGACCCGGTCGGCGACCCAGAGCAACGCCAGTTCACGCAGTGCGCTGAGGTTGCCCGGCCGGAAATAGTTCGTGAGCGCGGCGTCGATCCGTTCTGCCGGATAGATGTTGCCGTGAGCCAACCGCCGTCGGATCGCCTCGGGTGACATGTCGACCAGTTCGAGTTGATCGGCTCGACGCACGACGGCGTCCGGCACAGTCTCGCGTTGGGTTGTTCCGGTGATCCGCTGGATCACGTCGTTGAGCGATTCGAGGTGCTGGATGTTGAGCGTCGAGATCACATCGATACCGGATGCGAGCAACTGCTCGACGTCTTGCCACCGTTTGTCGTTGGCCGACCCCGGCACATTGGTGTGCGCGTACTCGTCGACGAGAACGACCTCCGGCCTGCGAGCCAGTATCGCCGGGACGTCCATCTCGGTCAGCACGGTGCCGCGATAGTCGACGCTGCGGCGGGGGATCACCTCGAGGTGACGTAACTGCCCGGCTGTCTGGCCGCGCCCGTGGGTCTCGACGATGCCGACAACGACGTCGGTACCTCGATCCAACCGCCGAACGCCCTCGCCCAACATCTTGTATGTCTTGCCGACGCCGGGCGCCGCGCCGAGGTAGATCCGGAGAGAGCCACGCACCACCGTGTCAGTCTGCCGCGTCGAGCGCTACGTCGAGGCGTTTGAGGGTGACCACGTCGACGCCGGACTCACCGAAGAATGCCGATGTCACGTCGGTTGGTGCCCCACCCTCGTGTCGGCCGCAGAGAGAGTCATGTGGCCCGTGTATGTCAGGGCGATTGCGATGTGGTCGGCGAGGGCGACCACGACTCGGCGCTCGACCCACAGTGATGGCACGCCGTGGTTGGGAGTGAGGATCAGGTAGCCGAGCACGTTGTTGTTGCTGACGACCGGCAGTGCGGCACCCGTGCTCGGCAGGACGAAGCCATCGTCGCCGTCAGCGCTCCGTCCGACTACTCGCGAGATCGTCGGCAGCGAGGTCGACTGGCTCGGTTCGAAACGACACGAGGCGAGCATCAGTTGATCCATGATCGACGTCGCCACCGTCGGCCAGACGTCACTCACAGGGTGTTGGTCGACGAGCAGCGCGGCGAGTTGCTTGGGCGCTGCGGTTGCCTCGCTGTGGCGAAACGCAATTGTGTCCCGGCGGCGACGCCAGGCGCTGATGTCGCTGACAACGATGCCGAGGACAGCGAGTAGGGCAACGATCATCACATCTCGTGGCGAATGGACTCGCAGTGAGTGATAGGGCTGGGTATGGAAGAAGTTGAAGGCAATGGCCGCGACCGCCGCCGTTGCGAGGCCGGCCCAGCGGCTGACGAGCGCCGCCCCGACGACGACGATCGCGAGCGCGATCCCGACGTTGGAAGCGCCGACCTGGTCCCTCACCGAAGCCGTGATCGCGGCGACGGCGAGGGCCACAGCGGGTCCGCCAAGAGTGGTGGTTCGAGTGATCTGAGTGCTGTTCACCCAGCCGTTGTACGCCTGGGCAACGCTGCTGAGCGGCGCCTTCACGCCCTCTTCACGGTCACTCCACCCATCTTCACGCCCACTTCACGCCCACTTCACGACCGGGTCTCGGCCGCCACGGATCAGATCGCGCAGCAAACACCCGGTGCCGGGGCTGTCAGCTGTTTCGTGCCCGGGCGGTCGCGCAGCAAACACCCGGTGGCGGGCCGGGCGGGCAGATACCGGCCGTCAGGCGTGCAGGACGAGGTCGGCGCGGTGGATGCCGGCGATGATCGCGCTCTTGGTCCGCTCGACGTGTCCGGCGGGCTCGATCGTCGGATAGCGGTCGAGCATCTCGTTCAACACGGCAGAGATCTCGAGGCGGGCCAGGGCCGCGCCGATGCAGTAATGAGTCCCGAACCCGAACGCGAGGTGCGGGTTGGGCGAGCGGGCGATGTCGAACGTCGCGGCGGTCGGGCCGAAGATCGCCTCGTCGCGATTCGCACTCGCATACAGCAGCACCACGTGGTCGCCGGCGGCCAATTCGGTGCCGCCGAGTTCGGTGTCGGTGACCGCGGTCCGCATGAAGTAGATGACCGTGCTCGCCCAGCGCAGCATCTCCTCGGCGGCAAGCGGAATCAGCGAACGGTCGTCGCGAAGCCGTTGCCACTGATCGGGATCGTCTGCCAGCGCAAGGAGGCCGGCCGAAATCGTGTTGCGGACCGTTTCGTTGCCGGCGGTGAGCAGTTGCACGGCAAACATCGCGATCTCGAAGTTGCTCAGTCCGGCTGCAGCGAGCAGCGAGAACACGTCGTCGCCCGGTGTGATCTTCTTCTCCTCCACGGCGGCCAACAGATAGGCGATCATCTCACCCTGCAGTTGCAGTCGTTCCTCGTCGGTGTGTTCAGTGGCTCCGGGAACCGAGATCTCGCTCCACAGATAGAACTTCTGCCATTCCTCCGGCGGCACACCGAGCAGCTCGCAGATCACCAGCAACGGGAACGGAACGGTCAATCCATCGACGATGTCCACCGTCGATGCGGTGTCGATCGCGTCGAGCAGGCGTCGTACATGGGCGACCATCTTCGGCTGGAGCGCGCGCATCGCGGACGGGCGGAACGCCGGCGCAACGAGGGTGCGATAGCGGGTGTGGTCGGGCGGATCGGTGTGCATCATCGTCGGAGGCGATGCATAGGTGTGGCCGATCTCGAACGTCAAGATGCCCTGGGCGCTGGAGAATCGACTCGGATCGGTGGATGCGCGTTGCACCTCCGGATGATGGCTGGCGACCCAGTAGCCGCCTGCCTCATTCCACGAGAGTGGCCCTTCGGCGCGCAGCGCGGCAAGATGCGCCCACGGGTCACCGTCGAGCACACCCGGCAAGGTGCTGTTGAAAAAACCTTCGGTGAGGACCGCCTCAGTGAGCGGTTCGTGGGTGCGGGGCGACATGGTGACTCCTCGGAACTCAGGCTCGTTGGGAACTGACCGACACGACTTCGCCGGTCATGTAGCTGCTGTATTCGCTGGCAAGAAACACCATCACGTTGGCGACCTCCCACGGCTCGGCGAACCGACCGAACGCTTCGCGCTGGGTGAGTTCCGCGAGCAACTCCTCACTCGTTGCCTTGGCGAGGAAGGGATGCATCGCGAGGCTCGGAGCGACCGCATTGACGCGCACGCCGCGATGGCCGGCCTCGATTGCTGCACAGCGGGTGATCGCCATCACACCCGCCTTTGCCGCGGCGTAGTGGGCCTGGCCCTCTTGCGCACGCCATCCGAGCACGGATGCGTTGTTGACGATCACGCCCGAACCGTTGGCGTACATGTGGTTGAGCCCGGCCCGCATGCACCGGAAGGTGCCGTTGAGGGTGACGTCGAGCACGACACTCCATTGGGCATCGGTCATCTCGTGCAGTTCGACCGTGCCCCCGAGACCGGCGTTGTTGATCAAGATGTCGATGCGTCCGAGCGACTCGATTGCGCCGACGAACAAGGCCTGTACGGAGGCTTCGTCGGTCACATCGCACGGGATGCCGACGACGCCCAGTTCGGCTGCGGACTCCGCACAGCGACGTGCGTGCTTGTCGCTGATGACCACGGTCGCTCCCTCTTCCACACAGCGCTTGGCGGTTGCGAAGCCGATTCCGGTTCCGGCCGCGGCGGTGATCAACACGGTCTTGCCAACCAGCAGGCCGTGACCGGGAACGTATGGAGGAGGTTGCACCTGAGTGGTCATGAAGGCTCCTTGGGCAGGCCGAGCACTCGCTCGCCGATGACGTTGCGCTGAATTTCGTCGCTGCCGCCGTAGATGGTGTCGCTGCGGGTGAACAGGAACAGCTTCTGTTCGAGCGTGAGTTCGTAGGGGAGGGCATCGCCGATCATCGCTGACGCGCCCTGAAGATCGACCGTCAGTTCGCCGAGGTCGCGATGCCAGGCGCCCCAGAACAGCTTGCCGATGCTGGCCTCCGGTCCGGGCACACCGCCGCTCATCGAGCGCAGAGCGTTCCAACGCATCAACTGCAAGCCGGAGTGTGCCCGAGCGAGGCGTTGACGGACGACCGGATTGCCGATGACCTTGTGAGCGCGGGCGAGATCGATCGCTGCCGCCAGTTCTCGCTCGAAGCCCACCTGTTGGGCGAGCGTGGAGATTCCGCGCTCGAATCCGAGCAGTCCCATCGCAACTCGCCAGCCTTCGCCGGGTTCGCCGATGATCATCGACGCATCGGTTCGGGCATCGGTGAAGAACGTCTCGTTGAACTCACCGCCGCCGGTCGGCTGGCGGATGATGCGGGTCTCGACGCCGGGCTGGTCAATCGGCACGAGCAGGAACGACAGGCCCTTGTGGCGCGCCGAGCCGGCCTCGGTCCGGACGACGGCGAAACACCAGTGGCTGACGTGGGCCAGCGACGTCCACACCTTTTGACCGTTGATCACCCATTCGTCGCCATCGAGCATGGCGCGGGTCTGGACGTTGGCGAGGTCGCTGCCGGCGTTCGGCTCGCTGTACCCCTGACACCACCGTTCGCTGCCGTCGAGGATGCCGGGCAGGAATCGGTCGCACTGCTCGGCGGTGCCGTACTCGATCAGGGTCGGTCCGAGCAGGTTCTCACCCATGTGATTGACCCGGGCCGGGGCTTGGGCTCGGGTGTACTCCTCGGCCCAGATGATCTGCTTGGCGACCGATGCGCCACGACCACCGTGGGATTCGGGCCAGCCGAGACCGATCCATCCGGCGGAGCCGAGTTCCTTCTCCCACGCGACCCGGATGTCGAAGCCGATGTCCTCGTCGCCCGGTCCGCCGCGACCGCGCAGCTCGGCATATTCGCCGATCACGTGTTGAGCCAGCCAGGCCCGGATGTGGGCGCGAAACTCCTCGTCGGTCCCGAGCGCGCCGGCAGCCATGAGGGTCAAGACGGTCATGAGGGTGCCGTCACCCGTTCGGTGTTTCTTTGGCCGCAGCCGCCCGCTTCATCTCCTCGACCATGTCGAGGAACGGAAGTCGCTCGAACTTGACCGTCGCCGGCAGCCGTTCTTCGATCAACTCCGGAGTCCAGCGAGTCTCGTTGTACATCGCCCGCACCTCTTTGGGCTGGCTCCATACTGCGACCTTGTTGCCGACCACCGAATAGACCTGGCCGGTGATGTGCTTGCTCTTGTCGCTGAGCAGGTAGACGGCCATCGGCGCAATGTCCTCCGGATCGCCGTTCTCGGCGAGGGCCATTGGTACATTGGCGCTCATCCGGGTCCGAGCGACGGGAGCGATCACGTTGGCTCGCACGCCATAGCGTTCGAGCCCGACCGCAGCCGAGTACGACAGGCTGACGATGCCACCCTTGGCCGCTGCGTAGTTGGCCTGGGCCACCGATCCGAGCGCCCATACACCGCTCGTGAAGGCGATCAAGCTGCCACCCTCGGGCTGCTTGCGCATCACCGCGGCGGCGGCGCGATAGACGGTGAACGTTCCCTTGAGATGTACTCGGATGACGTCGTCGAATTCGTCTTCGCTCATGTTGAACAACATTCGCTCGCGCAGAATGCCGGCCACGCACACCGCGCCGTCGATTCGGCCCCAGGTGTCCATCGCAGCCGTGACGATGCTCTCGCCGCCGGCCATCGTGCCGACATCGCTGGCGACGGCGACTGCTTCCCCGCCGGCGGCCTTGATCTCGGCGACGACAGTATCGGCGATTGCCGAACTGGACTCGAGGCCGTCCATGCTGACGCCGAAGTCGGCGACGACGATCTTGGCGCCCTCACTGGCTGCGAGCAGTGCGATCGAGCGACCGATACCGCGGCCCGACCCCGTGATCGCGACGACTTTGTCCTGCAGATAACCCGACACTTCGAATCCCCTCTTCCGGTCGAGAAACTCTGTTCGACGGAGTTTCTGACGCGACGTCAGATTGCAACGTAGCATCCACTAAGGTTCTTTTTCGTATGCACCTCGCCGAAACTCCCGAGCAAGAATCGCTGCGTAAAGAACTGCGTGAGTACTTCGCCCAACTGCTGCCGCAAGTGGTCCGTGAAAGCATGGGCGACAGCGGCGAAGGCAACCCGGAGTTCCGCCGGATCGTCGCCCAGATGGGTGCCGATGGATGGCTCGGCCTCGGTTGGCCCATCGAATACGGTGGCCAGGGCCGCCCGCCGACCGATCAGTTCATCCTGTTCGACGAAGTCCAACGGGCGCACGCACCGTTTCCGTTCGTCACGATCAACACCGTCGGCCCGACCTTGATCGCCTACGGCACCGACGAGCAGAAGGCCAGATTTCTTCCGGGCATCCTCGCCGGGGAGACCAATTTTGCGATCGGCTACACGGAGCCCGAATCAGGTACCGACCTTGCGTCGTTGCGCACCACAGCGGTGCTCGACGGCGACGAATGGGTGATCAACGGCAACAAGGTGTTCACCAGCGGCGCCAACCAGGCCGACTATGTCTGGCTCGCCTGCCGCACCGATCCCGAGGCCCCCAAGCACAAGGGCATCTCGATCATCATCGTGCCCACCGATTCGCCAGGTTTCTCCTGGACGCCCATCGTCACGGTCGGCGGCAACGTCACGACCGCCACCTACTACAGCGACGTGCGGGTTCCGAAAGGCAACGTGGTCAGCGACGTCAACCGAGGCTGGCAGCTGATCACCACCCAACTCAACCACGAGCGGGTCGGCCTCGCCGCCCTCAGCGCGTTGACCCATCGGTTGTACGAAGATGTCGTCTGTTGGGCGGTCGACGAGCCGAGCGGTGGTGTCGATTGTCAGCGGATGATCGATGTACCGTGGGTGCAAGCCGACTTCGCAAAATGCAAGGCGATCCTGTCGGCACTGAAGCTGATGAACTGGAAGCTCGTCCGCTCTGTCAACGACGGCACACTCACGCCACAGGCATCGTCGTCGGTGAAGGTGTTCGGCACCGAACGGGCGGTCGAGGTCTACAAGCTGCTGCTCGGCATCCTCGGACCGGTCGGGCACCTGCGCAGCGGGTCGCCGGGGGCGATCGTGCACGGCGAGGTCGAACAGGCCGGGCGGATGGCGCAGATCAACACCTTCGGCGGCGGCGTCAACGAGATCCAGCGCGACATCGTCGCGACGGTCGGGCTCGGCATGACCCGCGCCAGCCGCTGACACGTCTCAAATACTGGCAACAACCAATCACACCTGGGGGATCCGATGAAGTTCTGGTGCGCAACCGCGTTCATGAACACCAAGGAGTTGGTGCACATTGCGGCGCTGCTCGACCAGGCCGGCTACCACGGTCTGCTGATCAGCGATCACCTCTGCTACCCACAGCAGTTGACGAGCCAGTATCCGTACTCGCCTCATGCTGACGGTCGCCCGATCTGGGAGCCTGAAGCAGCCTGGCCCGACCCGTGGGTGCTGATCGGAGCGATGAGCAGCGTCACGACGCAACTGCACTTCACGACCAACATCTACATTGCCGGTCATCGGCCGATCCTGCAAGTGGCCAAGGAGGTCGCGACGGCGTCCGTGCTGACCGAGGGTCGGGTTGCGCTCGGCGTCGGGGCGGGATGGATGAAGGAGGAGTTCGACCTCCAAGGCCAGGACTTCACCAACCGTGGCAAGCGGCTCAACGAAATGATCCCCGCCCTGCGCGAGTTGTGGCGAGGCGGTTGGGTGGAATGGCACGGCGAGCACTACGACATCCCGCCGGTCATGCTCGAGCCGCATCCGCCGACACCCGTGCCGATCTACACCGGCGGTCACACCGACGCAGCGTTGCGCCGGGCAGCGAAGTACGCCGATGGTTGGATCGGCAATGCGTACCCGTGGGACGAAGCAGCCGAGCACGTCGGCCGTCTCCGGCGGTTCCTCGCCGAAGAAGACCGCGACACCTCGAACTTCGAGATCATCTGCGGGCTGTACGAGATGCCGTCCGTCGACATCTACCGGCGGGCCGAGACCGAACTCGGCATCACCGGAACGATCTGCATGCCGTGGGCGATGGGCAACGTCAGCACGGGTGACCGACGCAACCTCAACGATGTCGCGGCGGCCTACCAGAGCTACATCGACCAGTTCGCCGAGACCATTGTCCTGCCCTTACGGTGACGTCCGGATTCAACTGGATCGTGTGATGAGAGGGGCCCGAGATGGCTGATGCGCATGTCGATGGAACGTGTCAGGACCGCTTCGCTGCGGTGCGGACACAGTTCGAGCAGAATCTTGCGTCCGGACAGGATGTTGGCGCCTCCGTCGCGATCGTGCTCGACGGCGAACTCGCGGTTGACCTCTGGGGAGGCGAAGCCACCGGTGACGACGGCGTGACCAAGCCATGGTCACGCGATTCTCTGATCAACGTCTGGAGTACCACCAAGACGATGACGGCCCTCAGCGCTCTGATCCTCGCCGACCGGGGCGACCTCGATCTCGATGCGCCGGTCGCCAAGTACTGGCCCGAGTTCGCAGCCAACGGCAAGCAGGATCTGCCGGTCCGCAACCTGATGAGCCATTCGGCTGGCTTGCCCGGATGGCAGGAGCACATGGATCCCGATGACCTGTACGACTGGGACAAGGCGACCTCGCTGCTCGCCGCCCAGGCACCATGGTGGGAGCCCGGCACCCAGAGCGGATATCACGCGGTGACCCAGGGATATCTCGTGGGCGAAGTGGTTCGTCGCGTGAGCGGTGCGTCGCTGGGGACATTCTTCGCAAATGAGGTTGCTGGTCCGCTCGGTGCCGACTTCTTCATCGGCACCCCAGAGTCGCAGGATCAACGCGTGATCCACGTCATCCCACCCGCGGACGGATTGGCCGGCGCAGCACCGGAGCCCGGTTCGATCGTCGGGCGCGCACTCGGCAACCCCAAGCTTGATGCAGCGGCGTCGCAGACGATCCCGTGGCGTCGAGCCGAGATCCCCGCAGCAGGCGGTCACGGCAACGCTCGTTCGGTGGCGACCGCGCAGTCAGTGGTCAGCCACGGGGGTGAGGTCAACGGCGTCCGGTTGTTGTCCCAGGCTGGGGTCGAGCGGATCTTCGAGGAGCAGACCTACGGCCAGGATCTCGTCCTGCCGGCGGTGTTCAAGCTCGGTATCGGCTACGGGCTCAACTGTCCGGAAGTACCGATCAGCCCCAATCCCCGAGCCTGCTTCTGGGGCGGCTGGGGAGGATCATTGTGCGTCAACGACCTCGACGCGCGGATGACGTTTGCCTACGTGATGAACAAGATGGGCGAGGGCACAACGGGTGACGCTCGTGGCGCCAGCCTGCTGATGGCTGCGTTCGGCGCGCTCGCCGCAAGCTGAGCCTGTCACGAACGCCGCTGTCGGTGCAGCAGGAGTGCGGCGCTCACAGCCGGCGGTTTCTGCGCCCATGTTCCCGAAAGTCTCCGCTGCATGGCGGTTCGCGGGAACATGGGCGCGATTTCCACCACGGTCTGGGCGGGAACCGCCCCGGCACGACCAGCCCAGATGGGGTCAGCCGGGCCAGACGATGGTTTGCATCTCGGTGTAGGCGAGCATCCCGAAGTCGCCGCCGTCACGGCCGACGCCACTCATCTTGAAACCGCCGAACGGTGAATCGTGGTTGCGCTGGGCGGTGTTGATGCCGACGTTGCCGCTGCGCAACTGCTTGGCAGTGCGGTAGGCCCGGTCGCTGTCGGTGCTGAAGACGTAGTCGTAGAGGCCGAAGTCGGTGCTGTTCGCGAGTGCGATTGCTTCGTCGTCATCGTCGAACGGCACGACCACGACGACCGGACCGAAGATCTCTTCCTGCACCGGGGTCATGCCCTGCTTGCAGCGGGCCAGCAGCGTCGGCCCCACGTAGAAGCCGTGTTCCATGTGGCTGGGACGGCGACCGTCGACAACCACCTCGGCACCCTCGCGCTCGCCGGCGGCAACGTAACTCTCGATCCGGTCACGCTGCAGGGCCGAGATCACCGGACCGACGATGGTGTCCATCGAGGTCGGGTCGCCGACCTTGAGGTTCGGGGCGTAGGCAGCGAGTCGCGACACGAGTTCGTCGTAGCGGCTGGCGTGGACGATCGCCCGGGTGGGTGCGGTACAGATCTGGCCGGAGTGGAATGCCCACACGCTCGCGATCGCTCCGACCGCGACGTCGAGGTCGGCGTTGTCGAGTACGAGCCCGGCGCCCTTGCCCCCGAGTTCGAGCAGCAGTCGCTTCATCGTCTTGCCGCCGGCCGCGAAGATCCGCTCGCCGACGCCGGTGGAGCCGGTGAAACTGACCATGTCGATGTCGCGGGTATCGGTCAATGCTGCCGCAGGCTCCGGCTGCGAGGACGTGATCACGTTGACGACGCCCGGCGGAAAGCCGACCTCGTGCATGATCTCGGCCAGTTCGATGATCGCCAGCGGATCTTGCGGCGCAGGCTTCATCACGACCGTGCAGCCAACGGCGAGCGCCGGCGCGATCTTGCCGGCCATGTTGACGAGCGGGAAGTTGTACGGCGAGATGCACGCAACCGCACCGACCGGTTGGCGGTTGACGACCGCCCCGATCAGGCCGCCCGGTGCGAGGGGAGTGGCGCCGGTGGGCGACGGGGCGAGTGGGATGTTGAGATCCTTCATCGCGCCCCTGGCGTAGCGCTCGAATCGTTCGATAGCGACCGGCACCTGCATCCGCGACCCGACCATCGCGGTCGCGCCGGTCTCGCTGATGATGAGCGGCACCAGGTCGGCGGCGCGTTCGCGCAACTTCTCGGCGACCGCGTTCAGCAGCCGAGCGCGTTCGGCCGGCGGTGTGCGCGACCAGGCCGGGAACGCTGCCTGCGCGGCCCGGGCGGCTGCGAGAGACTGGTCGGCCGAGGCCTCGGGTGCCGAACCGATCACGGCTTCGGTGGCCGGATTGACGATGTCGTATTCGCCGTTCGCGCCGTCCACCCATTCGCCATCGATCAACAGCCGATAGTGCTTCGTCATCGCCGGAGTCCCCTCGTCGTCGGTCGACGTCCCCGTGGAACCGCACCGCCGAAATCGACGGCCGCTCGACCGATCAACACCCTAGCGAAATCGTCGGTCTACAATCTGACGGTCCGTCAGATTATCATGGGAGCGCCGCAATGCTCGATCTCGTCATCACCGGGGGCACCGTCATCGACGGCACCGGAACGCCAGGAGTCATCGCCGACGTCTCCATTCGTGCTGGTCGGATCGCGGCCATCTCGCCGCCTGGGTCGATCGATGAGCCGGCGAGCGAAACCTTCGATGCGACGGGTTTGGTCGTCGCCCCCGGCATCGTCGATCCGCACACCCACTACGACGCCCAACTGCTGTGGGACCCAACGGCGAGCCCGTCGAGCAACCACGGTGTCACCACCGTCATCGGCGGAAACTGTGGGTTCACGCTTGCACCACTGATCCCAGGCGATGCGGACTATCTGCGCAAGATGATGGCCAAGGTCGAGGGCATGCCGCTCGCCGCGCTCGAACACGGCACCGACTGGAGCTGGGAGACGTTCGCCGAATACCTCGACCGGATGGACGGCAACATCAGCGTCAACGCCGGTTTCCTCGTCGGCCACTGCGCGATTCGGCGGTACGTGATGGGCGGCGACGCAATCGGCAGCGCCGCCAACCCCGACCAGGTCGATGCGATGCGTCGCGAGCTCGCCAAGGCCATCGGCGCCGGAGCAATCGGGTTCTCGTTCACCAACAGCACCTCCCACAGCGACGGCGAGGGCGAGGCGGTCGCCAGTCGGTGGGCCACGCCGGACGAACTGATCGCACTGTGTGAGGAGACGGGATTGCACGAGGGCACGACGCTCGAGGGCATCGTTCCCGGCTGCCTCGATCAGTTCAACGACGACGAGATCGAGTTGCTCGGCCGGATGAGTGCCGCCGCGAACCGGCCGATGAACTGGAACGTGCTCACCGTGGATTCTCGGGTGCCAGAACGAGTGCCTCGCCAGATCCAAGCCAGCGTTCGAGCCGCTGAGTTGGGTGGCAAGGTGGTCGCTCTGACGATGCCGGTCCAGGTCCCGATGAACATGAGTTTTCTGACGTTCTGTGGGCTGTGGCTCATCCCTGGATGGCAACAGGTCCTCGGTGTCTCGGTGCCGGAACGGATCGAGCGGCTCCGTGATGCGGACACACGTGTGCTCCTGCTCGAACTCTCCCAATCGCCGGCAGCCGGCGTGTTTCGCCGCCTTGCGGACTGGGGCGAGTACGTCATCGGTGACACCTACTCGGCCGCCAACGAAGGGCTCAAGGGCCGCATCGTCAAAGACGTCGCCGCCGAGCGCGGGCGGAGCAACTTCGGCACGCTGCTCGACATCGTGGTCGAGGACGAATGCCGAACCGTGTTGTGGCCGACTCCGCAAGACGACGACGCTGAATCGTGGCGGATGCGGGCCGAACTGTGGGCCGATGACCGAGCGATGATCGGTGGTAGCGACGCCGGTGCTCACCTCGACCGGATGTGCGGAGCGCCGTATCCAACCCGCTTCCTCGCGGACTGCATCCGTGGTCGCCAGTTGATCAGCATCGAACGGGCCGTGCAGTTGATGACGTCGGCGCCCGCGAGGCTGTTCGGTCTGGTTGATCGGGGCACGCTCGTCCAGGGCGCCAATGCCGACATCTTCGTGTTCGACCCGGAAACGGTCGACAGCGATCAGGCGGTGCTCGTCGCCGATCTGCCCGGCGATTCATCTCGTTTGACGGCCGGTTCGCAAGGCGTGAAACGGGTGCTGGTCAACGGCGTCACCATCATCGTCGACGGCGAGCCAACGGGCGCGACGCCGGGCACGCTGCTGCGCAGCGGCCGTGACACCGCAACGGTCACGGCGCGCTGAGCGATCCGGGAAAGGATGAACATGAGTGACGAACTGCTGTATTCCCTGGAGTCGGGCATCGCCCGGATCACCCTCAACCGACCGGACGCAGCGAACTCGCTGACTCCGGATCAACGCAACGAACTGATTGCGATGTTCGAGGCGGCGAGTGCCGACCTGAACGTTCGGGTCGTTGTGCTCACGGCGACCGGCAAGCATTTCTGCACCGGTGCCGATCTGCGTGTGTCCCGAATTCCCGAATCGGCAAAGCCCGACGGCGCTCCCGATCGCACGATGGGCGATGTCGGCCGCAACATCAAACGAGGTGCGCAGCGATTGATCACGAGCATTCTCGACTGCGAGAAGCCGGTGATCTCAGCGGTCAACGGCACGGCTGCCGGCATCGGTGCCCACATCGCGCTGGCGTGCGATCTGATCATAGCTGCCGATACGGCACGGTTCATCGAGGTCTTCGTCCGGCGCGGCATCACGCCCGACGGCGGCGGCGCCTACCTGTTGCCGCGCATGATCGGCCTCGCCAAGGCCAAAGAACTGATCTTCCTCGGTGACGACCTCGCCGCAGCCGATGCGGAACGGATCGGACTGATCAACAAGGTCGTTCCTCGAGACGAACTCGATGCAGCTGCGACCGAGTGGGCGCAGCGCTTGGCGGTCGGCCCCACCAAGGCAATCTCGCTGTCGAAGTGGTTGCTCAACCGGTCGCTCGACAGCGACCGCAAGGGTGCCTTCGAGGACGAGGCGTGGGCCCAAGAGCTCGCCAGTCGCACCGACGACTTCACCGAAGGCGTGCAAGCGTTCATCGAACGCCGCGACGTGCAGTTCCGCGGCTGGTAACTCTCCCGTCCGCACACAGCCGGCGCCGTTGGTGCCGGCTGTTTCGTGCCCGGGTTGGGGCCGCAAACACCCGCGACGGTCAGGTCGTGCGACGGGTCTGCCAGGCCCAACTTGCGATCTCGACTCGGTTGCGGGCGCCGAGCTTGGTCTGGATGTTGGCAACGTGAGTCTTGGTGGTGCTGAGCGAGATGAACAATTCGGCACCGATCTCGGCGTTGGTGCGGCCACGGGCAATGGCTCGCACGACGTCTTCCTCCCGATCCGTGAGGGCGACCGCCGGCTGCACCGCTTCGGCCCGATCGAGGTCGGCGAAGTGCTGCAGGAATCGCACGGTGATCGATGGCGAGACGAGTGCATCACCGACGGCGGCAGCGCGAACTGCCTCGAGCAGCAATGTCGGGCCGGCATCTTTGAGCAGGAACCCGCTCGCCCCGTTGCGGATCGCGGTGCGTACGTATTCGTCCATGTCGAACGTGGTCACCACGACGACCGCGATTGGATCGACGACATCCGGCCCCGCCAACAGCCTGGTGGCTTCGAGCCCGTCCATCACCGGCATCCGGATATCGAGCAGGCATACGTCCGGTCGCAGCGATCGGGCCAGATCGACAGCAGTCTGGCCGTCGCCGGCCTCACCCACCACCTCGACGCCCTGGGCTTCGAGGATCATCCGGAAACCGGACCGAACCATTTCCTGATCGTCGGCGATGACGACCCGCAGCGAGGGTGCGTGACTCGTGCTCATGAGGACACTCCTGTGAAGGGCAGTTCGGCAAGGATCTGCCAACCGCCGGATTTGAGCGGGCCGGCCCGGAACCGGCCGCCGAGCGCAGAGACGCGCTCGGCCATGCCGGTGATGCCGAAACCGGATCGATCTTTGCTGGGCCGCCCGGCGTGGCCGTTGTCGCGCACGATGACCCGGACGAGTTCGCCACCGATGACCACGGCAACGTCGACGAGAGTCGCCCCGACGGCGTGACGCTGGGCGTTGGTGAGCGCCTCACGAACGACACGATGAATCGAGACAGCGAGTTCCGGTGGAAGGTCAGCGGCGTTGCCGTCGACGTGCAACCGGACCGGCAACCCGAGCGAGGTGGTGCGCTCTGCAATCAATCGCAGATCATCGAGCGTCGCCGCCGGGCTGATCGGCGCAGCGGCGTCCTCTTCGCGCAGTGCGCCGACCATTCTCCGCATCGCGGTCAGCGCTTCGGCACCGGCGTTCTCGATCGCGCCAAGCGCGTTGACCGTCATGTCGGGCCGAGTGTCGGCGACCATCCGCGCTGCCTGGGCCTGGACCACGATGCCCGTGACGTGATGGGCCACGACATCGTGCAATTCGCGGGCGATCGCGAGACGTTCGTCGTGGCGAGCTTGCAGCGTCTGCTGGACCTGGCTGTCGTCGACCCGGCGGAGATACAACCCGGCGCCGACCGCAGCCGCAACGCCGGCGGCCAACAGCCACTGGATTTCCGTACGGTACGGGCCATCCTGGCGGAGGTCGGCCATCGCGTACATCGCCGCGGAAACAGCGGCGACGGCCACCACTGTGGACTCCGGCTTCAGCGACCGAACGCTCCAGCCGGTGAGGAGACCAATGCCCGCGAGTTCGGCGACGCCCGGCCACGCGCCGAGTCCCATGACCGGCGTGTAGCCGGTGAGATGGGCGTTGTCGACTGCAGCCGACACCAGCAGACTGCCGGCTGCAGCCAGGATCGTCGACGCCAGCAGGAACCGCGCCGCGAGCAGCACGGCGTACGACACGATCAACCCAGCGGCCAGGGCGGGAACGAAGATCTTGAACACTCGGATGCCGAGGACGATGTCGATCACGAGCAGACCGCCCATGATCGCGAGCAACCACCAGCGGGCCTCGACCAGAGGTCCGGCCAGTCGACTGCGGATGGGCACGGTCACGACGTCAGGATACGACGACGACACCCATCTGGCCCGCCACCTGCCCTGCCAGGGTCTCGATCAGCGGGGGCGACAGCATCGCCGGGCGCGCCAGATCGTCCTTTCGGTGGAGAGGCGATGGCCACGTGGCCGATGGACCGACGACCGAGGTTCCGTCAGAGTGAGCGAGTGCAGATCCACCATGCGCGCCACGCGCGCCCGGATCGGTCAATGGATGCCAGCGTTGCCATCCGATCGATCGCGGACGCGCCGGCGGCGCGGCCGGACAGCGTGCGGGTCGAGGTATAGCGTTGGCTCATGCCGACCGGTTCCGAAGCATCCGCCCTTGCCGAACTCGACTCGCTCGAGCCGGCCGAGTGGACAGACGAGCCGATCACCGACGAAGAGTTGACGGCGCTGGCACTGGCTGCGGACCTCGATGCCCCGCTCGACGACGACGCGGTTCCCTTCGATTCGGATGAGCGCCAGTTCGGTGACCTGCTGCCCGAGTGGTACATGCCGGCACCTGCAGGGGGTCGCCGTCGACGCAGCCACGCAGTGACCGCTGCGGTGATCGTGCTGTCATTGCTCGGCGTGAACGCGGTCGGTCTCTGCGTGACCAACGGGTTCCTCGAGATCGCTTGGTGATCGCCCGGCGGTCGTTTCTGACGTAGTGTCAGAAACTGTGCCGACGTTTGCTGAACATGTTCTCGCCCGCGCCGAGGACGACTCGATTGCACTCCTGATCGACGACTCGCAATGGACCTATCGGGAATGGGTCGCCGAGTGTGCGGCTCGGGCCGAGGTGTTCCGGTCGATGCGGCTCGGTAGTGCCGCGCACATCGGCGTGCTGCTCGAGAACACGCCGGACTTCACGATGTGGCTGGGAGCCGCGGCGCTCGCCGGGGCGACGATCATCGGCATCAATCCCACCCGTCGGGGGGCTGAACTGGCTCGCGACATCACCTACACCGAGTGCCAGTTGATCATCACCGACACGACGATGGCGCCGATGCTCGAAGGACTCGATCTCGGCGTTGCCAACGGACGGGTATTGATCACCGACAGCGCCGCGTATGAGGAGCTGGTCGCACGTCATCGTCCAGTTGGTGACGCCGCGTACGTGCCGGCGCCGTCGTCAGCCGACGACACGTTCCTGCTGCTGTTCACCAGTGGCACGAGCGGCGCACCGAAAGCGGTCATCACGTCCCACGGTCGTCTCGACCACGTCGCCGGCTCGATGATCGGCATCACCGCACTGACGGCCGAGGACATCACCTACATCTCGATGCCGCTGTTCCACAGCAATGCGCTGTTCACCGCCTGGGCGCCGAGTGTGGTCGCCGGGGCCGCGATCGCCCTGCGGCGTACGTTCAGCGCCAGCAACTTCCTCACCGACATTCGCCGCCACGGTGCGACATATTTCAACTACGTCGGCAAGCCCCTCGCGTATGTGCTGGCGACGCCGGAGCAGCCCGACGATGCCGACAACCCACTTGTACGCGGCTACGGCAACGAAGGTGCTGAAAGCGATCTACACCGCTTCTCCGAGCGGTTCGGATGCCGACTCAGCGATGGCTACGGACAGACCGAAACCGGCGCGTCGATCGTGCGTACCCCGGGGATGCCCGCTGGGGCGTTGGGAATGGGGGCACCGACGATTCGCGTGCTCGATGCCGACACAGGTGACGAATGCCCACGTGCAGAGTTCGACGACAATGGCCGACTGCTCAACGCCGAGCAGGCGATCGGTGAGATCGTCAACAGCACCAAGGGAACGTTCGAGGGCTACTGGAACAACGATGCCGCCAACGCCGAACGTCTGCGCGACGGTGCGTACTGGACCGGCGACCTCGCGTATCGCGACGAAGCGGGCTACTTCTACTTCGCCGGGCGCAGCGCCGACTGGATGCGGGTGGATGGCGAGAACTTCGCTGCTGCGCCGATCGAGCGGATCGTGCTGCGCTTTCCCGGCGTGATCCTCGCTGCGGTGTACGGCGTACCGGACGAGACGGTGGGCGATCAGGTCATGGCGGCGATCCAACTCGACGAGGCGACAGCGTTTGACTCGGTCGCGTTTGCTGCCTTCCTGGCTGATCAACCAGATCTCGGGTCGAAGTGGGCACCGCGATATGTCCGAATCGTCGATCACTTCCCGATGACCCAGACCAACAAGATCCTGAAGCGCGAGTTGGTGCTGCAGCGGTGGGACACGACCGACCCGATGTGGATTCGCCCGGCACGGGACCTCGTCTACGAACCAATCCAGCGCGAGTCCGTCACTCCCTGACCGCGTCGTGAGGCGCTGCGCTCACGGGCCGGACGCCTTGTGTCAGCGGGGGAGGAGTTGGGAGCGGTCGTGGGCAGCGAACTCGGCGACCAGCGAAGCTGCATCATCAGGCGAGAAAGGGCGATAGGAATCGCCTCGCGCCGGCTTCCACCAGACGGGGTCGGGGGTGTTCCAGCCAGCGACTCGGAGCGGCTGCTTGTTGATCTTGTTGTTGGCGGTGAGCGGCATCTCGGTGACGAGACGAACGAACCGGGGGGACCATTTGGTGCCGAGGTCTCGCTGTTCGTCGAGGAATGTCTCGAACACCGCCGGATCGAACAGGGCGCCGGAACCCATCTCGACCGCTGCCATGACCTGATCGCCAGTTCGCGGATCTGGCACGGCGTACACCGCCACCATCACCGCGCCGGGAAAGCGGTGAAGGATGTTCTCCACGGGTGCGGCGGCGAAGTTCTCGCTGTCGACCCGCAGCCAGTCCGCCCCCCGGCCGGCGAACCAGAACCACCCCTCGGCGTCCTGGTAGCCCAGATCGCCTGTCCTGTAGAGGTTTCCGGTGATCCGCTGGGCCTCCGCCTCAGGGTTGTTGTAGTAGCCCTCGAAGGCGGACGCGCCCTGCAGCCCGACGATCTCCCCGATCGCAACGTGGCCGTTCGTCAGCGCACCGTGCTCGTCGAACTCCGCACGCGGGCACTCCTCGCCGGCCTCGTCGTGGATGGCGACTGGCATGCCGTCTGGCGGCTTGCCGAGAGCGCCCCGCGGAGTTCCGGGAGCCCTGCGGATCGAGATGGCGCCCTCACTGGAGCCGTAGCTCTCCACGAGAGGGCAGCCGAAACGGGACGTGAAAGCGTCCATGTCCCGAGCGCTCGCCTCGGTGCCGAACCCCAGGCGAAGCTGGTTGTCCGCGTCCTCCGCAGTGGGCGGGGTGGCCAGCACGTAGGCCAGCGAACGGCCGACGTAGTTGAAGTAGGTGCAGCTGTGTCGGCGTACATCGGGAAGGAAGCCGCTCGCGGAGAAGGTGCGCCGGAGCACCACGGTCGCACCGAGACCGGTGGCCAGGGCGACGTTGGCCATGAGGGCGTTGCCGTGGAACATCGGCATCGCTTGGTAGAGAACGTCGTCGCGGGTCAGGCCGAACAGGCTGTGGCCGTTGCCGGCGATGCGAGCCAGGCGTCCGCTCGAGCAGATCACCGCCTTGGGTGCGCCGGTGGACCCGGAGGTGAACAGCAGCAGCAGCCGGGTGCTCTCGTCCACATCGGGGTGGACGGCGAGACCTGACCCGCGAGGGATCTCGACATCCGCCAGGAGCCGCGCCCCCGAACCGGCCGGCAACGCGTGCAGGTGACGAGGCTCCGTGAGCAACATCGTGACATCGGTGTGCGCGAGGTCGCCGGCGAGCTGTTCGCCACGTCGGGTGGAGTTCAGACCGACGAGGGTTGCGCCCGTGAGGGCACAGGCACCGAGCCAGAAGACGTAGTCGGGCAGGTTGTCCAGGAGCAGCCCGACGTGATCGCCGGGGGCCAGGAGGGCTGCGCGGTCGGCGCACTCCTGCACCACCTCGCGCCACGTCCAGGTGTCGCTCTCGAAGACGAGGCCGACATGATCGTCGTCAGCCCTGGCCAGCAAGAGTTCGGCGTAGGTGGCCACCGTCAGTCCAAGAACTCGGGAGCCCGCTTGTCCTTGCGGGCTCGGATCGCTTCCTCGAAGTTCTTGGTGAGCAGGCGGACGTAGAGCTGAGCGAGGCCCTCGTGCTCCATGTGCGCGTGAAATCCAGACTCCTGCCCGGACCGCAGGGTCTGCTTGGTGAGCTGCACCCCGACGTGGCTGTAGGCGGAGATCTTCTCGGCCATGTCGAAGCAGGTGTCCAGTAAGGCGCCTGGCTCTACCTCCTGAGACACCAGGCCAAGAGCCGTTGCCTCGGTAGCGCCCACGTCCCGACCGGTCAGCATGATCTCGGCCGCCCGCGAGGCCCCGATCGCGCGCGGGAGCAACCAGGACAGGCCCAGCTCGGACGCGGTCAGGCCGTTGTTGATACCGGCTGCGCGGAAGTAGGCGTTG
>JBDSDH010000303.1:0-21075 GCA_039920665.1 Ilumatobacteraceae bacterium
CCGTCGTCGACGACTCGCCCGTCGCGCATTCGGACCAGACGCGAAGCGGCATCGGCGACCGGCTGATCATGGGTGATCAACACGATGGTCTGCCCGTTGTCGACATGCAACCGACGGAACAGTTCGAGAATCTCCTCACCGCCGTCGGAGTCGAGTGCACCCGTTGGCTCGTCGGCCAACAGCACCGTTGGCCGATTGGCGAGGGCACGAGCGATCGCCAGTCGTTGGCGCTGCCCGCCCGACAGCGTGGCGGGGGCAGCCTTGGCCTTGTCGGGCAGCCCGAGCAGATCGAGCAGGTCTCGGGCCCGGGTTTCAGCGGCCTTGCGTTTGATGCCGGCGATCATGGCCGGCATCACCACGTTTTCCTGGACGGTCATCCCTTCGAGCAGGTTGAAGAACTGGAACACGATGCCGACGTGGGTGCGGCGCATACGCGCCAGGTCGTTCGCATCCTGGCCGCGCAACGACTGGCCGGCGACCCACACCTCTCCCTCGTCGGGTACGTCGAGGCCGGCGATCAGGTTGAGCAGCGTGCTCTTTCCGCATCCCGACGGACCCATGACGGCCACGAACTCACCGGAGCCGACGAGCAGATCGGCGCCGCGCAGAGCTCGTACCGGCGCGATCTCGGCTTCGAATGTGCGATACACCCCCCGTACTTCAACCGCTGCCTCGCTCATCGCTGCTCGTTCCTTTCCGTCGTCGCGTTCGTTGCGTACACGATCATCTCATCCTCAGTTCGCAGTCGGTGACAGAATCGATGGCTGAGCGGGGCCCGAGGCAGCGGTTCCGATCCGGTACGGACGAACGGCCGCATCGCGACCCTTCACCGTTTCGGCATCGAGGTGTTCGGCGCCGTGTGGCTTGTTGGTCAGCTCGGCCCAGGTCGCCTCGCTGATCACGGTCTGCCCGCTTGCGGCGAACTGCTGCAGTCGTTGACACAGGTTGACGACATCACCGACGACCGTGTATTCCGCCCGCTCCTCGGATCCGAGCAGCGCCGCAGCCACGTGGCCGGTCGACAGGCCGATTCCGATCGGAAACGGCGCCAGACCTTCCGCCAGCCATTGTTCGTTGACGCTGGTCTGCGCCCGATGCATTTCGATCGCCGCGGCCAAAGCCCGATCGGCATGATCGCTCGATGGTTCCGGAGCGCCGAACACCGCCATGACCGCATCGCCGACGTACTGCATCACGGTGCCACCCTCGCCGATGATGGCCCGGTTCATCTTGGCTCGATGTGTGTTCAGTTGGCTGGCAAGCGTGGAAAGGTCGGCGTGTTCGGAGATCGTCGAGTAGCCGCGGATGTCGCTCATCACCACCGTCACGTCGAGCATCTCGGTCTCGCCGAGACCTCGCCCCGAGGCGAGCAACTTCTCGGCGAGACCGCCTGGAAGCAGACGAGACAACGACTCACCCTGTTCTTCGCGGCTGACGATCGCGTCGTGCAGCATCCGCAGCCTCCGCAGGGCCCCTTGCGCACCGGCAGATGCGCTCGACGACAACGTCGCGAACAGCCGATCGACGTCACTGCTCACTGCCGCCGGGGTGGTCCGGCGGGCGACGGCGATCGCCTTGATCGGCTTGCCCTCGGCCAACATCGCCAGCAGTGACTCCTGGTCGGGCCCGAGGTCACCCTTGCGAATCGCTGGGCGGATCATCGCGTCGACGATCGAGGGATCGAGCACGGATCCCCCGGTTGCGACCGCACGGATTGCGGCGACAAGTTGATCGCCCTCGGCGATCCGGTCCTTGAGCAGATAGGCGTAGCCGGCGGCTCCCTCGTTGAGCAGCGCGATCGCGTAGTCGGGGTCGTCGTACTGGGACAGGATCACAATGCCGGTACCGGGATGACGCTTGCGAACCTCCTTGCAGCCATCGATGCCCTCCGCCTGGAAGCTCGGTGGCATCCGGATGTCGGACACGACGACGTTCGGGGCGAGGCGTTCTGCACCTTCGACGAGGGAATCGAAGTCGTCGGCCACGCCGACGATGTCGATGTCGCGGTGACGAGCGAGCATCGCCCGCACGCCCTCGCGCACGATGATGTTGTCATCGGCGAGGAACACCGAGATCGTCGAGGAGATTGTCCGGCCGTCCGGATTGGTTTCGCTGCTCACGGGTCGATCACCCTTTCTCACGCCGGTGGCCGACGGACAGAAGATGGACGGCTTCGCGGTCGACCGACTCCACCGGAGCAACCGCAACCCTGCACGGTGTCACCGCCCGCAGCGTCGACGTGCGGAGCCCGCCTTCGAGAGCGGCCCGCTCCCCCACTACGGCGCCCGGACCGATCTCGGCCAACTCGGTGCCGTCGACCTCGATTCCCATCACGCCGTCGAGGACGACGAAAATTTCGTCGCCGACGGAACCCTGCTCGACGAGGATCGAACCCGCCTCGACCCGGCGGATGGTGGGTCGGGTGGCGCTGCGCATGATGGTCGTCGACAGCTCGCGTTCGAGCGCTGTTTCGACCGCAGTCACGAGTGCAGGCGAGTCGAGGTCGCCCCAGGGCGTGTGATCACCGAACGCCTCCTTGTACCAACTTGCGAAGTCGATCAGCCCGGTCTTGGCCACAAGGATCCCGTCATCCCCGTACACCCAATGCCGAGGAAACGGACTGGCGCCGACCAATCGACCATCGGAGTGCCCGTCGACATGGATCGTGAGCGCAAGAGTCGACCACGCGATGGGTGCGTGGTACTGCACGAATGGCGGGCGGCGGACCGTTCGTGGTGCAGGGATGCCGGTCCGGCCACCGGCTGTCTGCAGGAACCTCACCCAGTCCGGACCGACCTGCGGTTCGGCCTGCTTGTCGGGCAGCGGCACCGCCGCGATCGAAATTCCCCGCCCGACAGCGATGGTGGTGGACCCGATGAGTCCGCCGGCGCTGTATCCGGCACCGGTGATCGTGCCGTCGTCGTCGACATCGATCCACGCTGCGAGATGGTTCGCGAACCGAAACCGATCGGCATCGCGTAGCGCTTCGAGCGTTTCGCCCGGTCCACCGATTTCATCCGGTGGAGCGATGTCGTAGTGGGCAAGACCGCTTTGGAACGGCAGCCTCGCCAGCCCGCGAATTGCCTCCGAGGGGATCCACGACAAGGCGGTGATGGAGGCGACATGGCGCATGGCACGATCGTGCTGCTTACCGGCGCCGCTGAACAGGGTGTCAGCCGACTTCGCAGGTGTGGGTGACACCACCGCCAATCGAGGCCAGCACCATTGCCGAGGCCGTGGTGACTTGTCAGGATGCATTGGATGGCCATCTCGACACCCGAAGCACTGTGGAGCCGCACCGACTCTCGTTCCCGCCGGTGGTCGCTGATCGTCCTGGCGATCCTGTGCGGCGTCACCGCCGGATTGGCGTTCGCCGCCTTCGACGGGGCATCGCGAACAGGATCAGCACTCGATCGTCTCGAAGCTCGAAGCAACGCCAGTGATGCCGTGGTGTTCTCGTCGCAGGTCGAGTCCGCACAACCCGACTGGACCAAACTGTCGCAGCGCCCGGAGGTGCGCCAGATCGCCCGCTGGGGGCTGGTGTTCGGACTCGTCGACGGCTTCGGGGACGGGGGCGGAGTGCTTTTCGTTCCGACCGACGATGTGTTCATGCAACAGGTCGATCGACCGGTTGTCGTCGAGGGACGGATGTTCGACCCCGACGAGCCAACCGAGATGATCATCACCGATGACGACCAGGACGGTGTCGGCTGGAGTCTCGGCGACGTGATTCACTTCGACGCCTTCGGTACCCCGCTCGACGCTGCACCTGTTCCGATCGACCTGACGATCGTCGGCGTCGTTCACACTTCGTTGGCGTACGAGTTCACCGGCGGTGCCTTCATCTCACCAGCATTCGTTCGCGCCTACGGCGACCGAGTGGGCATCTACGAGAACGCGATGATCTCGTTGCGCAACGGATCGGCCGACGTGGCTGCACTTCGCCGAGACGCGAGCACCGACGTCGGCACCGGCGTTCCTGTCCTCGATCTGCAGGTCACCGCTCGTCGAGTGACCGCAACCACCGACGTCGAGCAGGCGATGCTGATGCTCTTGGGGGCGGTCATCGCGATTGCGGCCGTCACGTTCGTCGGCCAGGCACTCGCTCGATCGGCTGCCGCGATCGCCACGGACGCCCCGACGCTACGCGCGCTCGGGATGACCCGCCGCCAACTGACGCTCGCTGCGGTTCGGCCACATCTGCCGGTCGCAGCGCTTGCCTCCGGGCTGTCGGTGGTGACCGCCGCTGTGGCGTCGCGTTGGTTCCCGGTCGGTCTCGCTGCAGAAGTCGATCCGGACCGCGGTATTCAAATCGCTGCCCTCCCTGCACTGGCGATGGCAGCGGCGGTGGCACTGTTGGTCGTCGCTGGCGTCGGGATGGCCGGCTGGTTGGCGGTGGGCCCGAACGCCGAGATGATCACCCGCCGTCAATCGTTGGTGTCGCGTCTCGGGCTCGGGCGACACGTGACCATCGGTGTCGGCGTGCGGATGGCCCTCGAGCGCGGCCCGGCCGCTGTTCGAGGCAGTTCCCGGTCTGCGCTCATCGGTGCAGTCGCAGCGGTCGCCGGCATTGTCGCGATCATGACGCTCGATCAAGGACTGACCGACTCGCTGCGAAACCCAGCGGTAGCAGGGGTGGCATGGGATGCAACCGTCGCTCCCGCGCAGAGCGACATCGAGGGCAGGCCGCCATCTCGGGCGGAACTCGATGCCATCCTCTCTCAACCAGGGCTGTCTGCGATCGGCTCGATTGGACGGCTCGTCAGCAATATCGATGATGTCGGCGTTCCGACCTTCACGGTCTTCACGCTCGATCCGACATCGCGTTCGACTCGCACGGTCGAACTCGTGACGCTGACGGGACATCCGCCGCGCGCCGACGACGAGATCACGCTCGGTCCGTCGACCGCTCGCGATTTGGGCGTCGAGATCGGTGACTCTGTCGAATTGGCCGATCGCAGTCCGGCCACCGTCGTCGGGCTCGGGCTGTTTCCCGCGGACGTCCATGCGCAATTCGACGAGGGTGCTGCGGTGTCCAACGCTCGTTACGACTCGCTGACGACGGCGAGCGGTGCAGCCGAAAGTCCTGATCACCTGGGCCCGGGCTTCCTGATCGCCGTTCGGTTCGGCGACCGAGCCGGTCTCGACAAGCAGATCTCGGCCCTCAATCAAGCGCTCGGCTCGACTGGGCTCGAAGCCGTGTCGGTCGAACAACCGCTCGAGTTGACCAATCTCCACCACATGCAGCGTCTCCCGCTCGTCCTCGCTGTGTTCCTGACGATTCTCGGTGCGGCAGCGGTCGGCCATGCGCTGTTCTCGTCAGTTCGACACCGTCGCCGGGACTTCGCCGTCATGCGTGCACTCGGCGTCACGCGCGGCGGATCCCGGATGGTTCTCGCCGCGCAGGGTTCCACCGTCGCAGTCGTCGGCATCCTGTTCGGTGTACCCATCGGGCTGATCGCCGGGCGTTCGGGCTGGCGGGCGATCACCGACCGCGTCCCGTTGATCTACCGGTCTCCGGTTGCCCTCGTCGCGATCATGGTGATTGCCCCGCTGGTCCTCGTCGCAGCCAATGCACTGGCCGTGATTCCCGGTCGGCGTGCTGCTCGGATCGATCCGGCGCTCGTGCTCCGATCGGAATAGCGGTCGCTCGACACTCAGTCGGTGGACACCAGGGGCGGGTACCACGTACGGGCGACGGCCCACGCCACCCGGGCAGACGCATCGTGGCCGGTGACGCTTTCGAGGAACCGAAGCCGCTCGAGGGCGAGCAATGAGATCGGTGTGGTCGCGACGACGGTCGCAGTCCGAGCGACATCTGCCAACAGAGCGATCTCACCAAAACCTTGGCCACGGCTCATCGTTCGAACACGAACACCTTCGACGAAGACATCGGCCATGCCGGCTGCAATCACGTAATAGCGATCACCGACTTCACCCTCGCGGACGATGACCGCACCAGCATCGAGCTCGATCGAAATGCTCTCTCGCGCCAGGCTCTCGAGCACCGGCCCCGGAAGTGGTGCGAGCAGTTCGACCTTGCGCAGGAGCCGGATTTCCACCACTGGCGCGTCGGCATGCTGGTCTGCGTGCCGGAGACTGCGGGCGGTTGACGCGCCCACAACAACGAAGAAGATGGCGACGCCGATGATCGCTGCCCGAACTCCCGAACCGGCGACCAGCACCTGGACCATCACCGATCCACACAGGATGCCGAGACCGGCGAGGGCCTCGAGGATCGCGAACACCGACGCGACCGAGTCGGGTGGCGCACAGCGTTGTAGCAGCATCCGACCGCTCACGTCGAGCAACGACCGGCTGACGCCGGCCAGCGGCAACACAGAAAGGGCGACGGCGAGCGTGGTCCAGATTCCAAGCACTGCCAGCGCTGCGGCGATCATCGCCAGCGCAACCGTCATCACCCACGCCAGCCGGCGCCGACCGACGATCAGGGTCGACGCGATCCCGCCGCCGACGGCACCCACGCCGAACGAGGCACTGAGCAGCCCCGGTCCGGCGGCGCCGAGATGCAGTTCACGAAGAGCGAGATTAACGACGAGCAGATCCAGCGCGCCGATCAACGCATACTGGGCACCGAGGACCACGAGCAGCGGCACCGAGCCTCGGCGTCGCGACAATTCGCGGAGCGCACACAACACGTCGCTGATCCGACTGCCTCGATCGGTTGCGATGTTGTCGTGATCCAGATCTGAATGGCTCGGCCGGCGCGAGGCGGGTATGTGCACCAACGCAGCGGCCAGTGCCCACAACACGGCGCAGGCGGCGAATACCGAGACCGTCCCATCGATGGAGAGCAGAGCACTGGCCACGAGCGGACCGGCAAGAACGCTGACACTGTCGACATTGCCGAGGATCAGGTTGGCCGCGATCAGGTCGCGTGGCGCAACGACCAGCCCGGGGACGACCACCGAGATCGACGGCCGCACGAATGTGACGGCAGTGATCGCGAACGCTGCGGCGACGATCACTGCCGCCGACGGCGCTTCGGACGCAGCGAGTAGCGCTGCGGCAAGGAGGGCTGCAGCCTGGACGAGATGGGCCGTGAAGAGCACGTGCTCCGGTCGCGGCCCGTCTGCTGCACGTCCGGCGAACGGCGCGATGGCCGCTGCCGGGACCAACAATGCGATCGCTGCGAACCCGGCTGTATCGGATCCGCCCCGCTCGAACGAATAGACCAGGACCGAGACCCACAGCGCCCACTCGGCGACATTGGCTGCGGCATACGCGACGAGGATCCGACCGAGCGGGCGATTGGCCATCGCGGTGCGCATCGGTGCGTGACGAGATTTGACCGACATCGCCGCAGCGTAAGTCGTTGACTTTCGCCTGGTCTGTGGTGCTAGCACCACAAGTGTTGTCGTGCGGGCACTGTTCTCGGTGCACCTCCTGTTGTCCTACCATCGACCGATGGCAGCCGTGCTGTATCGCCTTCGATCCCGGCTCCGCCAGCGCTGGCGCTCGACCTCGCTGATGGTCGTGATCGTCGCGCTGGTCACCGGAATCGTCTTGGCCGTCGCTGCCGGAGCCCATCGCACGCAGACCGCGCCCGACCGATACACCGAATGGGCAGGCGGAGACTTCGATGCGCTGGTGACCCAGCAGAACGGAGGACTCCCGATGACGTCGTCGGTCGCCTCGCTGCCCGGTGTGGATTCCGTCGATGGGGTCACGTTCGTCTTCGCAGTCGTCACCGACCACGAGTCGGGTGAACCGATCGAGTCATTCGTGTTCAGCGGTTCCGCTGCCGCTGCGATGGCGGCGTTGACCCTGGGGCGACAGCCGAATCCGGGCATCGCCGGAGAATTCGTCGCCACACCCACCTTCGTCGCCAACACCGGCGCATCGATCGGCGACGAGTTCGATCTGATCACGTTGACTCAGGCCGAGGCGGACGCCGGTGGATTCTCGGGAGCGTTCGTCTCCGGAGCAACGCCGCAGTCGTCGGTGTCGGCCGTTCTGGTCGGGATCGTTGACGGAGCCTCTCAGTTCCAGGATTTGACAGCGATCGCAGTGTTCTCGCCTGCGCTCCTGCAGCAGGCCGACCTCGGCGTGTCGCAGACCATCATGACGATTCATCTTCGAGACGATGTGGATCCGACCGAGTTGCGCACGCAACTCGACACGCTGCCGGCGGGCCAGTCGCTCGCGATCGGGTCCGGCGCATTGATCGGCCCGGAAGTACGGCGCGCGGTTGGTTCGCAGGCACTGGGTCTGTGGCTGCTTGCAATCGTTGCAGCCGTCGCTGAAGTCGCTGTACTCGGTCAGGTCATCACCCGCAACTGTCGGACAACCTCGGACGAGCGGAGCCGGCTCGCCGCGATCGGGTGTACGGACAGCCAGGTGCTCGCCGAGGCGCTCGGCCGTGCCGCGATCCCGATCGTTTGCGGTTGCCTGCTCGGCACCGTCGTCTCGGTGCTGCCGTCTGCGTCGTTCCCGTCGGGTTTCGCCCGCCGGATCGATCCGCATCCCGGTTTCCAAGTCGATCCACTCGTGCTGCTGGGCGGCGCGGCGATGCTCGCCACCGCGCTTGCGTCATGGACCATCCTTGCGCTCGTGCTCACCGGTCGTCGATCTGGGCCGGCCTGGGCGCCATCCGCAATAGAGAGCCTTGCACGACGCAGTCCCAGCGCAGCCGCAGCGACCGGACTTCGACTGGCGTTCGGCCGTCGGTCGACCGAGCGGGGCGGTGTCGTCGGTCCGATCGTGGCGGTCGCAGCGAGCGTCGCACTCGTGGTCGGGGCAATCGTGTTCGGAGTCAGCCTTGATCGATTGCTCGACGAACCGTTCCGATACGGCATCAACTACGACGTCGCAGCGGGAGACAACGGCGCAGTGTCGTTGCCCGCCGACCTGTTGGATGCCTTCGACGATGATCCCGACGTTGCGACCCTGACCCTGTACTCGGGCGACTTCGCGCGCAGCGGGGCGACCGACATCGCACTGCTCGGGGTTCAGCGAGTGCGGGGTGACGGTGCGCCGACGATGACGCAAGGCCGGTTTCCGGTGACCAGTGACGAAATGGCGCTCGGTCGGGTCACCGCACGCGATCTGAGCGTCGGCGTCGGTGAATCCGTCACACTCGTGGGCGCCACAGACACACGCAAGATGCTCGTCACCGGAATCGCAGTGGTTCCCGGATTCGGCGCCAACGAAGGTGTCGGCCAGGGTGGGTTGGTGACGATGGACGGACTGATGGCACTCGACTCGGACGCCGTACCGAAGTCGATCGCGATCCGCTTCTCGGATCGGCCTCACGGCATCGCCCATTTTTCCGACCTGACCGGTTGGAGTGAGGCTGACCAGTTTCGACCATCGGTCATCATCAACCTCGAGCGAGTCCATGGGATCCCGTTCGTCCTGGCGGCGTTGCTCGGTGGGCTTTCGCTGCTGACGATCGTCAACGTGACCGTTTCGTTGATCCACAGTCGTCGGCGAGACCTCGCGATCTTGAGATCGCTCGGCGCCGACGGCGGCTGGCTGACTCGGGCCATTCACTGGCAGGCCTCGCTCTACATCCTCATCCCGGCATTGGCCGGGACGGCGCTCGGCGTCATCCTCGGGCGACAGGTCTTCGTGGTCTTCGCCGATGGGATCGGATCGATCGACGACGCAAAGATTCCACTGAGTCTCACGGTTGCGGTGTTGATCGGTTGTGTGATCATCGCCAACTTTGCCGCATTGATTCCCGGCCGCGCCGCCCGCCGGGCGAACCCAACCAACAATCTCGCCCTCCGGTAGATGCGACCTCCGTCATCGCTGACCCTCGGACACGAATGCCCACACCGGCAGATGCACGCGTCGTCAGCGCGGACCTGGGCGGCGATTTGGGCCCTTCGGCCCTACCTCGTCGGACCCACACATGCGATCGTCGTGGTATGAGCGCACAACGTTTCGAACTGACCCACAGGGAGTGCATCGAGCGGCTCCGCGACCACACGGCCGGGCGACTCTGCCTCATCGAACACGGCTACCCGCTGGCGATACCGATCTCGTATGTCGTCTCGGAGGACGACAGCCAGATCATCGTGCGCACGTCACCCGACACGATGCTCGGCCGATACGAAGGACTGAGTTCGGTCGAGGTCGATTCGATCGATCTCGAGATCGGCTCGGCATGGAGCGTCATCGCCCGTGGCACCGTCCACAGAGTCCTCGGGACAGTCGAACTCCCCGACCCGAAGCCGCTGCTGTCCGAAAGACGAACGCTGTGGATCACGCTCGACATCGCAGCAATCAGTGGACGCAGATTCGAGGTCCATCACGCTGAGGACAGATTCTCGGTCGACTGGCAACTCGATCCCATCTGACACCGACGGGACAATGACAGAGGTTCGGGGACATCGGCGAGCACGAATGGACAACAGCATGAGCAAAGTCGAATCTGACGTACCTTCAGCATCAACACGCCGACTCAGACGGCTCAACCTCGGAGCAGGGATCCTCCACGCAATCCAGGGCGCAGCGATGTTGGCCCTTTCCAACGGACTGAAACTGCCGGTCAGTGCCACCTATGCAACGGCTCAACCCGGACAATCACTCGATGCGTCTCGCCTGAGCACCCTGTTCAGCTACCGCCTCGGGCCGGCCGTGGCCGCTTTCTCGCTGCTGTCAGCCGCATTCCACCTACTCGTTGCGTCACCGTGGGGATTTCCGCGCTACCTGCGTGAACTGGCAGCGAAACGCAACCGCTTCCGATGGGTCGAGTACAGCCTGTCGGCGTCGCTGATGATCGTGCTGATTGCCGGTATCACCGGCATCACCGATGTCGCCGCGCTCATCGCGCTGTTCGGAGTCAATGCGTCGATGATCCTCTTCGGTTGGTTGATGGAGACCACGTCGACGCCGGGAGAGCGCGTCAACTGGACGCCGTTCGTGTTCGGCAGCGTCGCCGGCACCGTTCCGTGGATCGCAATCGCGATCTACCTCGCCGGCGCAGGCGACGGCATGCCGAGTTTCGTCTACGGGATCTTCGTCAGCATCTTTGTGTTGTTCAACTGCTTCGCGATCAACCAGTTGCTCCAGTACCGGGCCCACGGCGCTTGGCGCGACTACCTGCACGGCGAACGCGTGTACATCATTCTCAGCCTCGTCGCGAAGTCACTGCTCGCCTGGCAGATCTTCGCCAACGTCCTGGTGTGAGCTTCGGGGACTTCCGCCTCTAGCGATCCTCGGTGAGCAGGGCCATCATGGACCCATGACCAACACCCCTGCCACTGCCGACGCCCCCGCCACGGCCGACCATCTGCTCGTGCTCGGTGATGACGGTTCCCCGGCCGCCGACCTGGCCTGGCTGTGGATCAACTGCCACGAATGGCCGCAGTGGCGACTCGAGATCGTGACCGCCGAGGCGACCACGAACTTTCGTGTCGACTCGGACCGGGCGTCGCTGCGTCCCTGGCAGCCTGACAATCCCCGTCGGCCGTTCGCTGAATCGCAGCTCCGCGATGTCGCCTGGTTGACCTGCGAACTGGATCCGAGGCTGGCATTGTCCAGGCCCGCAGATCTGCTCGTGATCGGCAGACGAGGGCCCGGGCTGGCCAAGGCAATGCACCTCGGCAGTACCGCTGAGTGGTTGATGGCGCACCCGCCCGCGCCGATGTTGATCGTCCGTCACGGTCGGCGCACCCGCTCGGCGGTCGTGTGCGCCGACGGCTCGCCGCACTCGCTGGCGGCCGCTTCGACGTTGGCATCCATGCCGTGGATCGGTGGGGTCGCGATAACCGTCGTGAGCGTCGATGACGGAGATGTCGATGTCGAGCCCGCCGTCGAGGCGACTTCGGCACTGTTTTCCGGAACCGGTGCCCAGATCCAGCGTCGTGATGCTCGCGGTGAACCCACCCACGAACTGCTCGCGGTGCTCGAAGAAATCCGACCGGACCTCGTCGCGCTCGGCACCCAGGGTCTGACCGGCATCAAACGACTGCGGCTCGGGTCGACTGCTGGTGTCGTCACCCACGCCGTGGACTGCTCCATTCTGCTGGCCAGCGATGAATCGGCGTTGGCGTCATCCGAAGATCGCTGAAATCGAGGATCTGACAGTGGTCACGGGTGCCGACACGTCGACCGGCTGGGATCGCCTCGTCCGGATCGGTTCCTTGACCGCTGCGATGATCGGTCTGGTCAGTGGTGGTCTCGGCTGGATCATCGGATTGCATCGGCTGTCCGATGGGTTGTGGATTGCCACGTCTGCGATCGGAATCGCGCTGTCGGTGGTTTGGGTCGTGCAGGCCGCGGCCCATCGTCGGATCGGTGTCGACCTCATTGCTCTCGCCGCGATCGTCGGCACCCTGTTCGTCGGCGAGTACGTCGCCGGTGCGCTGATCACGGTGATGCTCACGACGGGCAGGGCACTCGAGGGTTGGGCGGCCGGACGCGCAGAGCGCGACCTGCGTCTGCTGCTCGAACATGCTCCCGTCTCGGCCCACCGGTACCACGGCGACACGCTCGCCGACTGCGCGCTCGATGCGGTGGCCGTCGGCGACGTGCTCATGGTCCAATCCGGCGAGGTGGTCCCGGTGGACGGCACGCTGCTTTCGTGGGCGGCGACCATCGACGAGAGCGCGCTGACCGGCGAGTCGCTGCCCGTGTCGAAGGACCCTGGCGAGGCCATCCGAAGCGGGGTCGTCAACGCCGGCAGTCCCTTCGATCTCGTCGCGACCACGACGTCTGCCGAGTCGACCTTTGCCGGGATCGTCCGCCTCGTCGAGCAGGCGTCGGCGTCGAGTTCGCCATTCGTGCGGCTCGCGGATCGTTTCGCGATCGTCTTTCTCGCGGTGTCGTTTGCTGCTGCCGGTGCGGCCTGGATCGTTTCGGGCGAGGGCGTCAGAGCCGTTGCGGTACTGGTGGTCGCAACGCCGTGCCCGATGATCCTCGCCGCTCCCGTCGCGATCGTTGCCGGGTTGTCGCGTTGCGCTCGCCGCGGCGTTGTCGTCAAAGGCGGCGGCGCGCTCGAAGCCCTGGCGAGTGCCGACGTGCTGCTGTTCGACAAGACCGGGACGCTGACCGCCGGGCGACCGACCATCATCGAAGTCATCGCCGCCGACGGGTTCGATCCGGACCAGGTACTGCGGCTGGCAGCCTCGCTCGACCAGGTGTCCCCGCACGTCGTGGCGACGGCGATCGTTCGCTCGGCGCGCGATCGAGGACTCGACCTCGTCGTTCCCACCGAGACCACCGAGTCTGCCGGTGATGGGGTGCGCGGACTGGTCGGCAGCCAACTCGTCACGATCGGCAAGGCCGCCTGGACAGGTGTCGAGGGCGACGAGGAGTGGGTCGCTCGCAGCCGATCCCAGTCCGAGTTCGAAGGGGCGCTCTGTGTGTTCGTCGCGGTCGACGGCATCCCCGCCGGTGCACTGCTGCTGGCCGATCCGATCCGCACCGACGCTGCCCGAACCATCCGCAACCTTCGTCGCAACGGTATTCGACGAGTGGTGATGGTCACCGGCGATCGACACGAGATCGCGACCTCGGTCGGGGCAATGGTGGGCGTCGATGCCATCGCTGCCGATCAGTCCCCGGCGGACAAGGTGGACGTGGTCAGGCGCGAGACCGCCGGTGGATCGACGATCATGGTCGGCGACGGCGTCAACGACGCCCCGGCCCTCGCTGCGGCCACGGTGGGGGTCGCGATCGGTGCACGTGGTTCGACTGCGTCGTCCGAGACTGCTGACATCGTGCTCACCGTCGACCGGCTGGACCGGCTCGGTGAAGCCCATCTGATCGCCCGTCGGGCGCGCACGATCGCCGTACAGAGCGTGGTCGCGGGCATGGCGATGTCGGTTGCCGCGATGGCTGCGGCGGCATTCGGACTGCTGCCGCCGGCCGCCGGAGCACTCCTGCAGGAGTGCATCGATATCGCCGTCATCCTGAACGCACTTCGGGCCCTGCGCGTCGGAGGCGACGAGGTCGTCCTCGACGAGACCGGCGAGGCCATCGCCCAACACTTCGCAGAGGCACACCGCAACCTCCGACCGGACGTCGCGACCCTGCGCGACACCGCTGATCTGCTCGGATCGGGTGACCTCACCGGCGCGATGGTCGACGTGCACCGCGCCTACCGACTGCTGGTCGACGAGATCGGCCCGCACGAAGCCGACGAGGACCGGATGCTCTATCCGATCATCGCTGACGCCCTCGGTGGCACCGATCCGACCGGCACGATGAGCCGCGCCCACGCCGAGATCTCTCGCCTCACCGCCCAGTTGACGATGGTGGTCGAGCGGATCGGAGCAGGCGATCCGGACGCTACCGATGTGCGCGAGCTGCAGCGATTGCTCTACGGGCTGTACGCGTTGCTCGAGTTGCACTTCGCCCAGGAGGACGAGAGCTTCCTCTCGCTTGCCGAGAGCGCGCATCCACTGCACTGAGCCCGCGAGCGATCTCTGATAAACCACGGCGATGGACGATGTGTGGTGGTACCTGAGCCGCTCGACCGGCATCGTCGCGACGGTGCTGGCGGTTGCCTCGTTGGTGCTCGGGCTGTTCTTCTCGGCCCGCAATACGGGCAGTCGGCGAACACCCGCATGGTGGCTCGATTTCCACAACTATCTCGGTGGCCTCGCGCTCGCGCTCACCGGTGCGCATCTGCTCGCTTCTGTGCTGGATCCGAACTCCGGGATCGGCATCGTTCAAGCCGTCATCCCCGGAACCGCCGACACCGCCACCTGGGCAGTCACGTGGGGCGTCCTGGCCACATACACCTTCGCGATCGCCGTCTTCACGAGTTGGCCGAAGAAACGGTTCTCGAGGCGGGTGTGGCGGTGGCTGCATCTCACGTCGGTGGCCGGCGTAGCGCTCGCCGGGCTCCACGGGTTCCAGCTCGGCTCCGATGCCACCCGGCTCGCCTTCCAGATCGGCCTGCTCGTGTGCGCGGCATTCGCGGCCTATGCGGTTGCACTCCGCTCGATTGCAGCCCTCAGCCGTCGCGCCGGGCGCTGAAGTTCACAGCTGGCACATATCCAGCCCCCAGCAACGGTTGAGACCGAACCGTTTGGATGGTCACATGAACAACGAGCCGCAACGCCCACCATTGGACGATCCGCTGCTCGCCCGGCTCGAACGTCTGTCGCAACGACGGGCCGAGGCACCGCCGGGCCGCAACCCACCACCGGCACCGGCAACCAAGCCCCGCCGTCGCCATCCAGCACGAATCGCCCGGCTCGGTGCGCTGATGGTCAGCTGTGCCACAACCGGAGGTCTCGCCTACCTGCTCGGCACCACTCAGACCTCGAGTGCCGGTTCGAGCAGCCTGTCCAATCTGCCCGCCCCGATCGCGACCGCACCGGCCGCCGCTGCCACGGCACCACCGGTTACGACCGTCACTGCTCCGGCAACCACCGCGCCAGCCGCACATACTCCGGCATCGGTCGCACCGGCAATCACGGCTCCGGCAACCACCGCTTCAGCCCCCGCCCCGCCGACAACGACCGGGATCCTGGCCTTCAACGGCAAGGTCGTCAACACCCGCTACGGACCGGTGCAAGTGCAGGTTCAGGTCAGCAGCGGCGCCCTCGTCGAAGTCGCTGTGGTGCAGTATCCCAATGGCGACGGCAAGAGCGTTCGGATCAACGAGCGGGCCCTGCCCAAGCTGCACACCGAGGTGCTGTCCGCTCAGTCAGCCAACGTCCACTCCATCTCCGGCGCCACATACACAAGCAACGGCTACGTCACGTCGCTGCAGTCGGCGCTGGATCAAGCGGCGGCGGCCGGGGCAGCAGTGACCGCGTGAACGGCACGGCGCCGGTTGGTACGGTCCGGGTGGAACACGTCATGGGCATGGTCGTCTCGATCGACGTGCGCGACCTGATCACCAGTCCCGTTGCCGCAGCGATCGAGGCGGTCGTGGCCTGGTTGCACGATGTCGATTCCCGGTTCAGCACGTATCGCAACGACAGCGAGATCAGCCGCTTCGGCCTCGGCGACATCGGGATCGACGAGTTGAGCGTCGACGCCGAAGAAGTCCTGCGGCGATGCATCGAGCTCACGGACGTCACGGGCGGGACGTTCGACGCATTCGCCGTTCCGTCCCCGAATGGCACCGACCTCGATCCATCCGGGCTCGTCAAAGGATGGTCGGTCGAGCGCGCTGCGGGAATCCTGGAGTCAGGCGGGGCGAGCAACTTCTGCATCAACGCGGGCGGCGACATCGCCGTACGCGGCACCTCACAACCTGGCCAACCGTGGCGAATCGGAATCCGCCATCCGGATCACGTCGACCAGCTCGCACTCGTGCTCGCCCTCACCGGACCGGTCGCCGTCGCGACCTCGGCGACCTACGAACGGGGTGCCCACATCATCGACCCCGCCACCGGTGAACCGACCGCCGACATCGCCAGCGCGACGGTGGTCGGCCCGGATCTCGGCACTGCCGATGCGTTCGCAACGGCGGTGTTCGTGATGGGCGAGGCGGGTGTCGACTGGATCGAGGACCAACCGGGCTACGACGCGTACGTCATCTCCCACGACGGCGTCACCCGGTGGAGCCGCGACTTTCCCCACCCGTCGCTCAACCCGACTTGGCGGGAAGCTTGATCCCCTGACCGACCTGGATCACTTCGTTCTCGTCCGCCCAGCCGTTGACGCTCACGATGGCACCAATGGTGGTACCGGTTTTGGCAGCGATGCCGGTGAGCGTGTCACCTTCGACGATCGTGTAGGTGCCCGGCGAGTTGATGTCGATCGTGGTCGATGTCGGATCGGCGGCGATCGTCGCGCCGCGACGCACCAGATCTTCAGCGATCGCGTCAGCCACGGCAGCGGCGAGGATCTTCGAGCCGGGGGTGTTGAGGTGGAACTTGTCGCGTTCGGCTTGCACTGCGATGTAGGTGCCGCTCAGTGGATCGATGACGAGTGGGGCGTAGCCGCCGTCGATTCCCGAAAACAGCCGCCAGCTGTCGATGAAGATCACGTCGGGATGCGAAGCAACCTGTTCGTTGATGACCGCATTGAGCACGGTCAGCCGGGCGCTGAAGTCCGCCTCGGCGGCATTCGGAACGCCGATCCAGATCAGGGTCCGGCCATCGGCACCGAGGAAGTCCATCACCGCTCCGACTCGTTTGCCATACTCGGCGCGCCACTCGGGTGAATCGACCCGCTTGGTCGGCATGTTCTGGAACGACTGCCCATCGTTGCCGCCAAAAAACGCAACGACGATGTCCGGGTCGACCGACGGCACGAGTTCGTTCAATTTCGCCGGCCAGTCGAAGAAGTCGTCACGCACGAGCCCGGTCGAGTTGCGGCCGTCGACGGTGAGCGTGGTCAACTTGTCGACGTCGAGCACCGACTGCAAGAACGGCCCGAGACCCTGTGCTTCGCTGTCACCGACCAGCAGGACTCGCGCCGGATCCGCAGCCGACGGGATGCGCGGGCCGGTGGTTTCGGTCGGAGGGGTCTCGATCGGGCTGGTTGACGGCGAACTGACCTCACTGTTCGGTGCGACAGCGGTGGAGTCCGGCGACGAAATCGCGTCATCGCCTCCGACGCTGGCGCGCACCGCGCTCACCAACAGAACCAGGACCAGCACGAGTACGCCCAGGACGACGATCCGCCGGATCATGAACGTTCGTTTGCTCGGTCGGGTCCTCATTCGCCGATTTTCTACCACGTGCTCATCTCACTGGACGCTGGCGAGGTGGCCCTCGACGGCGGCAGTCCATTCGTCTCGGTGGGTGAGTTGCGGCGAGTGGTACGCGCCAGGGATGGCAGTCAGTCGACCGTCCGCGACCTCGGAGGCCAGTTGGTCAGCCTGGTCAATGAACGGATGGTCGTTCTCGCCGACGATGACGGTGACCGGACATGTGATCTCGCCGAGCCGGGCACGGATCGAATCCGAGTTGCTCTCGAACAACTGGCGACCGAGCGCCTTCAGTGCGTACGGATCGAACGCAGCCGCCATCTGTTCTTTGATGGCCTGCCACTCAGGCGTGGTCGCCGAAGTGATCAACGCCGTTTCCGGATTGGCGCCGGCATCAAGATTGGGCAGGCCACGCGACGGATCGAACGCCTCGATGAAACCCGCCATCAATGCTGCGATCTCGGGATCCTGCGGTACGAACGACCACCCGCTGGTATCCATCAGGATCAGCGACCGGACGAGGTCGGGGCGGGCGAGGGTGACCCGCAACGAGATCGCACCGCCCATCGAGTGACCGAGCAGATCGACCGGACCTTGGCCTTGGGCCTCGATGAAAGCAACCACATCAGCGGCCAACCGATCGATCCCGTACCGATCCACATCGCCGACCTTCTCCGATCGTCCGTGGCCACGGTGGTCGATCGCCAGCACGGGACGATCGACGGCCAAATCCTCGATGCTGAGCGCGAAGTCGTGCGCCGACCCGGAAAAGCCGTGACAGAGCACGAACGGAACGGCGCTGGAGTCCGAGCCCCAGCGGTCCCACGCCAGCGTCACGCCATCGACCGAGAAACGTTGAGTGAGGTCAGTGATCACGCAGCGGATCCTACGCTGCGAACAGTGGCGGGAAGTATGGGCACTCGATCCGCCACGGATAGCGTCGTGCCGTGGACCACGCCGAACCTTGCGACACGGACGAGATATCCCGTCTCGCATCGGTGCTCGCGACCGGTTTGACGAATACCGCAGACGAGACGATGGACCGGCTGGCGGGCCTCGTGACCCGGTTGCTCGGCGCATCGATCGGTCTCGTGTCGCTCGTCGACGACCACCGCCAGTTCTTCCCCGGTCAGGTCGGTCTGCCCGACCCCCTGTCCGACGATCGTCAGACTCCACTCGATCAGTCGATGTGTCGCACGGTGGTCGCGAGAGGCGAGATGCTCCAGATCAACCACGCGTCGACCGACCCCAACTGGAATATGCACGGCGCGTTCACGGTGCTCGGTGTCGAGAGCTACCTGGGCGCACCCCTGCTCGATTCCGATGGTCGGGTGCTCGGGTCGCTGTGCGCGATCGAACCGACTGAGCGCGTCTGGACAGCCGAGGAACGCCAGATCCTGCTCGACCTCGCGTTCAGTGCGTCGTCGGAACTGCGTGCTCGAATCGCCGCCACCGAGGCCAACCAGGCAAGGGCGAGAGTCGAGATGATGGCCGACGCCAGCGCGGCGCTGATCTCGACGATGGATCCGCGCGAAGCAATCGAGCGAATGCTCGACGTGATCATCGAGCGGTTCGGGATGTGGGCTTTCGTCTATCTGTCGGCGGACGAAGGTCGTCCCGAGTCGATTCACGCCCGCCATCGCCATCCGGATCGATCCGAGTTCGTGAGCGAGTTCGTTGCAAACGCGTCCGTCGGTCTGCGAGACATGCCGGTCACCCGCTCGGTGTTGTCGGGTTCGGTCCCATCGGTCGTCCTCGACGCTGAGCAAGCCGCGGCAGCCGGAGCCAATTCCGGTGCGAGCGCCCGACTGTTCGAGTCGCTCGGTCTCGGGCCATTGGTGATCGTGCCGATGGCGGTGGCCGGCAAGATCACGGGTGTGCTGGCCGTGTTCGCCGAACCTGCCCGATTGGCATTCGATCCCATCGATGTCGCGCTCGTCGGCGACGTGGGTCGTCGGGCAGCGATGACCCTCGACCATGCGTATCAGTTCAATCGCGAGAAGCGGGTCGCATCCGAACTGCAACAAGGTCTGCTGCCCGTGCTGCCCGTCGTCGATCGGTTGCAGACCGACGCGGTGTACGCAGCAGCGGCCCACGGCATCGAGGTCGGCGGCGATTGGTACGACCTGATCGAAGTGGGTGACGGCTCGTATATGGCCGTGATCGGTGACGTCACGGGACACAGCATTCGCGCCGCAGCAGCAATGGGTCGCGTCCAGACAGCCGTGCACATCTTCGCTGGAGCGGGATACGAGCCCGACCAGATCCTCGACCGGATCGCGGCTGCGACCCCGAGGTTGCTCGCCGACCTGCTGGCCACCTGCCTCATCATCCACCTCCGTCAACGCCCCGACGGCGACTGGGATCTCGCCGCCGCGAACGCGGGACACCTACCACCCGTCATCGTCACGGCCAACGGCACGGCCCGGCTGTTCGAGGTGTACCACGACGTCTTGCTCGGGATGCACCCGAACTCGAGCCCGTTGCATCGCACCGCCCACGGCACGATCGCGACGGGATCGACCTTGCTGCTCTACACCGACGGCCTCGTCGAACGCCGTCGAGAGCCACTCGACGACAGTCTCGAGCGGTTGCTGGTGGCAGCCGCCGACAAAGCAAAGGAACCATTCCACGGCTGGTGCAGTCGTCTGATGACAGAACTCGATCCAGATCATCGCGATGACATCGCGTGTATCGCGATCCGCTTCTGAGCGCAGCTCTACTTCACGACCTCACGACGTCGCGACGTCACGACCCGGCTCAGATTCGAGCGAACTCAGTGCTCGCAGCACGTCGACCACATCGAGCGGCGACACCAACCGGTACGACGCCGCAGTGGGGCCGGGACCGACCTTGACGCTCACGTCCTGGGCGCCGAGCGAAGCGAAGACTCGATCATCGCTCTGATCGTCGCCGATGAACACCGAGGTCGCCGGTGCGATGCGCTTGCGTAACCGTTCGAAGGCAATCACCTTCGAGGCCTCGCGTACCGCCACCTCCAGCACCATGTGGCCGCGATGAACGGTGTGGGCCAGTGATGCGTCGAACATCGCGCCGAGATCGGCGAGCGCTTGCGCGCCGAGCAGCGGATCGGACTCGCGAACGTGCAGTGCCACTGCGACCGGCTTGAACTCGATCCACGACTTGGCGAGGTGTTCGACGACCCGCTCCATCGATGCCAGCACCGCATCGATCGCGTTCTGCTCATCGGCGGACAGATCAGCGGCAGCACCATCTTCTGCGCCGTGCGATCCGACCAGCGACACCGAATCGGGAAGTCCGAACAGGCCGCGCAGGTCCGACAGCGGTCGTCCGGACACCACCGCGACCGTCACGTCGTCGCGCTGGGCAAGCACGTCCAGGGCCTCCCGAGCGCCGGGGACCAGCACCGCTTCGTCGGGTCGGGTGACAATGGGCGAGATCGTTCCGTCGACATCGACGCCGAGCAACCACGGGCGGGGCCGGGCGACGATGGCGTCGAT
>JBDSDH010000304.1:0-19475 GCA_039920665.1 Ilumatobacteraceae bacterium
GGATGTAGCCGCCAGAGCCATCAGCGGCGAAGCCGACACCGGGGCTGGTGGCGGCCGCCATCAGCGCCGCGCTCGACAACTTGGTCGGCACCACCATGACCCCGCGAGCAGCTGCGAGGTCGGCGACTCGATGGGTGAGGTTGAGGGGCAGCGCGATCCGGTCACCGAGCAGGTGATCACAGACGAGTTCGACGAACGCGAGCACAGCGGTGGTGTGGTCGAGCACCCGACCCACATTGTCGATCAGCGTCAGGCGCTCGCCGTCTGCATCGAGGATCGCTCCGAGATGAGAACCGGATGCGAGGACGAGAGATGACACTCGTGCCGCAGCGGCGGCGGCGTCGAAGTTGACTCGTGACGCAGTGGCGACGTACGGATTGACCGCCAGCACGTCTGCGCCGAGTTTGCCGAGCAGTGTGGGCATCACCAACGAGGTTGCGCCGTAGCTGTAGTCGACGACCAACTTGAAACCGTGGTTGCGGATCGCACCGGTCTCGACCGTGGCCTCGAGGGCAACGGTGTAGTCCTCGAGTGCTCGGCGCGGGAAGTGGATGTCACCGACCTCCTCGGCCAGCACTCGTCGGAAGTCTTCACGCTGGAACAGTCGCTCGATCGTGCGGTGGTCGCGCTCGCTGATGTCGGTTCCCGCAGCGTCGAAGAAACGCACCAATACCCGCGACGGGTCGCCCGGATGCAGCCGAACCGTGATTCCTGCAGACGCTCGCGGGGACCGAGTCATGAAGCGGGTGACCGGCACACTGGCAACTTCGAGGTCCATCACGTCGATCCCGACGGAATTGAGCCCGGCCATCATCGCCCGCTTGAGCATCCGTGCCGCACGACTGGAGTCACGAGACGTGACGACCGTCGCGCCCTTTTTCAAGGACGTCCCGTGCGCCATCGCGAGTTTGACCGCGAGTTCCGGGGTGACGTCGACATTCGCCAGCCCGGTCACGCCGTCGCGCCCGAACAGGGCCCGTGAACCCTTGCTCTCCCAGACGATGCTGGTGTTGACAACCGCGCCATCGTCGATGGTCTTGAACGGATACACCTTGACGTCTCCAGCCACCACCGCTCCGCTGCCGACGAACACCGAGTCGCCGAGAACGACCCCCTCGTCGATCCGAACGTTCGACCGAACGCTGCAGCCGCGGCCGATGATCGCTCCTCGCAATTGCGCTCCGGCACCGACGTAGACGTTGTCGTGGAGCACGCAGCGCTCGACCTCGACATCGGCCAGCAACCGGGTGTTGGAGCCGAGCACGGTGTACTCCCCCAACTCGCATCCGGCCTCGATCGTGCAGCCCGGTCCAATCACTGCGGGCCCGACGATATTGGCGCCGGGAGACACCTCGGCACCCTCGCCGAGCCAGATCCCGTTGTTGACCCTGAATCCAGGGATGGTGACCCGCACCTTCTCGTCGAGCACGTCCTGGTGCGCTCGCAAATAGGCATCGAGTGTGCCGACGTCTTCCCAATAGCCCTCGGCGACTGCGCCGTAGATCGCCAACCCGTCGGCGAGCAGTTTGGGAAACACCTCGCTACTGAAGTCGACCGAACGGCCAGAGACGATGTGGTCGAAGATCGACGGGTCGAGCACATAGATGCCGGTGTTGATGGTGTCGCTGAAGACCTGGCCCCACGTCGGCTTCTCGAGGAACCGCTCGATCGAGCCGTCCTGACGGGTGATCACGATGCCGAAGTCGAGCGGGTTCTCGACTGCGGTCAGCGCAATCGTGGCGAGGGCCCCACGCTCGTCGTGATAACGCACCAGGGCGCCGAGGTCGACATCGGTGATGACGTCGCCGGAGATCACGAGGAATCGCTCATCGAGCATGTGGCGGGCATTGCCGACGCTGCCGGCGGTGCCCAGCGGCACCGACTCGTGCGCGTAATGGAGCCTGACGCCGAACTCGCTGCCATCACCGAAATAGGTCTTGATCGCATTGGCGAGGAACGCCACGGTGACAACGATTTCGTCGAATCCGTGCAATCTGAGCAGGTTGATGACGTGTTCCATCATCGGCACGTTGGCGATGGTCAACATCGGCTTCGGCGCATTCGAGGTCAGCGGTCGGAGCCGGCTGCCCTCGCCGCCCGCCATGATGACGGCTTTCACGGCAGGTGTCCGGATCCGATCATGTCGTGCTCGCTCCGTGCTCCGCAGCTCTCTCCGCCCGGCCCTCGCGGAGGTTCTTACGCAGCACAGGGATGTAGGTGATGGCGGTCCAATAGCTGATGACGAGGCCAGGAATTCCGACCAGCCAGGCGGCGATGTTGAACGGTGTGCGGATCCATAGATCGGATGAGCCGATCAACAACCCGGGCAGCGCGAACATCAGCAGGAACGTGGCCAACTTGCCCCACCACGTCACGTCGAAGCGCTTCATTCCTGCGACGGTCGCAATGAGCACCGTGCCACCGAACAACACTTCGCGGGCGACGACCAACCAGTAGAACCAGACCGGTCCGGCCCTGTCGATGATCATCCCGGCCAAGCCGACGATGAACATCAACCGGTCAGCCGTGGGGTCGAGGATCTTGCCGAGTTCGCTGACCTGGTTGAAGCGACGAGCGATGTATCCGTCGATCCAATCCGTCGCTCCGAGCCCGCCGAGCAGCCACGCAGCCCCGGCTCGATTGTCACGGCCGAACAACAGGTACAGAAACAGCGGGATGCAGCACAGCCGAACCATCGACATGATGTTCGGAATCGTGAAGATGTTGTCGGTGTACGACGGCTTGGCTGCTGCTGCTGGTGCTGGTGCTGCTGGTGGTGATGCGGCTGAGTCGTTGCTCGACGCAGGGTTTGCGTCCGAATTGGCGACCGGTTCCGACGTCACGACGGCAGCGTACATCGGCCTACAGTCGAGCTCATGGCTCCACAGACAGGTTCTCCAGAAAGTCGCGGATCGCTCGCCGGCAAGGTTGCGTTGATCACCGGAGCGGGCTCCGGACTCGGTGCAGCGTTCGCTCGCCGACTCGCCAGCGACGGTGCGACCATCATCGTCAACGACCTCTCGCTGGACTCGGCGAGCATCACCGCCACAGAGGTCGAGGGGACCACCGCCGTGTTCGACGTGTGTGATTCGGCCGCCTTCGATGCCGCCGTCGATGCCGCCGTGTCCAAACACGGATCGATCGACATCGTTGTCAACAATGCCGGTATTGCTCCCCCGAGCAACGCCGCCTCCGATGCCCGGTTCGAGATCGCAATGGCGAATGCGATGTTGCGGATGGAAGGAAGGATCGACGAGATGCAGCCGGTCGGAGCGATCAGTTCGATGACCGACTCAGAGTGGGACCGGATGATCAAGGTCCACCTCTACGGCACGTTCTACGGCGTTCGGGCGGCGCTGCGACACATGGAGCAGCAACGCAGCGGGGTCATCGTCAACATCTCGTCGATCCTCGGACAGATGCCGTCTGGCGCCGCAGCCCACTACTCCACCGCCAAGGCTGCGATCATCGCGCTGACCAAGAGCGCTGCGGCCGAAACCGCCCACCTCGGCATCCGGGTCAACGCCGTCTGCCCCGGTTACATCGACACACCGCTGCTCGCTCCGATGAACGACATGATCCGAACGGCGATCACTCAGCGACTCGGGATGGGTCGAATGGGCACGGCCGAAGAGCTGGCCGAATTGGTGCGGTTCCTCAGCGGTCCGGAGAGCAGCTACGCAACGGGAGACGTCTTCACGATGTCAGGGGGATACTCGGGATGAGCACGATCTTCGAAATGATCATCGAGGGCAAGATCCCAGGCACGTTCGTCCATCGCGACGACCTGTGCGTCGCGTTCATGTCGATCAATCCAATGGCCGATGGGCACTGCCTGGTGGTGCCCATCGAACCGGTGGATCACTGGGTCGACGCCTCGCCGGAGCTGGTGGCCCACCTGTTCGCCGTCAGTCACCGGATCGGCATCGCCCAGCGCAATGCGTTCGGTTGCGATCGGGTCGGGATGATCATCGCCGGCTACGAGGTGCCCCACACCCACATCCACTTGATCCCGACCTCGAACATGGGCCAACTGTCCTTCGCGAACGCTGCGTCGTCCGTCGATCCATCCGCACTCGAGGCTGCGGCGAGCAAGATCCGGGATGCGCTCACCGAGCTGGAGTGATCATCTCGCTGCCGAAATCCTGGTCACCATCAGTCGATGAGAATCGCGCGGCGCCAGCCGCGGAGATCGTTGATCACTGCCAGCTCGTCGCAGCGGGCGAGGTCAGCGGCACGGATCGGTCGCTCGCTCACCCTGCAGTCGCCCAACGCGACGTGACGGCCGATGCCCGCCAAGCCACCGTCGTCGAGCGGAGGAACGAACCAATCCCCACCGATTCGATAGGCGAGGTTCGCAATCGTGGCTTCGATCGCATGACCACGCTCGTTGACAAGCACGACGTCGTCGGCGTCTGGATGCCGACGACGGGCCTCGTCGTAGTGGCGCCGATAGGTGGTTTTGTGGCAGCTGAACGGATCGTCACTCCGGGTGATCTCGGTATCGATCGAGACCAACACCGGACCTTCATCGACGATGAGTGGATGGTGCTCGATCGCGATGACACCGTTGGAATCGAGTAAGAGTCGCAACCGTTGCGACACGTCGTCGGCGCGCAGCGATGCCAGCTGTGACTGCAACGAGAGTCGATCGAAGTCGAAACCGAACCACTCGGCAGTCTCGCCCATCCGGGTCATGTGCAGATCGGCGTGGACCGGGCCATTCGAATCGAGGCGCAGGGTCTCCAAGATCTGGAACCGCCGATGAGAGCGGGTCAGGATGCGGGCCTTGTGGCGCACTTCGTCGTCTTCGGCGTCGGGCTCCGATGACCAGGTGATGCCTCCCCCGGCTCCGTACACGAACGTGTGCTCAGCGGGATTCAGAACAGCTGTGCGGATCGGTACCGAACACTCGATCCGCGGCTCGTGGCCAGGCGGAGCGAGCACCCCGATCGCGCCGCAATACACGCCTCGAGGCTGCTGTTCGAGTTCGTCGACGATGTGCATCGCCGAGATCTTCGGCGCACCTGTGATCGAGCCACACGGGAACAGCGCGCGCAGCAGATCGACCAGTCCGACCCGTCGAGCGAGACCTGCGGTGACGGTGGAGGTCAGCTGCCAGACCGTCTCGTAGCGCTCGAGCTGGAAAAGATGTGGAACGACCACGGTGCCGAGTTCGGCAACTCGCGACAGATCGTTGCGGAGCAGATCGACGATCATGACGTTCTCGGCCTGGTCCTTGACGGATTTCGTCAAGGCATCGCCGATCTGGCGATCGAGATCGGTTCGTGGATGGCGGGGGGCAGTCCCCTTCATCGGCCGACAGCTGATGACATCGCCCTCGACTCGAAAGAACAACTCCGGCGAGGCCGAGGCCACGACCCGCTCCCCCATCTCGATGTACGCGCCGTGCGAGCACGACTGCACCCCGAGCAGACCCGCGTACAGATCGATTGGTTCACCCTCGTAGTGGCCCTCGAACCGATCGGTCATGTTCACCTGATACACGTCGCCGAGCGCTATCCGGTCGCGGATCATCTCGACCGCCTCCGGATACGAATGGACGTTGATGGCTCGGTGGCGGTCGATGACATGGCTCGCCACGGGAGCGACGCGATCGGTGCGACGGCGCTCGGCAAACGACGACCACCAGACGACCGGCGTGCCGTCCGGTGGTGCCGGCTTGGTCCGCAGAGCCGGATCGAATGCACCGGCCGCTTCGTACGAAATGACGAAAACGACCCAATCACCTGCTGCGGCGCGCCGCTCGGCGTCCACCAGCACACAGGTGACGTCAGCCAGGCACTCGGCGCGACCGGTTGCGGTCTCTTCGTGGAACTCCCAGGACGACGGGTTCGGCGAACTCAGATCATCGAGACGGACACGGGGGCTCACGGCGCGCCCTCGCGCAGTGCTCGATCGACGGCAAGCGCTTCGCAATGCATCGCGACATCGTGGACTCGGATCATCGCCGCGCCTCGTTGGGCCGCCAACAGGTGGACTGCGACGCTGCCCGGATCACGATGCCGGTCGGACTCGCGTCCGGCGAGTTGGGCGACCATTCGCTTGCGCGACCCACCGATCAGAACAGGATGGCCGAACATCGGCATCGGCATCGTGCGCAAAAGGGCCAGGTTGTGCTGCAGCGTCTTTCCGAAGCCGAGGCCTGGATCGAGCACCACACTTGGCACGCCCGCGGCGATGACGCGATCCGCTTGCAATCCCAGCCACCCGGACACCTCGGACACGACATCGTCATAGCGCGGATCGAGTTGCATCGAGGTCGGTTCACCCTGCATGTGCATCACGACGACCGGTACGCCGAAGTCGGCGCAGACAGCCACCATGTCCGGATCACGCAGGCCGGCGACGTCGTTGACGATGTGGGCTCCCGCTTCGATCGCCGCAGCGGCCACTGCGGCCTTGCGCGTGTCGACGCTGATCAGCACGACACCCTCCGCCGCTATTCGAGTGATGACCGGTATCACCCGTTCGAGTTCGACCTCGATCGAGACGTCGGCGGCGCCGGGGCGCGTGCTCTCGCCACCGACGTCGACCACGAGCGCTCCCTGCCGAGCCAGCAGTAACCCGTGGGCGACGGCATCGTCGACCTGGACGTGCAACCCACCGTCGGAGAACGAATCGGGTGTGACGTTGACGACGCCCATGATCGAACAGCCCGACCAGCCGATCCGGTGTTGGCCGGCGACACCTGGGATGCCGACGGGCAGGACCCGATTCGACAGCAATTCCCAGTCTCGGTTCATGGCCGACATTCTGGACCGTCGAGCGAGTGACCGCACGAATCTCGACCGACGGTCGGATCCGGAGCGATACATTGCGCCGCGTGCTCCCGTTGTTCCGTTGCCCGCATTGCGCGGGGTCGCTCCTCGACCACTCATCGAGCCTGCGCTGCGCCAACGGCCACTCGTTCGATCTGGCGCGGGAGGGGTATGTCAACCTTGCGCCATCAGGACGGTTGAAGGGCTCGATATCGGGCGACGATGAAGCGATGGTTCGAGCAAGGCGCACCGTGTTCGACGCCGGGCTGTATGCACCGATCATCGACGAGGTCGCCGCTGTGACGGCGTCGTACGCGCCTTCGGCTGTGCTGGATGCAGGATGCGGCGAGGGCAGCTACCTCGCCGCGATCACCGACGTGTCCGGGGCCCACGGTTGGGGTATCGACATCTCCAAGGCGGCGATCAAGCTCGCTGCCCGCCGTCATCCGATGCATCGATACGCCGTTGCATCCTCGTATGTGCTGCCGTTTGCCGACGCGACCTTCGATGCGGTCGTGAATGTCTTCTCGCCGCGTGACTTCGCCGAGATGGCCCGCGTGACGGCCGCGGACGGTGTTGCCGTGGTGGTGACGCCGGGGGCCCGACACCTCGCCGAATTGAAGTCGACGTTGTACGACGACGCCCGCGACCACGACGACCCAATCGAGCGGCCGGACGATGTGATCGATCGCACGACCGTCCGGTTCGTCGTCGCACTCCCCGACCCCGATCTTCGCCTCGCCTTGTTGCACATGACCCCGTTCTGGTGGTCGGCATCGACCACCCGACGCGACGAGATCGCGGCCTCGATGACCGCCGTCACCGTCGACATGCAGCTGACCGTCTATCGACTCGCCGCTTGAGCCTGCGGACCGGTTGGCATCATGCGACAATGAATCCGCATCTGGACTCGTGGAGGGACAACCGATGACGACCGCCGGCGAAGAAACGCACATCATCCACCAACGTGATGAAAACCGTTACGACATCTTCCTGGGCTCGGCACGCGGGGCGTATGCCGAATACGAACTCGCCGACGGCGTGATGACCATGACCCATACCGTCACCGATCCGCAGCAGCGCGGTCAGGGCCTGGCCGGACTCGTCGTGGGTCGGGCGCTCGACGATGCCAAGGCTGCAGGACTCACCGTGGTGCCCCAGTGCTGGTACGTCGCTCAGTTCATCGAACGCCACCCCGAATACGCGACCCTGCTTCGATCGGCTACCTGAACCGCCAATAGGGTCGGGCTCATGAGCGAAGCCTGGATCATCGACGCCGTCCGATCACCACGTGGTAAGGGCAAGGAATCCGGTTCGCTGCACCCGGTCCATCCCCAGCGAATCCTGGCTCAGGTGCTCAACGCCCTTCGCGACCGCAACGGGTTCGATACCGGCGAGGTCGACGACGTCATCATGGGCTGTGGCGCCGGCAGCGGTGACCACTCGATGGACATCGCTCGGATGGCAGCACTCGATGCCGGCTGGTCGCTCGACGCACCGGGCGTCACGCTCAACCGGTTCTGCGGCTCGGGCCAGCAGGCAGTCAACTTTGCGGCGATGGGCGTGTTGTCGGGATTCCAGGATCTCGTCGTCGGCGGCGGTGTGGAATCGATGTCTCGCCCCTCGCCGATGCATGTCGATGGGTTCACCGCCAACAACGGCCACCTCAAGGACCAGTACAACATGGTCGGCCAGGGCATCTCCGCCGACCTGATCGCAACGATCGAGGGATTCAATCGCGCCGAGTGCGACCAACTCGGCGTCGACAGTCAGACTCGTGCCCAGGTCGCGATCAACGAAGGTCGATTCGACCGTTCGCTGGTGCCGATCCACCACGACAACGGCGATCTCGCCCTCGACCATGACGAGTTCCCCCGAGCCGGAACGACCATCGCAGATCTCGCCAAGCTTCAGCCGAGCTTCGCCCAGATGGGTGCTCATGTCGCCAAGGGCCAGGACATCACGATGGACCAGACCGCGCTGCTCGCCTATCCCGAGGTGGGGTCGATCAACCACGTCCACCACGCGGGCAACTCGTCAGGCGTGGTCGATGGTGCGTCAGCCATCCTCGTTGCCTCACCCGACTATGCCAGGGCCCACGGGATGAAGCCACGGGCCCGGATCGTGATGACTGCCGTCGCCGGCACGGAACCGGTCATCATGCTCACGGCTCCCGGGCCTGCCGCCCAACGCTGCATCAAAAAGGCCGGAATGACGTTCGACGACATCGACCTGTTCGAAGTCAACGAGGCCTTCGCAGCCGTCGTGCTCAAGTTCCTCCGCGACACTGGTGTGTCGTGGGACAAGGTCAACGTGAACGGCGGCGCAATGGCGCTCGGTCATCCGATCGGCGCGACCGGTGGCATGCTGATCGGGACGCTGCTCGACGAACTCGAGCGGCAGGACCTCTCCACCGGCCTGGTCACGATGTGCACAGGCGGAGGGATGGGCACCGCGACCATCATCGAAAGGATCTGAACCATGTCCGATCACGATTGTGCTCTTGGCGTTCCCCCGGAGGCCGAACCCGACACCGTCACCGAAGCCGTCGCCCTGCTGCGAGTCTGCGGCTACGTCGATGACGTGGAACTCCAGGGGGCCGTGCTGGCCTGCGCCCGTACGGCCACGACACACCCGTTTGCGTCCGTGATCGTCGATCACACATTTCGGTTCGAGGGTGACAGCGATCCTGGCGACGAAGCGATCGTGCTCGGTTTGAGATTTCCCGATATCGACCTGAGAGCGGTGCTCGTTTCCGCGTTCGGCCACGATGCCGCGCCGGAGACAGCTCGATTTTTCCGAGGTCTGCGTAACCCAGACTGACTGCGAACCGGTGACGCTCCAGCAGCGATCGCAGCCGAACTACTGTGAGCCCGTGATGTCACGGGGCAACAGACCATCACCGATCAGCGTGACGATCTGGCACATCGTGCTGGTGGTCAGTTTCGCGGGCGTGATCGCTTCGATGACGATCCTGTACCGATCGATGCGATCGGTGCTCGCGATCGGTGGCTCGTGCGCATCTGGCGGCCCCTACCAAATCGCGGTGCCATGCCCGGATGGCATCGGGGAATTGCTCAACGGATCGATCTGGGTCGGGGTGATTTTGTTATTCCTCGCGCTCTTCGCGACCGGCAAAACCGGCGCGCCGAACGTGGTGTGGCTGCTGTGGCCAGGTCTGTTCATCTCGCTCGGTTACAACTTCCTCGACTTCGGGCTGCATCCACCGGACGGCGGCGGAACCCAATCCGGATTCATTTCGTGTGGTGTGATCTTCATGATCATGGGCGGTGGACCACTCCTGTTCACGATCCCGCTGATGCGCCAGGGTCGCAACGGCCGTCGACGTGGATCCGAAGTCGCCGAGCGGGCGCTCATGGCATCCACCCGATTGCGCAATGCGATGACGCCACCGAACGTGGTGGTCACGGCAATGCCGTTCGGTGCCGAGATGCCACGAGGACCCGTTTCCGAACGGACGCCGTCGGTCGTCGCCGATCTCGAGCGGCTTGCAGCGATGTACCGCTCCGGGGCGTTGACCTCAGCCGAATTCGAATCGGCCAAACAGCAGTTGCTGACGGGAGCGTCGTGAGCACGAATCAGAAGGTCAAGTTCGCGGTGATGTATCTCGTCTCGATCGCGGCCGGCATCATCATCGGTATTCGAATCTTCGACGCTGTCGCATTCTGATCGTCGGTCCAACCGACACGATCAGTCGGTGTAGCGGCGCACCGTGGCCTTCTGATTCTTGAGCGTGGTCCGCTTCAGTGCTTCGATGACGTCGTCGGCAGCCCATTCGGGGACGCCGACGATCGAGAAGTGCTCCGCCAGTTTGATCGGGCCGATCTCACGGCCGCTGAGGTTGGTTTCGTTCGCGATTGCGCCGACGAGATCGCCGGGACGGATGCCCTCCTTGCGACCGAGGCTGACGTACAGCCGAGCGGTCTCGCCGCTGTCGTGCTGCGGCCGAACGGAGCCACTGCGGCCGGACTTGGCATAGCCGCCACCGCCGGTCGGTGCCCCGCTGTCCGGCCGACGCTTGTCGAACTTGCCACCCTTGTCCGCACCGGGGCGATCCTTGCGCTCGAGTCGCTGCGACGCGTCGGGGATTTCCTTGTCGTCCACCGTCGCCCCGCTGGCCTCATGGGTCAACTTGACCGCAGCGAGCGCAATCTCGCGGATGTCGAAATCCTGGGTGAGCACGTCGACCACCGTCTCGAACTTGTCGAGGTCGTGGAGTTTGAGCGCCTCGCGCAACAAGTCGAGTGTCTGCTCGATCTGGACCGCGCGCAGGTCGGCGACCGTCGGCACCTTCTCGACCGCGATCTTCTGCTTGGTCAGGCGCTCGATATTCATCAGCAGTCGCTGCTCGCGCGGCTCGGCGAGGGTGATCGCGACTCCCTCTCGACCAGCACGACCGACGCGACCGATGCGGTGGACGTAGGACTCCGGGGCCGCCGGCACGTCAAAGTTGACGACGTGGGTGAGTTGGTCGATGTCGAGACCACGAGCGGCGACATCGGTGGCGACGAGCAGTTCGGTGGTGCCGGCACGCAGTCGGGACATCACCCGGTCACGTGATTCTTGGCTGAGTCCACCGTGCAACGCCTCTGCCCGGTAGCCGCGTCCATTGAGCGTTTCGGTGAGCGTGTCGACCTCTGTGCGTGTCCGACAGAACACGATGGCCGCGGTGGGCGCCTCGACATCGAGGATCCGGCCGAGCGCGGCCGCCTTGTGGGCGCGCTGGACGATGTAGACGGTTTGGCGGATCAGCGACTTGCCCGGCTTGGAATCTCCCAACCCGATCTGGATCTTGACCGGATCGATCAGGTGGCGCTTGGCGATGCCGTTGATCCGCGGCGGGAGCGTGGCCGAAAAGAGGATGGTCTGACGCTGTTTGGGTACTGACTGCAGGATTGTCTCGATGTCTTCGGCGAAGCCCATGTCGAGCATCTCGTCGGCTTCGTCGAGCACCACCATCTGCACACTGTCGAGCGGCAGGCTGTTGCGCGAAATGTGATCGAGTGCACGTCCAGGCGTCGCGACCACGACGTGGACACCGGCTGACAACGCCTGCAGTTGGCGGAAGATCGGCTGTCCACCGTAGATCGGAACCACCTTGGCACCGAGGTCGCGACCGTACTTGTACAGCGCCTCGGACACCTGAACCGCGAGCTCACGGGTGGGTACCAGCACCAACGCAACGGGCTCGGCCTTGCCCCGGCCGTCGGGAATCCGCTGCAGGATCGGCAGTGCGAATGCGGCAGTCTTGCCGGTGCCGGTGGCAGCCTGCCCGAGCAGATCGCGACCTTCGAGCAGATGGGGAATGGTCTCACGCTGGATGGGTGTGGGCTCTTCGTACCCGAGCCCGGCGAGTGCACTCAGCAACTCCGGGCGAAGACCGAGATCGGCAAAGCCGGTAGCAATTTCGCTGTCGTTCACGCAGGCAGGCTATTGCACGCAGGCGTTCATCGGGCGTGACCTGCGCTGGCGAGTGACCGAAAGATTCCGAATCAGTTGGTCACCACGAACCGGAGCTGCCGCCGCCTCCGCCGCCTCCAACACTGCCGCCGCCGCTGAATCCGCCGCCGCTGCTTGATCCGGAACTCGAGGGCGCGATGTGGCTCGATGTGAACGATCGGGCCATCGTGTGCACGAGGAGCGGGTTGGAAACGTATCGCTCGGTCTCGGGCACGTTCGCGCTGGCGAGCGCCGTGCCCCATGCGTCGGCCGCACCCAGCGCGACGGCCCACGCGCTGTACTCGCGCAACAGACCCTGCTTCCACGCCCACTCGACGTGTTTTCCCTCGCTCGCGGCGAGGAAGCGGCGGAACGATTCGGTGAGCAGTGCCAGCGCCGATCCTGTTGCACTTCGGGCCGGCAGCATGCGCGCGTAGATGCCGTAGGACACGAGCGACGGCAGTACCAACCCGAACACCAGCGCCAGCGGAATCGACTGGAACCAGCCGCCGACGGCCGACAGCACCGACCCACCAAGAACGAAGACGAACACAAACACGAACAGGATGATCGTCTTTGCGTTACCCAATCCGTCGCTACTGCCGGCTCGCGGCGGACGACGCTTCCACCAACCGGTCGCCTTGATCGTCTCGGCCTGCTGGCGCATCACCATGCTCCAGGCCGACGCGAACCTGGAGTCATACGTGCCGAGTTTCAGCTCTGCCCGACCACTCAAGAACTTGTCGACAATGGCATCGTTGGTTGGATCGAGTTCGTCCCGACGAGGACCGCTGCCGATCACAAGCTTGCCGTCGTCGTCACGCAGGGTGATTGCCTCGCTTGCGGCCAGGGCAGAGAACCATGCCGAGACCGTGTCGCTGCTGATCCGCTCGTTGAGCAACACGTTTCCGTGCCACGGGTCGAGGCCCTTCGGCGGGACGAATTCGATCGTCGCCAGGTCGGCCAACCGGGCATCGCTGACTCGAGTCACCGACAGCACCGGCGCGATGCCGGGACCGCCTGGCGCCGGCATCCGGCCGTATGCGGCCTCGACCGCTCCCCCGGCGAACACATCGTTGCGACCACGGAGCTTGGCGATCGTGAAAACTGCGATCGCACCGGCGATGCCGATCGGCCACATCAACAGCGCCAGCAGGAGACGATGATCCGGCGTCCGTGGCGGCAGAGGCGGCAACCCTGAATCGGCCGGGTTCGTGAACCCGACGATATTGCCCGCAATCGTGACGCCGTCGCCGGCGTGCAGCGGTTCGAACACGACGTGATAGTCGTCGCCGACCTGTTCCAGCGTGCATCCACCCATGTCGCCGTAGCTACCGACACCGCACTTCGTGTTGGTGAGCTGAAACCCGGACACGATCACCTCGAACCGACCGGTCTCGAATTTCTCGCCTGGATCGATGATGTCGAGCGCCAGCAAGCCCGACGACAACCGAGCGTCCGGCAGCGTGTAGGACAGGAGGTAGCGATGCTGACCGTCGTAGGTGGTGTTCGGGTCGCCCAGCCGGATCCGGGTCGCACCGAGCGAATCGGCGATATTGACCGTGGCATTTGCGTCAGGCGATGATGCCGTCACATCGGTGGGAGCACCGAAGTCGTTGTGAATCGTGCGCTCGTACCCGTGTCGATCGTTGTGGCCGAAGTCCTGATCGACGACCTCTCGGATCCGGACGCCCTCTCCGCCGGCAGGCGACACGGTGATTTGCTTCGCGTCGAAGCGCTCATCACGCAGGCCACCGCCGATCACACCGATCAGGGCCAGGCCTGAACACGCCGCGATCGCCACGGCCACCACGACATGACGCCACCATCCGAGTCGACCGAGCATGGAAATCAGTCTGCCTCACCGAGATGGCCCGGCAGCGCCTTGGTCACACGCCCGGGTGGTGACGGTCAGCCGCAGATGGTCTTGGCGATGTGAATCCAGAAGTCCGTCGACAGTCCGAGCGACTCGGTGTCGATCCGCTCGTCGTTACCGTGGAACCGAGTCCCGAACGATTCGAGCGACACCTGACGCGAGAACAGCCCGGTGCCGTACGCAATGGCACCTTTCTCTCGGAAGAAGCGGGCGTCCGTGCCGCCGACGATCAGGCCCGGCAACAATTCGGCGCCCGGATAGGCCACCTGGGTTGCCGACGAGATCGCATCCCACAAGTCATTGCCTCGTGGCGACTCCGTCGCGTCGTTCTGCTGGATTGCGCTGATTTCGACGTGATGGGCAAGCTCACCGAGTGCTTCGTGGAGGTGAGCATCGACATCTGCACGGGTGGTTCCGGGAACGGTCCGGATATCGACCTCGATCTCGACCATGTCGGGGATCATGTTGGTCTTCTGGCCGCCATGGGCGACGTTGGGCGAGAATGTTGTGTGTGTATGTGCGTGGCACGTGCGTGCCATCGGAGCCGGCAGCGTCTCGAGCGTCTCCCAGATCCGAGCGGGGTCGATCAGCGCCGCCTTGAGATCGTCCGGAACGGGCATCGCCGAGACCTGCGCCTTCCACACGTCGCTGATCTGGGCCTGCGGGCGGTACAGCGACAGTCGACGGACAACTTCGGCCGCCTTCACCAGCGCGTTGTCGGAACCGAACGGCATCGAGCCGTGGGCAGGGGTGCCGGACACCCGCAGCCGTCGCCAGGCAATGCCCTTCTCGCCCGTGTTGACGACGACGCGGCGGATATCGTCGCTGCCGACCTGTGACCAACCGCCCATCTCGGTGAGCACGTAGTCACTCTTGATCGCATCCCATTGGGTGTCGCACATCCACTCTGCGCCCCACTTGCCGCCAGCTTCTTCATCGGCGACGCCGAAGTAGATCAGGGTGCCCTTCGGCCGCCACCCACTGTCACTGAGGTGCTTGAAGGCGACCGCCATCGAAGCGGTGATGTTGAGCATGTCGATCGCGCCACGACCCCACACCTCGCCGTCGATCAACTCGCCGCCGAACGGATCGCGCGACCAACCGGCCGGATTGACGGGCACGACATCGGTATGACCCATCAGGCACAGCGTTGGCGCAGTCGGGTCGGTCCCCTCGATCCGGGCGACCACCGAGCCACGACCGGGGTGCGACTCGAACTGTTCGATTCCGACGCCACTACCGGCCAGGTAGGTCTCGAGCAATTCGGCGTTGCGGACCTCCCCGCCGGAATCGGGCGTCCCGTCGTTGACGCACTGGTTGCGGATCAGAGTCTGCAGCAGTTCGGTGGTCGGTCCGGTGTGTTTGAGTGCCATCCGGACAGTTGATCGCATTCGACCGCCGCATTCAAGGTCGGTGTCGTCGCCCCGGTCCGGGACCGTCGATCAAGCCGGCATCGGCTCGGCCAGAAAAACCGGGATCACCCGGTCGGTCTTGGCCTGGTACTCGGTGTAGTTCGGGAACGCAGCGACGCACCGCTCCCACCATTGCGCCTTTTCGTCTCCGGTGATCTCACGGACCACCATGTCCTGCTTGACCGGACCGTCCTGCAATTCGATGTGCGGATCGGCGAGCAGGTTTTCGTACCAGGTCGGATTCTGCGGTGCGCCACCGATCGAGGCGACCGCGGCATAGACACCGCCGTGCTCGACGCGCATCAACGGCACTTTGCGCAGCTTGCCGGACGACCGGCCGCGCATCGTCAGGATGACGACCGGCATGCCGCGCATGTCGGTGCCTTCGAGTCCACCGGATGACTCGTATATGTCAACCTGGTCGCGGACCCATTGAGTGGTGCTTGGTTCGTATTTTCCGTGCAGTGGCATCGCGGCAGCGTACCGCCACCGTCGTTTTCGTCGGACCAACTGCTGCACCCGGCTGCCGACACGAAAGGGGACGACTCAGCGAGCGGCGAGTTCTCGCGCCGTGGCCACGAGCGCGACCATGGCGGCGCGAACCTGGTTGCCATCGACGCATGGTTCGGGAAATCCGAGTCGCACCGCATTGCGACCGGTGGGGCCGACAGCGATCATCTCGAAACCGTATCGGTCGACCGCTGACATCGACGCCGACGTGGTGTCGTCGAAACCAGCGAGGAGGCGGCAGAACAGCACCTGTGAGTCACCATGGTCGGCGTTCATGTGCTCGATGATCCCGGCCGCCGATCCGGTGAGTGGGTCCGCCTTGGCTGCCGAATAGTCGGCTGCGCCGACCCAACTCATTCGCCCGTAACCACCGACGTATCGAATGCTCTGGACCGTGAGTCGGTAGAACACGAAGTCGCCGAACTCGATGTAGTACGCGGCAGACGGGTTGGCAAGCAGATACGCGTCACGGACCGCGAGGCGGTCGTCGTCCGATACCGCGGACATCGTGCCGAGCAGCGTTGCCCGGCCACTCGCCAACGGGTCCGACCCGTCCGGGACCGGCTCGGTCACGAGCAAACTTGCTCGCGGATCCTTGATTGCGTTCTGCGTGTGCTCAGCCATCAGGCTGACGAAGAACAGCGGATTGCCATAGCCGTCGAGCGCATAGCTGGCGACTGATCCGTACGGATAGCCCGCCGGATCCGTGGTCAGCGTCGAGAGCGCTCCGCGTGTGCAGGAGGCGACCAAGGTCCGGCAACGTTCGGCGTGCGTCGGCTCGGCGGGAGGCGGCATCGATGGCACCGCTCCGCTGCTGTCGCCAGCAGGCACCTGATGCATTGAAGGGCGTTCGCTCATCGATCCACCATAGTGGCGAGCCGGTCGCGTCAGCCGAAGACGATGCGGTCTCGCCCGGTCTGCTTGGCGATCCGCAATGCAGCATGTGCCTCGGTGATCTCGCGATGTGTGTCAGCGACGTTCAGGCCGACTGCGACACCGACAGATGCGGTGAGCGTGATCTCGGGGGGCAAGCGATCGCTTCGTCATGTCGACCGGCGTCGACGAGGCAGTAGACGCGGCGCATCTCGAGATGCAACCGCATGCCGACGGTCGTGGCCTGGTCGGAGGCAATGGCATGCAATCGTTCAGCCTCGGCGTAGTCGCCCGCCAGCCGCGCCCGCGCCGCCGCGGCTGGGACCCTCCATGTGGCGAGGCTCACTCTACATTGCACTTCTTCGTTGGTCCGTTGGCGGTTTCGCGCGTTCTGCTGAGGGATGATCGGCGTAGCGGAGAAGCGCTCGGTGCGCTCACCGCCGGGCCACCACATCGATGGCCTCCTCGATCTGGCGGCGGAGATCGTCGCTGTCCACCGCAGCGTCCGCCACCGCTCGGGTGTCCGTTGCAAGCTCTGTCACGGAGTCTGCAACACGCTTTCGGAGACGATCGCGTTGGGCGGCGGAATCAGCAACTCGCCGAACTCGATCGCGTCGATCGACAACCACGATCGCGACCACCGAGATCGCGCCGATCACAGTGAGCACCAACCAGGCCGGCGAGCTGAGAAGACCGACGACTGCGAACAGCACAGCGCCGGCAACCGCGACAGGAAGCGACCATCGCGGCACTGTGGCCGGCTGCGGCCGCTCCAAGACGGCCTCGACCGCGGCCAGGTCGGCGGGGGACGCACCATCAGGGCCGATTGCAATCGAGCGACCGCTGACCGAGATCGAGATCGAAGCGGGGGTTGCTGCGTGCGCTTGGCGGCCCAGCTCCTTTGCGGCTTCGGACAGATGTAGGTGCAACAGTTGGAGGGCGAAACGAGCTCGGGCGAGTTCAGAGTTCTGGCGAAGGTCTTCGGCCAGCAGGTCTGCCACCATGCCGGCTTCGGCATCCCATTCCGGCGTTGCGACGAGGGAGGTGCCACGGACGACCGCGAGCAGCCCCTCGGCGCGATCGAGCATTTCGCGCTCGGGCTCAGAGCCTTCCTCCACCAACGACCGCACGATGTCGAGAACGGCGTCGGACCCTCGCTGCGGGATCGCAGCGGAACGGGCGACTGACACTCCGGCATCGGATGTGGAGATCGGACGAGCAAATTCGCCGCTTGCCGACAACTGCCCGCACCACGATGCCCATCGACGCAACATCTCGGTTGCGGCGGTCGACGTCTCGGTCGATTTGGCAGTTGTGCTCGGAGCCACGCCGGGCGGGAACGACACCAGGCTGTGGACCAGCGCCGTTCGCTGTTCGGCAGAGATCGCATCGATCCGTCGCCGCAGCTCGGCCCGAACGGCCTCGATTGCCTGACCGACCATCTCGCCTTCGGCTGCCGCCAACCACAGGGAGCGTTGTCCAATCGTGACCGGAGCAAACGGCGCGCCGCTCACGGCGCGCGCCACCCAGGCTCCGACGACATCGGTCTGAGCGATCATCACCGATGCCGCTGCGACGAACAGCGTGCTGCGCACATCGTCTCGCCGCGCCGCCTCCGCCAGCAGATCGGCATCGGGGTGACCCGCGACGATGCCCGGCAAGGCCTTCACTGCCGGCACCAGCCAGTAGCCCTTCACGTCGGGCAATTCTGCGACCTGTTCGGCGCTAGGAAGAACCCCGGTGGCAACCGTGGACTCCACCATTGCCTTGGCCGCCGACCGCCACCGCCGGGCGTCGCCGTGCAAGGTGAGTTGGTCGCGCAGCTCGCTCAGTTCGACGAATGCATCGAACGCTCGCGACAACCGATCGACCCGATGGCTGAGGTCGCCCTGCACCTTCGACAGCTGTGACGACAGCCGCCGCTGGTTCGAGGCCGACGCGGCGAGTTGATCATCGAGCTGTTCCTGGAGGGTCCTGATGTTGCTCCACTCGGACCTCCACATGCTGACGCTGTCGCTCGATTCGCCACTGAAGATGCTGCTCATTTCCAACACCGTAGGTTCCGCGCGCGACGTGATCGATGACTCTCAGCAGCGATCAGACATTCGGCAGCGGTTTGCGCCGCGTTCGCTCAGACCGTCTTGACGATCAACACGCTGCATGGTGCATTGTGGGCAACGGTGTTGCCGACACTGCCCAGCACTCGACCAACACCCTGCATCCGCACGTTGCCGACGACGATCAAATCAGCCCGGATTCGCTCCGCTTCGCTGATCAATGCCTTCGCCGGTGATCCCTCGACGGCCGACACGGTGTAGTCCACCGCGGACTTCAGCGAGGTGATGAACTGACGGACATTGGACTCGGCAGTGAGCAGATTGCTGATCTCCCACTCGTCGGTCGACACCTTCAGAATCGCCGCATCGTCGTCGCGCACAACCGTGACGAAGTGCACCGATGCGCCCATCTTCTCCGCGATTTCGACTGCCTGCCGAGCAGCGCTCTGCGACGTGGAGCTGCCATCGATGCCAACCAGAATTCGTTCCATCGCAGGAAACTAGC
>JBDSDH010000305.1:0-26649 GCA_039920665.1 Ilumatobacteraceae bacterium
ATGCAGAGCCGCTCGGCGATTGCCGTCGTGCCGAGTCCGTCGACTACCAACTGCAGCACTTCTTCCTCGCGAGGCGAGATCAATGGACCGTCGCGGCGTTCGCTGTTGCGGGCCTCGCTCAGCATCAGTGTCGCCAGATTCGGCGAGAGGACCGTGTCGCCGCTCGTCGCGAGTTTGATTGCCTCGACCACCTCGGTCATCGAACAGTCCTTGGTGAGGTAGCCGACTGCTCCGGCTCGGAGCGCCTGCTCGATGATCGTCCGGTCCATGTGCATGGTCAGGATGATCACGCACTGACGGGCGTCGGCTCGCATGATTCGGCGGCACGCTTCGATACCGTCAACATTGGGCATCGAGACATCCATGATGACGGCGTCGGGATGGTGCTCGAGTGCGAGTCGCACCGCGGTCTCACCGTCGCCGGCTTCGGCCACCACGCGAATTCCCTCGGCTTCCAAACCGTGCCGCAAGCCTTGGCGCAGCATCGTGTGATCATCGACGAGCAGTGCGGTCAATCCCATGAACTGGTTCCCTTCGGTTGGCGCAGTCCGACGCGGATGACCGTACCGGTGGTCGACGAATCAGTGGTCATCGTTGCGCCGATCGCGTTCGCCCGTTCGCGCATTCCACGAATTCCGTACGAGTCGACCCGCCCGGCCCCGAACAACATCCCGACGCCATTGTCGCGGATGACGAGCGACGCTTGCGATGCGGTGCTGCTCCACTCCACCGAGGCCTGCGTTGCTTGCGCGTGGCGCTCGACGTTGAGCAACGCTTCGCGGGCGATGTGCCACAGTTCTCGCTCGTGGCTGATCGGTAGCCGAACCCGCTGATCGGAAGTGAAGAAGATCTCCAATCCGCTCCGATCTCGTACTCGATCGATGAACTCGCGCAGCGTCGCCGTCAGATCTTGCCAGTCCGACACTTCCGAGCGCAGGTCGTACAGCGTTTCGCGAACTTCACCAACCATCGACGTCACCTGGACCCGCAGTTCGCGGAGTGCGGCGTCGATCGGTTCCCCGCGACCGGCCGCTGCAATGCTGCGATCGATCTCGAAGCCGAGGAACGCGAGCGACGAGCCGATGTGATCGTGCAGGTCGCGGGCGATTCGGTTGCGCTCTTCGTCAGCCGAGACGATTCGCAACCGCTGGAACAGGCGAGCGTTGTCGATCGCGATACCGAACGGCTCGACCAATCCGTGCAGGATCTCGGCTTGTTGTTGGCCGAAGTGGTGGGGATAGAGCGATTCGACGGCGATCAGCCCGACGATCGAACCTCGCGCTCGCAGCGCTGCATACAGCCCGGACCGAGTTCGTGGAGCCACGCATTCGGAGGAGGACAAGATGTCGTCGCACTGAACCGTCTTGGGCGCCCGCAGCGCCGCCGACAGAGCGGCGGGCATGCCCGTCTCACTGAATGGTCCGATCGAGGAGTAGCCGGTCACCCGCACCGGCTCCATCTGGCCGGCGACCTCGCCGCGCAGGAACACCGTCAGCATGCTGTGATCGATGAGCGACTGGACCCTGGTGACCGTGGAGTCGAGCACCTCGTCGAGGTCGAGCGATGAGGGCAACGTCTGGGCAACGCGCTGCAGCGAGAACAGCAATGCGTTGGCCTCCGTCAGCCGACCGACCCGGTCGAGCGCAGCCTGTTGTTGGGTGGCGCTCACTTGGGCAGTGCGGTGCAAGAGTCCACTCGTCGCCGTCACCAACGTCAGCACGCCGATCCACAGTGCTGCGTCGGGCAACGCGCGTTCAACGCCGAGGTCGCGGATGTGTTGGAGGGTGATCACGGCGACCCCGCCAGCGACCAGTTCGAGACTGAAGATCGTGCCGGCGACGAAACTGGCGAGCATCGCGGTCGGCACCAGACACAGCGCGAAGGGAGACGACCATCCGCCCGATATCAAGATGACGGCACTCACGATGGCCATCTCGACCACGGTGCGCAGCTTGGCTCGGCTGTCGTTGGAATACGAGACCGGGTACAGCGTCGCCGACACCGTGTACACCGCGATCACGCCGGCCGAGACGAGCAGCGACCAGTTGCTCCACGAGAACTCGTCGATCCCTCGGATGACGGATCCGACGAATGCCGCGATCCTGAACGGGGTCAGTGGTGCGGTCCCGTTCCATCCGGGGCGAGTGGTTGCCGGATCCGGCCGGCGCCGGTCGGTCGCCATCGACGTAACCTGTGGCGGACGACGTCGTTCGACGAGTGGCCACGACACCGGGGCGACCTCGTCGATCGGTCGGCGGCGATCACTGCCCGCTTCGATCTGGCGTCGATCTCCGTCGGTCGAGCGGCGGTTGCCGATCTGATCGATCTCCGTCGCTCGCCGATCGCTCGACTCGGGGGGGTCGGTTGCGTTCGTCGATTCCCCCAGCACGCCTGCGATGGTAGCGATGGCAGCGGTCTCGCTTGGTACGGTCGCGCCCATGATCATCGTGGGACTCACCGGTGGGATCGGATCAGGCAAGTCGACGGTGTCGGCAGGCCTTGCAACACTCGGAGCGGTGATCATCGATGCCGACGCGACGGCACGCTCGTTGCAGGAGCCCGGCGCGCCGGTGTTCGTCGCGATCGTCGAACGCTTCGGACCCGACATCGTCGCCGCCGACGGCTCGCTCGACCGCCTTGCGCTGGCTGCGCTCGTGTTCCCGGATCCAGCTTTGCTCAAGGAGCTCAACGGGCTCACCCATCCGGCCATCGGAACCGCGATTCGCGAGCAGATGCGAGCCCACGTCGGCAGCGACGCCGTGGTCGTACTCGACGTACCGCTGTTGATCGAGAACTCTCGCTATCCGGTCGCAGGTGTCGCGGTCGTCGACCTGCCGGTGGACATCGCCGTCGAGCGGCTGGTCACGGCGCGAGGAATGGACGAAAGCGATGCCCGAGCCCGCATCGCTCGCCAGGCGACTCGCGAGGAACGGATAGCGAAGGCCGACTTCGTCATCGACAACTCGGGATCACCTGCCGATCTGGCGGCCAAGGTCCCGGCGCTGTGGGAGTGGATGCAGGGCCTCGAGCCGGTGGCCGACGACGACCCGCGACTGTCCGACCCCGTCGACTCGTCCCCGATCGACGGTCACCTCGGCAGAATCGTCTCTGAAGGGCCGCACGCATCGCTTCCCCCTCGTCGTACAGACGTTCGCTGATACACTGATCGAGTGCCTGGAACACCCGCGATGGAGACCCCCTTCAGGGTCGTCTCCGACTTCGAACCCGCTGGCGATCAGCCCAAGGCCATCGCCCAATTATCGGAGGGAATCACCCGTGGTGATCGCTTCCAGACACTGCTCGGCATCACCGGATCAGGCAAGTCGGCCACGATTGCGTGGACCATCCAGAACGTCCAGAAGCCGACCCTGATTCTGGCCCCCAACAAGTCGTTGGCGGCCCAGTTGGCCCAGGAGATGAAGGAGTTCTTCCCCGACAATCGAGTCGAGTACTTCGTCAGCTATTACGACTACTACCAGCCCGAGGCCTATATCGCCTCCAGTGACACCTACATCGAGAAGGACTCCTCGATCAACGAAGAGATCGATCGGCTTCGCCACAGTGCGACCGCTGGATTGCTCACCCGACGCGACACCATCGTCGTGGCCTCGGTCAGTTGCATCTATGGCATGGGCAACCCCGAGGAATACCTCGGCAACATGCTCGATCTCAACGTCGGCATCGACTACGACCAGCGCAGCATCCTGCGTCGGCTGGTCGACCTCCAATTCGATCGCAACGACATGACCCTTGGTCGCGGCAAGTTCCGCGTCCGCGGCGACACGATCGAGATCCATCCGAGCTACGAAGAAGCGGTCGTTCGGATCGAGATGTTCGGCGACACCATCGACCGGATCACCGTCGTCGACCCGCTCACCGGCGAGCAGTTGCGTGAGACCCAGCGGATCCAGATCTTCCCGGCAACCCACTACGTCGCCGGTGACGAGCGGATGCGCAACGCCATCGTCGGGATCGAGGCCGAACTGCAGGAGCGGCTGGCGCTGTTCGAGTCCGAAGGCAAGCTGCTCGAGGCGCAACGGCTGCGGATGCGCACCCAGTACGACCTCGAAATGATGCAGGAGGTCGGTTACTGCAACGGCATCGAGAACTATTCGATGCACATCGATGGTCGTCACTACGGTGAGCCGCCGTTCACCCTGATCGACTACTTCCCCAAGGACTTCCTGCTGGTCATCGACGAGAGCCACGTTGCGATCCCGCAGTTGCACGGCCAGTTCCTCGGCGACCTCGCTCGCAAGGATCAACTGGTCGAGCACGGCTTCCGGTTGCCGAGTGCCCGCGACAACCGGCCGCTGCGCTTCGAGGAGGTGCTCGAACGAATCCCGCAGGCGGTGTTCCTGTCAGCCACTCCTGCCGCCTACGAGCTCAAGGTCTCCAACCAGGTTATCGAGCAGATCGTGCGCCCGACCGGGTTGATGGATCCCGAAGTCGTGATCAAGCCAACCAAGGGCCAGATCGATGATTTGATCGAAAGTGTCAACGCCACCGTCGCTCGTGGCGACCGTGCCCTGATCACCACGCTGACCAAGAAGATGGCCGAGGATCTCACCGAGTATCTCCTCGAGCAGGGGATGCGGGTGCGCTACATGCACAGCAACATCGACACGATCCAGCGGATCGAGACCTTGCGTGGACTCCGGCTCGGCGAGTTCGACGCGCTGGTCGGCATCAACCTGCTGCGGGAGGGGCTCGACCTTCCCGAGGTGTCGTTGGTGTGCATTCTCGACGCCGACAAGGAAGGCTTCCTGCGCAGCGAGACGTCGCTGATCCAGACGATGGGTCGAGCCGCCCGCAACGTCGACGGCCAAGTCATCATGTATGCCGACAAGGTGACGGCATCGATGCAGCGGGCGATCGACGAAACCCAGCGGCGGCGCAAGCTGCAGGACATCTACAACAAAGAGAACGGGATCAATCCACAGACGATCCGCAAGGCCGTCGGTGACATCTTGTCGATGCTGCGTCCCGACAACACCTCGCCGGTGCCGGGCAAGGATCGTCGACGTCAGCGAGAGCGGGACAAGGTCCAGCGCGAGCTGAAGACGTTGCCGCAACAGGAACTCGCACGTTTGATCCAGACCCTCGAAGAGGAAATGCACGAAGCGTCGGTGGAGCTGCGCTTCGAATACGCAGCGCGGCTGCGTGACGAGATCACCGACCTGCGTCGCGAACTACGCGACGCAGGCTGACCCCCACGGTTGAACTGCCGAAAAATCTGGCAGGCGAAAAAAGGACTGAAGTACCGATGGCCGACAAGATCATCGTTCGCGGCGCCCGCGAGCACAACCTGCGCAACATCAGCGTCGACCTTCCGCGTGACAAGCTCATCGTCTTCACCGGCCTGTCCGGCAGCGGCAAGTCGAGCCTCGCGTTCGACACCATCTACGCCGAGGGCCAGCGCCGGTACGTCGAATCGCTGAGCGCCTACGCCCGCCAGTTCCTCGGCCAGATGGACAAACCCGATGTCGACGTCATCGAAGGCCTGTCACCGGCGATCTCGATCGACCAGAAATCGGCCAGTCGCAACCCGCGGTCCACGGTTGGCACGATCACCGAGGTCTACGACTACCTGCGTCTGCTCTACGCCCGGATCGGCATCCAGCACTGTGTCAACGACGGCACCCGCCTCCAGCGCCAGACGCCGCAGCAGATCGTCGACCGGATCCTGCTGATGGAGGAAGGCACACGGTTCCAGGTGCTCGCTCCCGTCGTTCGCGGTCGCAAGGGTGAGTACAAGACGTTGCTCGAAGATCTTGCCGGCCAGGGTTTTGTCCGGGCCCGGATCGACGCCAACGTCGTCGACATCAACGAGTTCCTCAAGGCCGACGAGTCATTGGCCCGCTACGAGAACCACTCGATCGAGGTCATCATCGATCGACTCGTGCGACGCGACGGTATCGAGCGGCGACTCACCGACAGCCTCGAGACCGCACTCAAGTTGGCCGAGGGTGTCGCCGAGATCGAGATCATCGGTCGCGACGGCGAGGTCACCGACCAGCTGACGTTCAGCCAGCACTTCGCCTGCCCGCAGTGCGGCACGTCGTACGAAGAGCTCGCTCCCCGCAACTTTTCGTTCAACACCCCCTACGGTGCGTGCTCGTCATGCGATGGCCTGGGTACCACGTTCGAGATCGATCCCGAATTGTTGGTTCCCGACCCGGAACTCTCGATCAACGCGGGAGCGATCGCTCCGTGGCGCAGCGCCCACACCCAGTATTTCAACCGGATGATCGAGGCCGTGGCCGAGGTGTACGGGATCGACATCGACGCGCCGTGGAGCGCGATGAACGCGAAGCAGATCAAAGTGATCCTGCACGGCGTCGAGGGCAACCTCGCGGTCAAGTACAAGAACCGCTACGGACGCGTCCGTCAGTACTCGACGGCCTACGAGGGTGTGATCCCGTGGATCAAGCGCCGCCACGAATCATCGGACAGCGAGTGGAGCCGCGAGCAGTACGAGGGCTACATGCGGCTCGTTCCGTGCCCGGCCTGCAACGGCGCTCGGCTCAAGCCGGCCACCCTTGCGGTCACCGTCAACGGCAAGCACATCTCCGATGTCTGCGACATGGCGATCGGCGAGAGCAGCAAGTTCCTCGCCGGACTCGAGCTCAGCGAGCGCGAGAAGATGATTGCCGAGCGGGTCACCAAGGAGATCAACGCGCGGCTCGGGTTCCTGCTCGATGTCGGCCTCGACTACCTGTCGCTGTCGCGTTCGGCCGGCACGCTTGCCGGTGGTGAGGCGCAGCGGATCCGGCTCGCCAGCCAGATCGGCTCAGGACTGGTCGGCACGCTGTATGTGCTCGACGAGCCGTCGATCGGTCTGCACCAGCGCGACAACCATCGTCTGATCGAGACGCTCATCCGCCTGCGCGATCTGGGCAACACCGTGCTCGTGGTCGAACACGACGAGGACACGATCATGACGGCCGACTGGATCGTCGACATCGGTCCCGGCGCCGGCGAACACGGTGGCAATGTCGTCTACAGCGGTCCGGTCAAAGGGATCCTGAAGTCCAAGGACAGCATCACCGGTCAGTACCTGTCGGGTCGTCGTTCGGTTCCCGTGCCCAAGCAGCGCCGGGCGCCTGGTGCCGATTGGCTCACGATCAAAGGCGCCCGCGAGAACAACCTTCAGAACATCGACGTCGCGATCCCACTCGGCACGTTCGTCGCCATCACGGGCGTGTCCGGCTCGGGCAAGAGCTCACTCATCCGCGACATCTTGCTGCCGACCTTGATGACCCGAATCTACAAGTCGAAGATGCCGGCCGGCAAGCACACCTCGATCCAGGGCATCGAGCGGCTCGACAAGGTCATCGACATGGACCAATCGCCGATCGGACGGACCCCGCGTTCGAACCCGGCCACCTACATCGGCGTGTTCGACAACATCCGCAAACTGTTCGCGGCGACGCAAGAGTCAAAGGTCCGTGGCTATCTGCCCGGTCGGTTCAGCTTCAATGTCGCAGGCGGTCGCTGCGAGGCCTGCAGCGGCGACGGCACGATCAAGATCGAGATGCACTTCCTGCCCGATGTATATGTGCCCTGCGAGGTCTGCAAGGGCGCTCGATACAACCGCGACACCCTCGACATCCAGTTCAAGGGCAAGAACATCGCGGAAGTTCTCGACATGCCTGTCGCCGAGGCGGTCGACTTCTTCAACAATCAGCCTGGTATCGCCCGGTACATGCAGACATTGGTCGACGTCGGACTCGGGTACGTTCGGCTCGGCCAGTCGGCCCCGACGCTGTCCGGTGGCGAAGCGCAACGAGTCAAGCTGTCCGCCGAGCTCGCCAAGCGTTCCACCGGCCACACCATCTACCTGCTCGACGAGCCAACCACCGGACTGCACTTCGAGGACGTCCGTCGTCTACTGACGGTGCTGTCACGGTTGGTCGATCAGGGCAACACGGTGTTGGTGATCGAGCACAACCTCGACGTGATCAAGACCGCTGACTACCTGATCGATCTCGGACCCGAAGGCGGCAGCGGGGGAGGCACCGTCGTCGGTGTCGGCACCCCCGAACATGTCGCAAATATCACTGCATCCCACACCGGCCGGTTCCTCAAGCCGCTGCTCGGCGACGATCCGCTCCCGAGTGTTCAGGTCGCATCGACGCCGTTGGCCGGCAAGGATCGCCCACCGACCAAGGCCGCCGTGAAACGAGCACGCGACGCCGAACGTGAGCTCGCCAAGCAGGAATCCCTGCTCGGCGAAGAGGAGCCTGCAGCCAGAGCGGTTGCAAACAAGGCGGCACCCGCCAAGAAGGCGGTCGCCAAGAAACCGGCCAAGGCAAAGACCAAAGCCCTCCGCAGCTGACCCCGTCGAAAGTGCGTATCACGGGCTACGTGGAAAGATCTGGGGTTCCTGGCAGTTCTGTGTCACCACACAGCCTGAATTTGGGGAAATGTGGTGACACAGAACGCTGGTGGCCCGGAGATTCGGTTGTTCGCAAATCCGCAGTCGACGTCGGTTGGCCAGTGCTCAATCGGTGATCGATGTCAACCGGGTCAGGCCGATGATGGCGACGTCGTAGTTGACCCGCCAGCCCGCCCACGCACGCCATGCGGCATCTCGGTCACCGATGACGACAAGCCCATCCTCGGCGAGTCGGTCGTACATCGTGTCGAAATGATCTCGAGTTGTGCTGATCGGATCATCGGGTGCCGCTCGGGTGATCGATTCGAGCCCGAACGCGGCTGCGATGTCGTTGAGCGTCATCGATCCGGCGCGCAGACAGAGGCTGGCATCCGGATCTTCGACGTCGATGCACACCGCGTTCCACAACGCCGCGGCGTCGAGCAGTGCCTCGACGGCCTGTACCCATTCACGTTCAGCGGACGAGGAACGGAACAACACCACTGGCGGCAGGGCGGTATGGGTCTCTCTCGATTCGAAGAACCAGTCGCGCCACTCTCGCCACACCTCACGCAGATGGTCGTCGGCGCCGATTCGGCGATGGCGAACCAAGAGTTCGACCGGGTCCGGCGGCTCACCGGCATAGGTTTCGAGCGCGGTCAGGATCGTTTCGCGAGATGAGTACGCCTGGTACATCGTCGGTAGGTAGGTCACCAGCAGCAACGCCAGCACGGAGATCGTGAGCGCGGCGATCCCGAACGCCAGGATCATCCTGGGGTAGTCGTCGACGTTGGAAAATCCGAGTGTCAGCATCGACGAACCGGCCGTCTTGAATGCATTGCGGAATGGTCGAGTTCCGAGCCCCCAGAACATCGCCGTCGAGCCGATGAAGGCACCGAGGATCCAGACCAACGGCAGGCACACCAGGGTCAGCGGTGCGTACAACGACATCACCTCGTGTCGGCGCTGACCGAGCCCCGGGATCCGCCGATGCGCGACCAGCACCCTGCGCACGCCAGAAAAAAGCACCCGGGTCAGCTTGGCCGTGCGCCCGTGAGGCAACACGACGGTGCGAATCGCGGACAACAGCGTCGCGACGACGATGATCGCTCCGGCCGAGAACACGACGACATCGAGGACCACGTCAACCGCTCGATGTGAGGCCACGGCGCGAAGACCTAGTTACCGCCCTTGCGGAGTCGTTTGCTGGCATCGTTGAGCCGCTTCTTCTCATCAGCCGTCAGCCCATCCATACCGACCAACGCGATCTTGTCGAGAATCTGGTCGACTTCAGCCTGATCTTGCATCGGCTTGTACATCGGGGTGGTCGGCCACGGGCCATCGACGACGACTTCGCGACTTCCGCCGCCGACTGTGCGAGACACGGGCCGGCGTTTCCTGGAGCCACGACTTTGGCCGGGCAGCTTGATCTTCGGCATCCACGGAAAGTCGTTCAGCATCCCGAAGCTGCGGGCCGTGAGGAGCGCCACGACGATGCCGGCAATGTAGACGAGCAGTGATTCCGACTGCCTGGCGCCGAGGCGTTGGAGGATGTCGATGCCGACGATGACGACGGCCAGGATCCAAGCCGGAATGCCGAAGAAGAACGGCATCTTCGGGTTCTCCATGACGAAGATCACGAAGATTGCGATCTCGAGCGACCGAATCTCGTAGGTGTTGAAATCGACCGCTGTGGCGAGCAGGGCTGGCAGGACGGTCGTGAGGGTGAGCAACCAGATGAAGCGGACCCGGCCGAGTTGGGCCTCGACCCGGCTGCCGAGGTACCAGAAGATCGCCACGGCGATCACCGACGACAAGCTTGGTGCATTGGCGATCGGCCAGGTGAACAGTCGCCAGACTTCGCCCCGGCGGACATCAGCGGCGTACAGAATGATGGGGTTCAGCGCCGCAGGGTCCGCGGCATAGACGAAGAACGAGAGCACACACAGGAACGAGATGATCACGCTCGTCGTGACATCGACCGACCCGAGCCTGAACCACGGATCGGTCCGGTCTCGTTCGTTGGGCATGGAGAACCGGTAGCGGCCAGGCATCGACCGATCCTACCTTCGAGCAGGTTCACGGCGGCGTCGACCGTGGCTCGAACCGACCGAACGTGCGTATGCTCGAAACACCATGGTGAAGCGCCCGCCGACCGGAACCATCCCCGATTCCCCGGGGTCGTATCAGTTCAAGGACCGCGAGGGTCGGGTCATCTACGTCGGCAAGGCGTCGAGCCTGCGCCAGCGGTTGAGCAACTACTTCCAGGACCCCCGCAATCTGCACGCTCGTACCGCACAGATGGTACAGACGGCCGAAACGGTGGAATGGATCGAGGTTCGCAACGAGGTTGAAGCCTTGATGCTGGAGTACAGCCTGATCAAGCAGCACCGGCCGCGGTTCAACATTCGGCTTCGTGACGACAAGAGCTACCCGTTTCTCGCGGTGACGCTCGACGAGGAGTATCCGCGGGCGCTGGTGATGCGCGGCCGCAAGCGCAAGGGCGTCCGTTATTTCGGTCCATATGCCCACGCCTACGCGATACGCGACACGCTCGATCTGCTGTTGCGCAGCTTCCCGGTCCGCACCTGCAGCAACGGCAAGTTCAACGAGCACCATCGACTCGGGCGCCCCTGTCTGCTGTTCCACATCGAGAAGTGCAGCGGTCCGTGCGTCGGCAACATCGATCGCGAGCAGTACCTGCAGCAAGTCGACGAACTGTGCGACTTCCTCGATGGTGATACCGACGAGATCGTCAAGCGACTCGAAGTCGACATGCGCGCTGCCGCCAAGGAGCTCGAATTCGAACGTGCGGCCCGAATCCGCGATCGCTGGAACGCCGTGCAGAAGGCGATCGAGAAGCAGCAGATGGTGGCCGAGCGCAGCGAGGACATCGACGTGATCGGCATCGCTGACGATGAACTCGAAGCTGCGATCCAGGTCTTCTTCGTCCGAAAGGGCAGGGTTGTCGGTCGCAAGGGTTTCATCGTCGACAAGGTCGAAGACGTCACGCCCGGCGGGCTGATCGACCGGATCATGGAAGAAATGTACGGCGACGAACCACCACTCGGAATCCCCAAGCAGGTGCTCGTGCCGGTTGAGGCCCAAGACCGGGACACGTACGAAGAATGGCTCAGCCACATGCGCGGCTCACGGGTCCAGATCCGGGTGCCGGTGCGCGGCGACAAGCGCAGTCTGCACGAGACCGTCACCCGCAATGCCAAGGAAGAGTTCACCCGCCACCGGCTGCGCCGAGCGTCGGATCACAACAGCCGCAGCCGTGCTCTGAGCGAATTGCAGGATCTGCTCAAGCTGCCCGAGGCGCCGCTGCGGATCGAGTGCTACGACATGGCCCACATGCAGGGCACCGACTATGTCGGTTCGATGGTGGTGCTCGAAGACGGCATTCCCAACAAGCGTGAGTACCGGCGGTTCAAGGTCAAGACGGTCGCGGGGAACGACGACTACGCAGCGATGGAAGAAGTGCTGACGCGCCGGCTCACGGCCTATTTGGAGGAGCGCGATCAGCCGGTCAACGACCGTGGCGACCGTCCCGGTAAATTCGCGTATCCACCGCAACTGTTGCTCGTCGACGGTGGCAAGGGACAGCTCGCCGTGGCCGAACGAGTCGTCCGGGCGCTCGGATTGTTCGACGAGATCCCGATCGCCTCGCTCGCCAAGCGGTTCGAAGAAGTGTTCGTCCCCGGGAGCAACATTCCGGTCAACCTGCCCCGCGGCGGCGAAGCGTTGTTCATGCTCCAACGCATCCGCGACGAAGCCCACCGGTTCGCGAACACGTTCCACCGCGAGCTGCGCGGCAAGCGGATGACGAAGAGTTCGCTCGACGACATCCCCGGCCTCGGTGAGAACCGTAAGAACCGGATCGCGCGCGAGTTGGGGGGAGTCAACGCCGTCAAGCGGGCATCGCTCGACACGCTCAGATCGCTGACGTGGCTGCCCGACGCCGTTGCGGAGACGATCTACGCCAAGTTCCATACGGCCGGGGACACGGAACCGGACGCGACGAACCCGGAGCCTGCGCAGGAAGCTCCGGGTCCCGTCAGCTGACGGTCGATCCGATGGCGGTCAGTGGGCCGCGGTCATCGACGGCTCGTTGTCCGACGGATTGTTCTTGTTGTATTGAATGCTCATCACGATCGCGACCACCAGCATCAGCACGATGATTGCGAGCGACAGATAGGTGTTCATGTGCACCCAGTGCGACAGCGTCATCTTGATCCCGACGAAGACGAGAATGCCGCCGAGGGCGTGAGAGAGGTACTTGAACTTCTCCTTGGCGTTGGCGAGCAGGAAGTACATCGCCCGGAGGCCGAGGATCGCGAAGGCGTTCGACGACAACACGATGAAACTCTCGTGTGAGACGGCCAAAATCGCGGGCACTGAGTCGACGGCAAAGATGATGTCGGTGACTTCGATGACGACGAGCGCAGCGAACAGGGGAGTGGCAGCCCGCTTCGCGTTCTGCTTGGTGAAGAACTTGTGGCCGTCGAACTCCTTGGTGACGGGCATGATCTTGCGCAGCAGCGACAGGCCGTGAGTGGCCTCTTCGGCTTCGTCCTGGTTGCGGTGGAGGAAGATCTTGACGCCGGTGTAGATCAGGAAGACACCGAAGATCAGCAGCACCCACCAGAACTTCGTGATCAGCGCAGCACCGAGCACGACGAAGATGGCTCGCAGGGCCAGTGCGCCGAAGATGCCCCAAAACAGCACCCGGTGCTGATACTTGAGGGGTATCGCCATCGACGTGAACAGCATCGACCAGACGAACACATTGTCGACGCTGAGTGACTTCTCGATGAGGTAGCCGCTGATGTATTCACCGAAGGCGGCACCGCCGAATTGGATCGCGACGAACACCGAGAAGCTGAGACCACAGGCGATCCAGATCATTGATTCGGTCAGCGCCTCTTTCGGCGATGGTTCGTGATCGTCGCGGTGGCGGAACAAGTCGATCGCCAGCATGACGACGATCAGGGCGCCGAGGAGCGCCCAACACCAGGCGGGGACATCGAGATCGACGAAGTTGTCACGGCCCGCAGCGGCGAGCATCGATGGAAACGTGGACATGGTGGGAGTGCTCCTGTACGGGCGTGAAGATATGCCCTGACAGGAGGTCTTCCCCGCCTCGCCGACAGTCGAGACCGGAGAGACCGGTGAACGAGGCTGACTGCGAGGTGACACACCGGACCGAGGTGGCTCGGACGTGCTGACGATGTGTCGTTGGGTGGGGTACTCCCCTCCGAAGCGAGCACTCTACCGTACGCTGCCCCCATGAGGAACGCTGCCCCCATGATGAACGCTGGCCTCATGATGAACGCCGGCCACATGAAGAACGGTGAGTCGACATGACGAACGAGACATCGCCACAGGACGACCTGTGGGAAACCCATGCGGATTGGTGGATCGAGGGGTTCACCGACGGAGCCGACCCCGAATACGAAGAGCAGATTCTTCCGCTCGCAGCGATGGAACTGGCCGGCGCCAGGCGGGTGCTGGATGTCGGATGCGGCGACGGCCAGGTCAGTCGCCTTGCGACCAAGCTCGGCGCCGATCTCGTCGTCGGGATCGATCCCACCTGGAATTGCGTGCGCGTCGCCCACGAGCGTGGCGGGGGAGCGTTGTTCGCCAAGTCCGGTGCCGGTGCCCTCCCGTTCGGTGACGGATCCTTCGACGCCGTGGTCGCGTGCCTGGTATTCGAGCACATTCGAGACGTCGACGATGCGATCGCCGAGGTAGCTCGCGTCCTCGCCCCTGGCGGTCGGTTCTGCTTCTTTCTCAACCACCCGTTACTGCAGACGCCGAACAGCGGATGGATCGACGATCAGATTCTCGACCCACCCGAGCAGTACTGGCGGATTGGGCCGTACCTGGTCGAGGACGAGTCGCTGCAAGAGGTCGAAAAGGACGTGTTCATCCCGTTCATCCATCGTCCGCTGGGCCGGTATGTGAACGCACTGGCGTCGAACGGGTTGTTGCTCGAACGGATGGAGGAGCCTGCGCCGCCCGCTGGCTTCCTGGCTCTCGCCGAAGAATACGAGGCGGCCGCAACGATCCCGAGACTGCTGTACCTGCGCACTCGGAAGGTCTCGATCTGAGGACTACGGTGAAGCTGTGAACGACATCCTGGTCATCACCGGACTGTCGGGCGCCGGGCGCTCCAACGCGGCCGACGACCTCGAGGACATCGGCTGGTTCGTCGTCGACAACCTGCCCGTCACCCTGATCGACAAGATCGTCGAACTCGGCAGCGCGTCGGGCGCGGCGGGCAATGGGTTCCAACGGCTGGCGCTGGTCGTCGGCCCGACCGCAGACCAGACCGCGGTCATCGACGAGATCCGCAAATTGCGAATGAGCGGTCACCGGGTTCGGGTGTTGTTCCTCGACGCCAGCACACCCGAACTCGTGAAGCGGTATGGCAGCACCCGCCGCAAGCATCCGCTCGACGACGGAGCCGGCATCACGATCGCGATCGAACGAGAGCGAGCACTGCTGGAGCCGGTGAAGGCCGAGGCGGACCTGTTCATCGACACGACTTCGCTCACCGTCCATCAGCTCAAGGCACGCATTGCCGATTCGTTCGCCAACGAGTCCGGCGACTCCACGATGCAGGTCGCTGTCACCAGCTTCGGCTACAAGCACGGCATTCCGCTCGACGTCGATCTGGTGATGGACGTGCGGTTCCTGCCCAACCCGCACTGGATCGACGAACTCCGTCCGCTCACTGGACTCGACGAGCCGGTCCGTCGGTATGTCATGGAACAGCCCGCAACCGGCGAGTTCTTGAAGCGATTCGAGGATCTGCTCGATCTGCTCGTGCCGGCTTACGCCAGCGAGGGCAAGAGTTATCTGTCGATCGCAATCGGCTGCACCGGCGGCCAACACCGGTCTGTGGCGATCACCGAGGAACTCGCGATCTGGTTGCGTCGCCAGGGCTACCAGCCGCGAGTGACACACCGCGACCGACCCCGCTGACACGAACGGCCAACTCTCAGACCCAGTGACCGTCGACCGATCACGACTAAGGTTCTCGACGATTCGGGATTTCCCTTGTCCCCCTTGTGAAAGGACGCGTCGACAATGACGGTTCGTGTTGGTATCAATGGCTTTGGTCGTATCGGCCGCAACTTCTTCCGCGCCGCCAAGCTGCGCGGGGCCGACATCGACTTCGTCGCGGTCAATGACCTCGGGTCGCTCGACACGATGGCTCACCTGCTCAAGTACGACTCCGTGCTCGGCGTGCTCCCCAACGACATCAAGGCGGTCAAGGATGGCATCAAGGTCGACAGCGACATCCTCAAGGTGCTCCAGGTCCGCAATCCAGCCGAGCTCCCGTGGGGAGATCTCGGCGTCGATGTCGTCATCGAATCCACTGGCATCTTCACCGATCGACCGAAGGCGGCGCTGCATCTCGAGGGCGGCGCTCCGTACGTCATCGTCAGCGCCCCGAGCAACGGCGCCGACGCGACGTTCGTCTACGGCGTCAACCACACCGATTTCGATGCCAAGGCCCACAAGGTGATCTCGAACGCGAGCTGCACCACCAACTGTTTTGTGCCGATGATGAAGGTGCTCGACGACGCGTTCGGGATCGAGAACGGCCTGATGACCACGGTCCACGCCTACACCGGTGACCAGAGCCTGGTCGATGGGCCCCATAACGACTTGCGCCGGGCCCGTGCCGCGGCGATCAACATCATCCCCACCGGTACTGGCGCCGCTCGCGCCACGGCGCTGGTGATGGAGAGCATGAAGGGCAAGCTCGACGGCACGTCGCTCCGCGTTCCGGTCCCGACCGGCTCGATCACCGACTTCACCGGCAACCTCACCAAGCCGGCCACGGTGGCAGAGATCAACGCTGCGTTCAAGGCTGCCGCCACCAAGGGACCGCTCAAGGGAATCCTCAAGTACACCGAGGAGCCGATCGTCTCCAGCGACATCGTCACCGACCCGCACAGTTGTATCTTCGACGCCGGGCTGACGATGAGCCTCGGTGGCCTGGTCAAAGTTCTCGGCTGGTACGACAACGAATGGGGCTACAGCAACCGCCTGGTCGACCTGGTCCAGTACACGGCCAAGGCATCGAAGAAGGCTGCACCCAAGAAATCCACCAAGAAGTAAGCGTGAGTCACAGCACCGGCCGCATCCCTGTTCTCGACGACCTCGGTGCCGTTCGAGGCAAGCGGGTTCTCGTCCGCACCGACTTCAACGTTCCGATGGAGAACGGCGAGATCACTGACGACTTCCGAATCCGTGCTGCATTGCCGACCATCAACTGGTTGGTCGAGCGCGGCGCGACCGTGATCTGCGCCAGCCATCTCGGCCGTCCCAAGGGCCAGCCGGTACCGAAGTACAGCATGGCCCCGGTTCGCGAACGGCTCGCCGAGCTCGCGCCCGGTGTCGAACTGATGGAGAACTTGCGGTTCCATCCGGGCGAGGAGTCGAACGACCCGGCGTTCGTTGCCAACCTCGTCGATGGAGTCGATGCGTATGTCAACGACGCCTTCGGTGCGGCGCATCGAGCTCATGCCTCGGTGGTTGGACCACCGAAGACCGTGCCGTCGGCAATGGGTTTGCTGATGCAGAAAGAGGTCGACGTCCTGCTCGGCCTGCGCAACTCGCCCAAGCACCCCTTCGTGGCGATCCTCGGTGGTGCCAAAATCTCGGACAAGCTCGGCGTCGTCGAGGCGTTGCTCGACATCGTCGATTCGTTGGTCATCGGTGGAGCGATGTGTTTCACGTTCTTCGCTGCCCAGGGCAAGCTGATCGGCGATTCGTTGTTCGAGCCAGATCAGGTCGAGACCTGTCGACGGTTGCTCGCGTCGGGCAAGTCGATCCATCTCCCGGACGACATCACCGGCCTCGACGCGCAGGGTAACTACGCGACGTTCGGAACCCGGCTGCCCGATGGCGCCAAGGGATTCGACATCGGACCCGGCTCGGCCGCTGCGTTCACCGACATCATCATGGATGCCCGCACGGTGTTCTGGAACGGCCCGATGGGGATGTTCGAGGACGACCGGTTTGCCTCTGGCACCCGCACTGTCGCCCAGGCCATGGCCGAGACCAAGGCGTTCACGGTCGTTGGCGGGGGAGACTCAGCCGCAGCCTTGGCCCAGTTCGGCTACGACGACGACGTGAGTCACGTCTCGACTGGTGGCGGGGCTTCGCTGGAGCTGCTCGAGCTGGGTGACCTGCCTGGTCTCGAGGCCCTGAGAGGAGCACCCAATGCCGGCGAGTGACACGGGCGAGATGCCGAAGGCGCACGGTCGTCGGCCGATCATCTCCGCCAACTGGAAGATGCACAACAACCATTTCGAGGCGATTCAAAGCGTCCAGAAACTGTCGTATCTGGTCGGCAAGGACGACGTCGCGGCCGTCGATGTCTGCATCCATCCTCCGTACACGGACATCCGCAGCATCCAGACGCTCATCGAAGCCGATGAACTGCACTATCACCTCGGTGCCCAGAACTGTCACTGGGAGGACAAGGGAGCGTTCACGGGTGAAGTCTCCCCGGTGTTCCTCAGCAAGCTGGGTGTGCAGTACGTGATCTGCGGCCACAGCGAGCGCCGTGAACTGTTCGGCGAGACCGACAAACAGGTCAACAACAAGGTCGCCGCGATCCAGCAGCACGGGATGACGCCCATCATGTGCTGCGGCGAGACGCTCGACGAACGCGAAGCGGGCGAGACCGAGTCGAAGGTGATCGGTCAGATTCGAGCTGGATTGGCCGGTCGCAAAGCCGACAAGGTCGCGACGATGGTCATTGCCTACGAGCCGATCTGGGCCATCGGCACCGGTCGGACAGCGACGTCGCAAGACGCTCAAACGGTGTGTGCCGCGATCCGCCGCTGCATCGCCGACATGTACAACTCCGAGACGGCCGCAGCCGTTCGAATCCAGTACGGCGGGTCGGTCAAGGCGGCCAACATCGCAGAGTTGATGGCGCAGCCCGACATCGACGGCGCACTCGTCGGCGGGGCCAGCCTGGACCCGGACGAGTTCGCTCGGATCGTCCAGTACCGCAACCACTGACCGCTCGGAGCAACCCCGGTTTCCGGAACCTTCGTTCGCTTCCGATGGGGTGTGTTCCCACAGTGTTTCCATTGGAAGAACCGTGCCGATTCTCCGGGTGACCGGAACATGATCGCTGTTCCATCGCGGTGAGCGGTGCTATCGTTCACACACCCGTATTGATCGGGGAGGACAATACGGGGGTTTGTCGGTGCGGTTTTGGCTGCACCGACGCTGCCCCGGCAGTGACGAATTCCTTCCCTCCCGAAAATCCAATCAGGAGGCACAAACACGTGAGCACCAAGAGGCGCAGCAAATTCGCTGCACTTGCTCTGGGTCTGACACTCGTTGCTGCTGCATGCGGCAGCGACGACAATTCGACCGCAGAGACCACTGCAACGACCACAGCGCAAAGCACGGCGGACAGTACCGCCGCCACCACTGCGGCGACGACTGCAGACACAACAGCGGCCACGACGGCGGACACGACGGGTGACACCACCGACGCGACGACTGCCGCCACCGATGGTGGAGAGGCACCCGCCGGTTCAGGTATGTCGGTCACCTATGACATCAACCCTGACGCAGTCTGGGACGACGGTTCGCCGATCGGCATCGCCGACTTCCAGTGCACGCTCGACGCAACGATGAACACCCCGGGCGCATTGTCACAAGAGGGTTACAAGGACATCACCTCGATCGAGGCCGGCGATACCGACAACTCGATCGTCGTCACGTACGGCAAGGTCTACGCGCCGTACAAGAATGTGTTCAACCCGATCATCAAGGCCGACTACTTCGCAGACTGCAACGACGTTTCGGCCGATCTGCTCGACTCCGTGCCGTTCTCCGGCCGGGAGTGGAAGCAGGAATCGTGGAGCCTCGATCAGACGGTGCTGGTTCCGAACGACGCCTACTGGGGCCCCGAGAAGCCGATCGCGACCAAGGTGATCATGGTTCCTGAGGCCGACAGCGACACCGAGATTCTCTCGTTGACCTCGGGCGCCGTCGACTTCATCTTCCCACAGGCGTTCTCGGGCATTACCGAGGCCCTCAACGATCCGAACATCAAGTACACGCCGGGCTATGGAACCAACTACGAGGGTCTGTACTTCCAGCAATACGATGGCCCGTTCGCCGACGATGCGTTCCGCAAGGGATTCGCCCACTCGATCGACCGCAACCTGATTCTTTCCACCATCTATGATCCGATTTTCCCGGGTGCCCCGTTGCTGCAGTGCGGCCTCTGGGTCCCGACCATCGGACCATGGTGCGATGACACAGTCTTCAACGACTACTTCGACATCAAGCAGGCCGAATCTGATCTCGCCGATGGTGGCTGGACGAAGAACTCCGCCGGCATGTGGGAGAAGGACGGCACCGTCCCCGAGATCAAGTGGGTCGTCAACGCCGGCAACAGCCGGCGCGAGTCCACCCAGGCGCTGTTGATCCCCGAGATGGCCAAGCACGGCTTCAATGTCGTCGCCGACAACTGTGATGCTGCCTGCTACTTCCAGCAGCGGCTCCCAGCTCTCGACTACGACCTGGCGATGTACATCAACACCGCGTCCCCGGACCCGACCGTCACCTCGATCATGGCGTGCGACTCGATTCCGACGGCAGAGAACTGCAACGTCGGTCAGAACTCCAGCGGCTGGTGCAACGAAGACGCTTCGGCGCTGATGCTCGAAGCCGATGCCGAGCTCGACATCCCCAAGCGCACCGAGATCGTGCACAAGATCGCGGCGTACCTCGGTGAAGATGCCGTCATGGTTTCGCTGTTCCAGTTCCCGAACATCGCCGCCTGGCGGACCGACAAGCTCACCGGCCCGATCGACAAGGACGCCGCCAACTACACCGCCTTCCAGAACCTGTGGCAATGGGATCCGGGCGCGGATGGCGAGATCTTGATCGGTGCCGAGCAGTGGCCGGAGTGCCTCAACCCGATCACCGAATGTGCGAACTCCTCGTGGATGGTCTGGACTTCGACGTTCAAGCTGCTCCCCGGTGCGTTCGACACGACCGGCGACGGTGAGTACGTCCCCAGCGCGTTGCTGACGGGCGATCCGGTCGTCAAGGTTCTCGACTGACCCTGCACAACACTCGGTAGTTGCTCGGTACTGACATCGGTACCGACGCAAGTGATGGCTGGTGGGGCAGATCCTTTGGGATCTGCCCCCACTGGCTCCTGCTCTATTCCTTCGAGAAAATGATTGGGTCCGCACTGTGATTCGCTTCATTCTCCGCCGCCTGCTGTGGGCGATCCCGACGCTGTTGATCGTGACGTTCCTGGTCTTTGTGGCCATTCGTGTCGGCACGGATCCAGTCGCGAGTTACTTGCGGATCAACTCTCGAGCGTCGCCCGCCAAGATTCAGCAATACAAAGAAGCCAACGGATTGATCGGCACGATTCCCGAACAATATGTGCGGTGGCTGTGGAAGTTCGTCCGGTTCGACTGGGGTGTGTCGATCAAGGGTCGAGTACCTGTCTGGCCGTCGATCAAGGCTGCTCTCAGTAACACGTTCATCCTCGGCGCTTTCGCCTCCGTGATCGGTATCACCGTTGGTCTCGGCATCGGCATCCTCGCCTCGCTCAAGCAGTACAGCAAGTTCGATAGCTTGTCGTCGGCCAGTGCCTTCATCGGGCTGTCGATCCCGCCATACATCTCGGCCGTCCTGCTCCAACTCGTCTTTTCGTACTACGTCACCAAGTGGTTCGATCTCAGCAAACCATTCCTGCCGCCGTCTGGCGTCTATCCGCCCGGACACGGCGACAACTTCGATCTCTTCTTGCGGTTCAAACACCTGATCTTGCCCGGCACCGTGGTCGCGATCCAGACCATTGCGGTCTACAGCCGGTACATGCGGGCATCGCTGCTCGAGGTCAAGAACTCCGACTACCTGCGTACCGCTCGGGCGAAGGGGATCAGCGAAACCCGGGTGATCGTCCGACACGCCTTGCGTAATGCACTGATCCCGATCGTGACGGTCGCCGCAATCGACGTTGGAGCGATCATCGGAGGTCTGATCATCACCGAGCGAATCTTCGAGTACAAGGGAATGGGCGACTTCTTCCTGACAGCGTTCGAGAATGGCGACTTCCCTCAGCTGATGCCCTGGATGGTGCTGGTGGTCATCTCGCTGATCCTGTTCAACTTGCTTGCCGACGTCGCATACGCATTCCTCGACCCTCGCATTCGACTGTGACGGAGCACCCCTCATGACTGATCTGTCCGAATTCGAAGCAGCGGTCTCCTCGCCGCACGTGCCCAACGACGAGCTCGACTCCGACGAGGTCAACGCCCTGATCGAGTCCGTGTCGCCGAGCCGACTCGCACTGCGTCGGTTCATGCGCCACCGCGTTGCAATGGCGTCGCTGGTCGTGTTCACGTTGATTGCGATCTGGATCATCCTCGCCCCGATCACCGCCCGCTATGGCGAGATTGAAATCCTTGCGCCTTTCAACGGCAAACGAGGACTCAACTCGCCCGGAGCCAAAGCGTGGTTCGGCACCGACCAACTCAACCGCGATCTGTACTCCCGCATCATCTGGGGCGGCCGGGTGTCGATGTTCATCGGTCTCACGGTGGCATTATTCGCGAGCGTGATCGGCACCTTGGTCGGTGCGGTGGCCGGCTACCGAGGCGGGATCATCGACGACATGTTGATGCGCACCACCGACTTGTTCCTCGCCTTCCCGACCCTGGTGTTGTTGCTCGTGATCCGCAACCTGTTCGACCAGCTGACGTGGCTCAACTGGTTGGTCGGTGATCTCAAATCGATTCGATTCATCATCGTGTTGCTCGTGGCCCTGAGCTGGATGAGCGTCGCCCGGATCGTGCGCGGCACGGTGCTCAGCCTCAAGGAACGAGAATTCGTCGAAGCCTCGGTAGCCCTCGGATCGAGTGCGCCGCGCATCGTCGTGCGTCACCTGATTCCGAATGCGATCGGACCGATCATTGTCGCCCTGACCACGTCGGTCGTTGCCGCAATCGTGGCTGAATCGACGCTGGCATTCTTCGGGTTCGGGATCGACCCGGTGTACAAGACCAGTTGGGGTGGCCTGCTCGGTGACTCCAAGGGGCAGGTGCTGACGGGCAAGTGGTGGCTGCTCGTGTTCCCTGGGGCAGTGTTCGTCATCACCATCATGTGCATCAACTTCATCGGCGACGCGTTGCGGGATGCCTTCGATCCGAAGCAAGGACAGGCCCGCCGGTGATGAGCGACACCCTCAGAGAATCCGTCGAAGGCCCTGTCACCGACGCTGTCTTCGAAATTCGCGACCTACGGATCCACTTCCCGACGATGAATGGTGACGTGCAGGCCGTGCGCGGCGTGGACCTGTCGGTTCACAAGGGCGAGATGCTGGCGGTCGTCGGCGAATCCGGTTCCGGCAAGTCGGTCACGTTCCTGGGCGTGATGGGCCTGCTTCCGCCGAGCACGGTGATCACCGGCTCTGCGAAGCTGGGGGAGACCGAATTGATCGGTGCGTCCTCGAAAACGGTTCGCCGGGTTCGCGGACACAAGATCGCGATGATTTTTCAGGACCCGCTCTCGGCCTTGAATCCGGTGCAGCGGATCGGTCCTCAGATCGTCGAAATGATCCGTTCCCACGACCCGATGTCGAAAGCGGCTGCCGAGTCGAAGTCGGTCGAGCTGCTCGATCTCGTTGGTATCCCACAGCCGAGCGCCCGAGCCAAGCAGTACCCACACGAGTTCTCGGGCGGCATGCGTCAGCGTGTGATGATTGCGATGGCGATTGCCAACGACCCTGAGGTGTTGATCGCCGACGAGCCGACAACGGCGCTTGACGTGACCGTGCAAGCCCAGATCCTCGAAGTGATCCAGCGGATCCAGCACGAGCTCCATACGGCGGTCGTGCTGATTACCCACGACCTCGGTGTCGTGGCCAGAGTCGCCGATCAGGTGCAGGTCATGTACGCCGGCCGGTCCGCGGAGCGAGCCGATGTGATGACGCTGTTCAAGGATCCAACTCATCCCTACACCGTTGGTCTGCTCAAATCGCTCCCTCGCTCCGGACAAGAGCGGCTGACGCCCATCATCGGTACCCCGCCGAACATGCTGCGCCCGCCGAGTGGCTGTGCGTTCCGTCCCCGATGCGAATTTGCAACCGATGTCTGTGCCGTCGATCTGCCCGAGCTGCGCCCCTTTCACAATTCCCAAACGGCGTGTATCCGCGTCGAAGAGATCGATCTGGAGCCCGTTCTGTGACCAACGCGCCCGGTGTTCCCGTCATCAGTGTCGATGACCTCGTCAAGCATTTCACCGTCAAGTCGTCGTTCGGACTCCGCTCGATCAGACACACCGTCCAGGCGGTCAGCGGCGTGTCCTTCGATGTCTTCGCCGGACAGACGCTCGGACTCGTCGGTGAAAGCGGCAGCGGCAAGACCACGGTCGGGCGATGCCTGCTGCGGCTGATCGAGCCCACGGCCGGATCGATCAAGTTCCAAGGTCAGGAACTCATCGGTCTCGGGCGCGCCGAGATGCGCGAGTTGCGCAAGGAACTGCAGATCGTCTTCCAGGATCCCTACGCATCGCTCGATCCGAAGATGACCGTTGGCGCTTCGATCGCGGAACCGCTCAAGATTCAAAAGGTCGCCGGCGATCACGACAAGCGTGTCGGCGAATTGCTCGAGTTGGTCGGACTCGCTCCCGATCATGCCCGCCGGTTCCCGCACGAGTTCTCCGGCGGGCAACGGCAGCGGGTCGGCATTGCTCGCGCCCTGGCGCTGAAGCCGGCCCTCATCGTGCTCGACGAACCGGTGTCAGCGCTCGACGTGAGCATCCAGGCCGGCGTTGTCAACCTGCTCGAAGACCTGCAAGCTGAGATGGATCTCAGCTATGTGTTCATCGCTCACGACCTGTCGGTCGTGCGCCACATCAGCGACACGATCGCTGTGATGTACCTTGGCAAGTTGATGGAGATCGGCCCGGCCGAGACGATCTATCTCACGCCCGCTCATCCGTACACCCAAGCGTTGCTGTCGGCGGTGCCCGAACCCGATCCGGAACTCGAGCGACAGCGCCATCGAGTGGTTCTACAGGGCGACGTACCGAGCCCGATCAACCCCCCGAGTGGCTGCCGGTTCCGGACTCGGTGCCCCAAGGCGCAGGACATTTGTGCTGAGGAAGAGCCGTTGCTCATCGACCGTGGCCAGGGTCATCCTGTGGCATGCCACTTCGCCGAAGTGATGCCAGAGATTCTCGCTGTCTGATCGTCGATGAAGCTCATCCGAGACCTGCCAGTCGTGGTCTGTTCACCAACCCGCGCCGATAGGATCGTGAACCGTGCGTGACCTGTTCCTCTACGTAACCATCGTCGTCAACGTCGTTTCGCTGATCGGGATGGTCTCCGGCATCCTGATGCACAGCGGTCGTGGCGGTGGTCTGTCGGACATGTTTGGCGGCGGCGGTGGAGCAGCACTCGGATCGACAGCGGCCGAGCGCAACCTCACTCGAATCACCTCGGTGTTGCTCTTGATCTGGATCATGACGGTCGTCGCGCTCGGATTCTTGTTGGTACGCCAGTAACCCTGCGGTAAACTCAGGATCTCACCACGTCGAAGTGGCGGAATAGGTATACGCGCTAGCTTGAGGTGCTAGTGGGAGAAATCCCGTGGGGGTTCAAGTCCCCCCTTCGACACCATATAACCCCAGGTCATGGGCCTGGGGTTGTGTAGTTTTCGGGCCGTTGGTCACGAATGGTCACAGAGTGATCACGTACCAAAGATGAGCCCAGCCACTTTCTCCGCTGCGTCGCGCTGCACCCCCATCGAAACGTGCGAGTACGTGCCGAGCGTGATCCCGAGCGTCGAGCGCCCGAAGCGCTCTTGAACCACGTTCGGATGCACGCCGACGCGCAGGGCGAGCGTCGCCCATGTGTGCCTCAGTCCGTGCAACGTGATCCGGGGGAGGGCCCACTTCGTCACCCGTCGATCGAACTCCGTCGATACACGCTCAGCGTGATACGGCCGGCCGTCGGGAAGACAGAACACGAACCCACGATCGGCGGCGATGGCACCACTGTCGAAAACGCGACGGCAGAACTGGTCGACTCGCACCTCGAATTACTCCACGAGCGCGCCCAGATCGCAGCGGTGCTCGCTGGACTGCCGTCGTCGTTCGGTGCCGTCCGACAGGCGCTCAACGCGCTGCAACGCCTTGTCGGTGCGGCGACGTAGCTACGGAGGTGTCAGGTTGATCCAGGTTTGGCACCACGGGTGGGATCGTGTGCCGCCATCAAAGACAGCCGAAGGAGGTGATCGAAGATGTAAAGGCAGTCTCCAACCCCCACCCTGGGCTGTTCCACACGAACCTCAGGGCCGTAGCCGCAACTGCACCCGAGACGCCAGCGCTACCCGTACCGCGAACGGTGGCACAAATCGTGTCCAAGCTGGCGCCAATCGTAGTGGCACTCAGATCGAGGCCGTTTAGTTTAGCTCCGCTGCACTGTGTCGCCGATGAGGTAGTGCAGGTGAGAATGGCACCCTGGATGATCTGCGTGGGCGTGAACTGCCCCACGAGTACCAGGCCGCTCGGGCCAGTCGGTCCGGTGAGTCCAGTCTGACCAGTCTGACCAGTCTGACCAGTGTCACCCTTGGGGCCGGGAGGTCCTGCTGGTCCCGAGGTTGACGGGACGTAGTACCCGACGATGTCGACGATCACGTTGATCGTGCCCGCATTGTTGAACATTTTGATTGAACCCGCTGCGGACAACCCGACGGTGACCTGATTCGGTGTTGGCGGACTCGCCGGCGTCCAGTTCAGACTCGATGTCACCGCCTGCGCGGCGTCACCGGGAAACACCGTCAAATAGCTTGACGCAGTTGGATTCACGGCCGTCACATTTGACGCGATCCCCGTCGCTGTTGTCGGAATATCGCAGTTGCCGCTATGGCCCCACACTGCGAACTCGGCGACCTCACCCGTTCCGAGCGGTGTGTTACGGGTGCCGACCTGATCGGTGGCGCGGGTGTCCACCAGGCGGCACGGCGCGATCGGAACCAACGCCGAGGGTACCCCTGCGGTGCCGATGGCGGCGACGAGTTGGATGCCCGTGGCACCCGCCGCCAACAGACCAACCGCAACCCCAAAATGAACGAAACGGAACCTCAACATCACAGAACCCCCTACAGGTCAACCATCCGACGACCCGAGCGCCGCCAAAGGAATCATCGCACGCAACCCGACCGACGAAATCCACCGCAGACCCC